>CAZWOB010000084.1:7127-8212 GCA_964635295.1 uncultured bacterium
GTCCCCGGAACACGGGTCATGCAGCTTCGCTTCTTTTTCGACGATTACCGAGACAATGTCCATTGCGAGGTAAAATTCCCGGAAACTGTTCCTGTTTCAGAAGAAGAACGGAATCGCATTCCGGAGAGTTATCCCGTAGGGTCGATCATGGAGGACGCCGTTCAAGTATACCAACAGTGGCTGTGTTCAGATCCTCAAGAAAATATGTCTTTCAACGGAATAACCAGAAGCTCTGTCGAACCGGCACCCTGTGAAGATGGCCGGTCAATTCCTATTGCCATCCCTAGTAATATCGTCCCTTCAATCCACCTGGAAAGTCGAAGACTGGCGTCAAAAGGATTGATCATGAGTCCCCGATACAAATTTACCTACTCTCAAAAACAGCAGGGATTTGTTTACAGCATCAATTGGGGAGTCTACGACAGGAACAAGTATTTGGGAGATCGCGCAGAGGTTGTTCTTGGCGTCTTTGATGAAAGGACCGTCAAGTCTTTTGGATCGGTTGTCATCGATGAAACAGGATTGTCTCAAGCTCCCCCTCATATCGATGAGTTTCATTTGAACGTGTTGTTCGGGTCGGCCCTCAAAGATGAACTGGGATTGCCGGGGAAAGACACTGTAACGATATCTGACGGGGATGTGATCGCACCGGTCGATCAGCCATTTCCAGGACTACTCAAACTCCTGGAAACTCATAAGAGGCAGGTGCGCTATCATTCATCGACTTATGACGGAAATGTTGATAATATCCTAGGGCCACCTCTTGAAGTGAACTGGATGCCCATTCCAGGAATAGAGGCAAGCCTGGATCCAAAGATATCGAAATCTTACAAAAAATACTGTCGGTCCAGGCATATTGTCACTGCTGTCGGCACAACCATTATAGATCGGAAGCCCAAACTCGTACGCGCATTTCTGGAACGTGCTGGGATCATGCTTTCCGATCAAGGTAACGAGGAAGATCTGATCGGATTTGCCGCATTGCATCCGAACGGAGGAAAAGTAAAACTTTTGACTGGACAGATGGCAGAAAAGTTTGTCGCTACAAGCACCTTTAGCCAGGAATATGTAAAATTACTTGCCAG
>CAZWOB010000085.1:0-8191 GCA_964635295.1 uncultured bacterium
TTCATGATTTCATCCATTAATCAAAATCAATCAAGTGCAACAATCACGTCAAAAGACAAATTCGAGGCATGGAATGATAATAAACGCAAGCTTTTGCGCGATACTGTATTAAAAGTCGCAGCGATCGTTGCATTGGTGCTATTTGGAGCCGCAAACCTAGCTTCTATATTTGTCGCTCCGGTAATTTTTCCTGTAACTTTCGCTGCCGTTTCATCTTCAGCTTCAGCTATACTTGGTATTTCGGGTGGGACTGGATGGTTAATAGGTATGGGAGGTGCAGCGGTCTTAGGGATATTATCCGACTGGACAAACTACCGAGATCCGAAGGTAGCTTCTAATGAACTTTTCAAACTAAAAACCGCTAAAGTCCCTCTGTCGATTTCAAAGTACCAACAACTGCATCGTTACGGAATCATCTCAAAAGAAGAACTCCAAAAGAGACGTCAATTGGAAGGAGATTGCAGGAAATATCAACGTACTCAGAGTAAAATCGATAGCATACAAGGGAAGATTGATCAAAAGCAGAGAAAAATAGACAGAATTAAAGAAATGTCATCGATGAACACAAGAAAAAAAGTTTTAGAAAAAGAAATTGAAGAGCTGAATAAAGAAAAACAACCTCTTGAAGAAAACAAAGCTCGCTTTCTTAAGAGATTTGCTGATTTCCACGAGTCTATTGTCGACTTTGATCCTAAAGCGTCTGCCTAATCGAGGCTCCTCTGATCACTTCTTCATCGGTCGTTTGACCGGTGAAGAGCGTGTACTGCTCACACGCCTGTCCAATAAACATCTCAAGCCCTTTTGCTTACCGCTTTCATTCATCGATTGTCGGAGTTGACCCCTTCCCTAACTAAAATATCAATATAATTCTGTAAGTATTTTGTAAACATAGGCATTACCGTATAAAACACGGTAATTAATAATTTTAATTTATACTATAATTTATTTTAAATTAATAAAAAATATAGGAGAAATTAAAATGACATCAGTCCCTTCATCTTTAACTACCGGTTTTAATCCAGCAGCTTCTAGTGAAAAACTGGAGGCCTGGAATACAAATAAACATAAGAATTTACGGGATACCATCTTGAAAGTCGTCGCAATTGTCGGGCTTGTCTTGCTGGGATGTGGGGGATTTGCAGCCGGAATAGCCGTTCCCATTTTATTGCCAACCTTGCCCGTTGCGGCAGTGCTTGCTTTGACTTTTAGTGCCCCAACTCTATTTGCCTTTTCAAATACTGGAGCGATGGTGCTGGGCTTCATGACAGACTGGAATAACTATCGTGATCCCGATCAAGTTATTAAAACGCTGGCAGATCTTAAAAGCGCTAAAACTCCTCATCCGGTTTCTACTTATGAGCGCCTTCATCGGTATGGGATCATTTCTAAACATGAATTGGGAAGAAGAAAAGTACTGGAAAACAGTTTTACTAAGTACAAGCAGGTCGTTAGTGAACTGAACAACAAGACACAGTTGATCGTTTCTAAGGATGCTGAAATTACACGTCTTGCTCTCATGCCTTCAATGGCTGCACGATACTCTGAATTGATAGACGAAGCGAAAACACTCACAGACCTGGTTGGTGTACTTGACAATCAAAAAAGTAAATTGGAAGAAGAGTTTAAACGTTTCCACGATTCAATCGTCGACTTTGATCCCCATTCTAGCTAGATAATAGGATTTCAACGCAGAGGCGCAGAGATTGCATTTATTCTCTGTGTTTCCGTGTTTTGAGTGAGCAAAGCGAGCGGGCGTTTCCATTGAAGGCTCGGATAATAAGATAATAATACTGATAAAATTAGGTAATTTAAGTATGGGTCCAGTTCCACTTTCAACCACAGCAGGGGTTCATTCCACAGCTTCTTCTGCAAAACTGCAAGCTTGGAATGATCATAAGCATAAACATCTGACAGATACCGCATTAAAAGTCGCTGCGATTGTCGTATTGGCACTTTTGGGGGCGGTTACTTTTGCGTTACCCTTCGTGTCATCTATAATTCCACTATCAACAGCAGCTATGGTTGGGTTGATTGTTGCTGGTAAAGCAGGGGGCAGCGGCATTTGTGCAAGTGCTTTTGTTCTTGGTATTGTTTTTGACTGGACGAATTATCGCGATAAGAAACAAGCAGCGAAAACGCTGGCTGATCTAAAAGCTGCTAAAGTCCCTCTTGCTTTGTCCAAATACAAGCGGTTAAATCGCTATGGGATTATATCTGATAACGAATTGGAGGCGAGAAAGGAATTAGGGAAGGATTGTAAGCGATATCGTGCAATTGTGAAGAGCCTTTCAGCGAAAGTCAGCTACTTTCGACTATTATATCAATGTGAGACACATCCTTTGGAAAGCTCGTTGAAAGCCGAACTATTGGAATTAAAAAAAGAAATTGAAGAACTTGAAAGAGAAAAAACTGCGATTGAAAGACGATTTGCAGATTTCCACACGTCTATTGTGCGAATCGATCCGACAACATGACTCCTCTCATGACTTCTACATCGGCTGTCTGGCCAGTGAAAAGCTTGTATTGCTTACATGCCTGGCCGATAAACATTTCAAGCCCTGAAATCGTCTCGCATCGCTTGGCCTGAGCGTCTTTAAGAAGGCGGGTTTTGAGCGGATTGTACACACAGTCGAAGACAAGCAAACCTTTATGCAAAAAGTCGGTTGGAACAAGTGTCTTGTCGATATGGGGGGACATGCCGACAGGGGTCGTCTGAATTAAGATGTCAGTGTGTGGTAATTCATTTTCTAATTCTTCGAGGGTTCCAGTTTGGCAGTTTAGATTTTTAAGTTTATCCGGATTCCTACCGAGCACTTTGACTTCTGCTCCCTCTTTTTGCAATCCATAAACAAATGCTTTCGCCGCGCCTCCTCCGCCAAGGATAAGCGCCCTTTTCCCCTTGAGATCGATCCGTTTCTTCAATGGCTTTACAGCACCAATAATGTCAGTATTATATCCTTTCAACTTTCCCTTGTCGTTGACGATGGTGTTGACGGCACCGATCGATTGAGCTTCTTCATCCACCTCATCAAGCAGGGGAATAACAGCTTCTTTGTGAGGAATCGTGACCGCAAGTCCTTTCAAGGGAAATTGACGCATGAAATTGAGAATGTCAGAGAGCTCCTCCTTTTTTACGTGAAAGGGGAGGAAGAGAAAATCCAGCCCGTCCTTTTCATAGGCGGCTTGATGGATGGCTGGACTGAGCGACTGGGCGATCGGGTCGCCGATCACACCGCAAACGGATGTCTTTTGATTGACTTTTCGTTTTTTTAGATGGATCGCTAAAGGCTGACCAGGGGCGCTCTCTTTACTCTTTGACAGCGCGCCAAATGTGCAGAAACTTCCATGTGCCGGAGCGAAATAGCGGCTGATCACACCCTTTTCTCCCATGCAGAAGGCGATCAATTGATCTTCGGGACATTGCTCCAATAGGTTGAGAACGGCAAGGTTGTCCATGAAGGTGTTCGCAGTTGGGACGATCTTGATGATTGCCGCGCCGCTCGCTTTCATGGATCGGTACATCTCTTCAAGAGGCGGGGTATCTTTCAAGTGAACAGAGTAGATACACCGATCAAGGGGGAGCTCGGGAGTGATCTCCTCGACGTCGATATAGTCTGCTCCAGCATCCAGTGCTGATTTTAGAATTGGGATGGCGTTGTCTTTGCGATAAGTGGCGATGACAGGTTTGTCGCAAACGTCGATGAGTTTTTGGATGTTTTCAGGAGAGGGGGTGTCCAGATAGTCCAGGCGCAGCTCGATCAGATCGGCTACTTTATTGGCCTCTCTAATATCGTCGAGCGCTTCAGGAAGCGTACGAGCTGTAATGGGAACGCAAAGTCTCATGGACAACCTCTTGAGGGACGACAATACCATACCCGTCTGTTTCCCGCGCCATCTTTCCTATTTCTTTGGGCAGAACAAAAACGATCTCCCCGGATACGGCCTTCTTGTCTGCTTTCATCGATTCAATGAGTTTTTCGAGGTCGATCTGTGGAGAAGATAAACCCGGATGGACTTTATCCAGCAAGGCATTTTGACGTTTCAGGGATTCATTGGAGAATTGCCGGTGCTCAGTGGCTAAGCATCCTTCAAAGCGCATGCCCAGCGCGATCGCTTCTCCGTGGGTGTATTCCTGATACCCCGTGATCTTTTCCAGTGCGTGTCCGAAAGTGTGGCCATAGTTGAGGATCTGACGCAGGTCGGATTCCTTGGCGTCCTTTTCCACAACTTCCATCTTTAATTCAGCGCACCGCTTGACGGCAGTTTTCAGCGTATCGGGATCTTTTCTTAAGAGCTTTTCGATATTCTCTTCCAGCCACTTGAAAAATGCCGCGTCAAGGATCATTCCATATTTGACCACTTCGCTCAATCCCGAGCGAAGCTCCTTATCCGGGAGGGTCTCCAGACACTTCAATGGAATGACGATCTCCTGAGGCTGGTGAAAGGCTCCCAATAGATTTTTTCCCTCCGGCAAGTTGATCCCCACCTTTCCGCCAATGCTGGAATCGACCATGCCGAGAAGGGTTGTGGGGATTTGAATGAGGGAGACTCCGCGCATGTAAGTGGAGGCAACGAACCCGGCCAGATCGCCAACGACACCTCCGCCTAATGCGATGACGGTAGTGCGCCTGGTGCATTGGGATTGGACCATCTTCCTTGTGATCTCGAGGTACCGGTCAATCTCTTTGCTCATCTCGCCGGGAGGAATGCTGATGAGGGGACAGTCAAGCCTTTTGGAGAGAGAAGCGCCATAAAGCTCTTCCACAAGATGGTCAGTGATAATGACCGGACGTTCAATTGACGGTTTCCAGTCATCCAACTGGTCGATCATTGTCAGGATGCTCATAGTTCCCTCCCGATCGCAACGGCTATTTTTCTCAGGTTTTCCATCATGGGATAGAAATGCTCCGGCTGAAGGGCCTGCTTTCCATCGCAAAGAGCCTCATCCGGATGGCAATGGACATCGACAAGCAACCCATCGGCTCCTGCGGCGATCATACCGCAGCTCGCTTCCGGCACAATGTCGGGCCTTCCCATGCTGTGACTGGGATCAATGATCACAGGCAGATGGGTTTCCTTTTTCAACAGAGGGATCATCCCGATATCGAGGGGGAAGCGGATCGCCGTTTCAAAACTGCGTATGCCCCGATAGCAGAGGATCACATTTTTATTTCCCTGGCTCATGATGTACTCGGCGGCCAGTAAAAACTCCTTCATCGTGCTTGCCAGGCCGTTCTTGAGCACGACAGGCTTATTGATCTGCCCGACCTCTTTGAGCAGGTCAAAATTCTGCATATTGCGCGCACCCACGCGGAGAATGTCCGCATAGCTGCCGACCATTCCAACATCGCGGGGATCCATCACCTCGGTTTCCGTCACCAACTCCTCTTCATCCCCGATCTCTTTCAGCCATTTTAGTCCCTCTTTTCCCGTTCCTTGGAAATCGTAAGGGGAGGTGCGGGGCTTGAACGCTGAGGCGCGCATGATCGTGACGCCTGCTTTTTTCACTGCATGGGCGGCCATCCGCAACTGGTCAGGGGATTCGATGGCACATGGACCGGCGATCACTTGAATCTTTTTCCCTCCAATGACCTGACCTTTGACAGAGATTTGAGTGCCGTTCGGTTGGAACTCCCGAGAAACAAGTTTGTACGGCTTGAGGATGGGGATCACCTTTTCGACGCCGCGGAGAGTGTAGAAATGATCGAGCTGGACGGCGCGGTCGTCGCCGACAACTCCGATAATGGTTCTTTCTGAGCCTGCTTCGATAAATGGCGACAGGCCGAGCCCTTCGATCTCTTCTTTGATCGCCTGGATTTGAGAGGGTGATGCCCCTTGTTTCATGACAATGATCATGCGCTATTTATAGCAGGTGGTCGATCACTTCTTCAAGAAGATTGTTGATAGATTTACCCTCTGTGGAAATCTGATAGTCAGCGAATTTCTCGTAGAGGGGAGCGCGTTGTTTTAAGAGGGTTTTGATCTCCTCCAAAGGGGGAAGAGAGGTAAGAGGGGGCCTGCCGTCTTCATTGGCGATCCTGTTCAGGATCGTTTCAGGTTTGGCGGTGAGCCAGAAGATATATCCATTCTGCCTCAGCATTTTACCGTTTTCCGGGTCCATGACTGCTCCACCGCCGCAAGCGATAACTGCACGGTCTTCATCGATTGAACGGATCACGTTTTTTTCGCGCTTTCGAAAACCTTGTTCGCCTTCCTGCTCGAATATTTCAGGGATTGTCAGCTTCGCTTCAGAGATGATCAATTGGTCTGTGTCAAGAAACGGGCGGTCCAGTTTATCTGCAAGAGCGTTGCCGAGGGTGCTTTTCCCTGTTCCCCGATACCCAATTAAGACGATGTTCATAGCTGCTCCCAAAGGTCGAAGAAGCTTGGGAAGGATTTATTGACGCACTCGGGGTTTTTGATCACGATCTCAGGAACCATTCTCTGGGCAATCGAAAAGGCCATGGCAATCCGGTGGTCGTTATAGGTGTCGATTTCCGCGGCCCTGGGCGAGCCTCCTTCTATCCACAACGTTTCCTCATTGCAGCGTGTGTTGATTCCCATTTTGTTAAGTTCTGCCATGACTGCGGCCAGCCGGTCTGTTTCCTTATAGCGCAAGTGCCCCACTCCATTGATCTCAGTCGTACCTTTGGCAAATGCCGCAACGACAGCAACTGTGGGAACGATATCCGGCGTATCGCTCATATCGACATGAATGGCAGAAAGCGGCCTTCCTTCGACAGTAACGCTTGCTCCTTCCCGGCTGATATGACAGCCGAACTGTTCCAGGATATCCACGATTTTTTTATCCCCTTGCAAGCTGTGTGGGCTGAGGCGGTCAACGGTGACTCTTGTATGCGTGACAGCTGCCTGCGCGAGAAAATAGGAGGCATTGGAGTAATCTCCTTCGACTTCGAAGGGATCTGCCCCTTGGTAGGTTTTGCCTGCCATGACTTTATAGAGTGCGCCGTTGGCTTCAACTTCAGCCCCGAATTGACGCATCAAGTCAAGGGTAATGGCGACATAGGGGCGGGATTTAAGCTCCCCTTCAACGGAGACGACGACATCCTTTTCTGCGTAAGGGGCTGCGATCAGGATCGCTGAAAGATACTGCGAACTGATATTGCCGGCAACAGTTGTTGCGCCTCCTTTGAATTGCCTGCATTCCAACGTCAGGGGAGGGCAGCCTGTTTCGCTATGCGAGCTGATTCCCAACATGTCAAGGGCGAGCAGGAGCTGGGTCAGGGGGCGCTGCCGCATCGCCGGGTCTCCATCAATGGTGACGGGGCCCTCGGATAACAGAGGGGCAACAGCTGTCAGGAACCGGCAGGAAACACCGCTGTTGCCGACGAAAAGCGTGCCCGGGGATTTTGAACGTCCTCCTCCTGTGCCGATAATTGAGACTTTGTCCTTGCTGATCCTAAAGCGCGCTCCGAGCTGAGTCAGAGTTTGAATGGCGATTTTTTGGTCGTCAGCCAACAAAGGCGATTGAAGGACAGTGTCTCCTGACGCCATTGCTCCAAGGAATAGAGCGCGCAGGGTATGCGCTTTAGAGGGAGGAGCATTTATTCGCATCCTTCCTCTACTGGATAACTACCGACAATTTTTAATAAAGAGGTCTGGTGTTTCAGCGTATCGAGCGCTTGCCGCACGCCCTCATCTTCCTGATGCCCTTCCATGTCAGCGAAAAAGACATATTTCCACTGCTGCTCCCGAGTGCGCTTACTTTCGATCATCGTCAGGTTCACTCCATTGTCGGCAAACGGCTTGAGGGAACGGTAGAGCGAACCTGATTGATGCTCCGTGGAAAAGACGATGAACGTTTTGCTTCGCTCTCCCTTGGGGACAGGTTCTCTCCCGAGGATGAAAAAGCGGGTGGTGTTGTCCTTAATGTCTTCAATCCCTTCGACAACAACTTTCAATTGATATTTTTTCGCCGCCAGGTTGGAACCGATTGCCGCAGAATGGTGATAGAGGCTTGCCTGCTCGGCGGCTTTGGCTGATGAGCTCATTTCAAAAACCTCTGCTTGAGGCAGGTTTTTACTGATCCATTCCCTGCATTGGGCAAGCGGCTGACGGTGTGAGTAAAGTTTCTTGATCTCAGACAACGGATGCATCGACAACAGGCAGTGTCTGACCGGGATATAGGTCTCTCCGATGATCGTCAGGTCGGTGTAGAGGAATTTCGCCA
>CAZWOB010000086.1:0-8177 GCA_964635295.1 uncultured bacterium
CTTCCTTCCCGGATAATATCGGAAAAGTTTCGGATGAAAGCTTCAGGGTTCCATCCCATCATCATCTCTACCTGGTCGTTCGCAAAGATCATCCGGTTCTCTTTCAACGAATAGACGACGATGCCGCTTGAAGTTTCGCTGCGCAAGCTGTCATACAACCGTCTGAAGTCGAGAGCGGAATTGTCCAGGGGCATATGCTGGAACCTGCTGTTTCCGTTGCTGAACCGGTTCGCGCTGGTAATTTTCTGGGCAATGTTGATGCATTTGCCCAGTAGCGCGGTTGCTTCTTCAGGGCTTCTGACCATTGAGCCGCCGTAGATATGGGCTGTTTGCGGTTCGCTCTCATGTTCCTCGGCAGGAGCGGTCTCGCTTTTTTCTTTGCTGTTGCCGATCTCAGCGAGCTGAAGCAAGGTTTTTACTTCGTAGTTCAGGTCGCGCACTTTGTTTTCGAGTTCGGTGATCTGTTCCTGTTTTTTCTTGATCACTTCCCTCTGCTGA
Organism: uncultured bacterium; assembly: GCA_964635295.1. GTDB lineage: Bacteria > Chlamydiota > Chlamydiia > Chlamydiales > Waddliaceae > Waddlia. The sequence goes on from CAZWOB010000086.1 coordinate 499, forward strand.
TTGATCGTTTCCTGGTATTCGCTCAGCAGGGTTGTTTTTCGCCTGACCTCTTCATCAGCTTCGGAAGATTGTGTATCCATCTGATGATGAATATCTTCAAGCTTCAACTCAAACTGCACTTTTTCCTGTTCGAGTTTGTGCAGGGCTTCTTCCAACTGGTTTTGTTTTTGGATCAGATCGTGGTTTTTGGCCAGTGATTCATTCAGCGCATTTTCCAATTCCTGAATGTTCTCCGTATTGGAAAACGGAACTTCTGGCTGGACAGGTTCAGGGGGAGGGGCCGGGAGTTGTTGAACGGGTTTTGATTTTTCCCATTGTCTGAGGAGTAAAAAAATGCCGATTGAACCAAAGGAGGCGATGAATAAACCGAATACGAATTTGATCAGGCTGACATCGGGATAAATCGAGATAATCAGCGTCGAGACAAAGTACAGCGCAATAATCAGACCGGATAATTGTAATCGATGACGCAACGCGAGTAACATTTGAACAAAACACTTTATTGACTTAAACAGCCATTATACAATTTTCCTCTTTAATAAGAAATTACAGAAAACGGATCAAGTTGAGACCGTTGCATCGCATTATATTCCATTTCCCGCGATACGCTGCTTATTTATGCAACGGTTTCAAGTTGAGGGTGGCGGAAATTTCGCTGACCGTCAAGTTGGGCCGGCGGGGATTTTGAGAGCTGATCGGCTCGATGCAGGCAAAAGTCGCCCCTTTGGGGTGCCATACCTGCCAGCTGTTCTCAGCTGAAGGACAAGAGGTGCGAACAGATAACTGATGCGTTTCCGTTTCGAGGACGATCTCCCCGTTCAGCAGGTCTGGATAGGGATAAAAAGTGCAGTCGGTATCTTGATTGAGCGGGTAAGTGAGCATTCTCTGGGCATCGATTTCCCAGTCTGCTGGCAACGGTTTCTTTCGGTTGCCGTCCAGGTTGTCCAGGTAGGTATCCTGCACAGCAGCGCGGACGCGGGCGTTCCCATTGTTGCCGATTGCGTAGTAATAATGGAATCCGACGACGGAATCTCTGTCGCTGACAACGGATATATCGAGCTTCAATCCTTCTTCACTCAAATTGACGTCGAAAACCATTTTGAAGTTCTGACCCTCAATCTCAGAGAGAGGGATCCCTTCTAGTTTATCTTCTCCAGATAACTCCGCGTGGATTGTATTTCCGTTTTGTTCTGCATTCCAGGAAGCGTAGCGCCCAACTCCGTGGGTGAAAATATCGACCTTTCCCTTCTCTCTCATCACTTTCTCATGGGAAAATTCGTGGTCGATCTTGGGGACGAGGAAGTCCGGTCTTGCGTAGAAATGGGGGCCGATCAGCGCGCCTAATCCATTTCGGGCCTTGTCGAAATCCCCTTTGGTCGATTGATCGATCGCTTCGATCTCTCCCAGTTTATAGCTTGCCAGCGTCATTCCTTTTTCAGGAAGAAAGGTCGCTTCGAGCGTTTCCCCTTCTTTGGTCCGGGTCGATAATGTGATCGGTTTCATCGATAATATTTCCCTACGTAGTAGCCAAGCCAAATAAAATAGATAAAGATACACCACACTATGGCGGTATATATGCAGGATTTCAATGGAAAAAATCGGTCAATTGTCGAGTTTTCAAGTTGGAAAGGGGAATACCACACCGTCCAGTTTTTCTCTTTGTACTGATCGAGAAAGTGATTTGCGGTTTCTTTGTTGCGATAACGGTCAGCTTCAAAAATTGTGCTCCCTTCCGCTTTTTCCCCTTTGTGGGTAAAGGAGTAGGTCGCCTCTAGGATAAACCGGTTGCTCGCCAGCTCTTCGATCCCCCATTCGATGACGAGAGGCTGCGTTGAACGGGTTTGCGTCCCCCATTGATACACTTTGTAGCTGGCATCGAACGTAAACCACACGACAACAAGTGCAACACAGGCGAGAAATGCGATCCAAAGCTGTTTGATCTTCATCGATTGATCCTACGTCTGAATAATACGGTCAAAACTTTCCGGCGGGTCGTAGATAAACTGCATTTTTTTCTTTTTCACAGGGTGTGTAAATTCCAGGCAATGAGCGTGGAGCATCAGCCGTTTCGCAGGGTTGGCTGTCGATCCGTATTTGACATCCCCTGCAACAGGATGACCGGCATCGCTGCAATGGACCCTGATCTGATTTTTTTTACCCGTTTCTAAACTTATATTCAACCGCGTGAACTTTTTTGAGTATCCAGCCACTTCGTAATGAGTGATTGCCAATTTCCCCTTTTTGGGATTGTCAGTGCTGTGCATGACATAGTTGCCGTCCTCGTAGAGATAAGAGCGCCAGGTTCCTTTTTCCGGTGTGAGTTTACCTTCGACAATCGCGGTGTAGCGACGGTTGATCTCATGTTTTTCAAAAATCAATTTTAATTGAGGAAGTATTGACTGGTCCAATGAGAAGACCATCACTCCGGAGGTGTCCTGGTCCAGACGATGGACCACATCGACGGTCTTCGGATGGAAATGCTGTTTGAGGATTTTGTAGAGGGTGAGGTATTTCTCAAAATCGGTAGAGACGCTCAAGAGGCCTGCGGGCTTGAAAACGACAGCAAGGTAGGGGTCCTGGTAAAGGATTTCGACCTCCTCTTCGATCGTCATTCTTTTTTTGACAACCTCTATAGTTTGACCGGGTTTTAGTTGGGTGCCGCTGATCTTGCAGGTTTTTCCGTCCACTTTGACCCGTTCTTCCTTCAACAACGAGCGCAGTGTCGATTTTGAGGAATCGGGATAAAAGATTTGCAGAGCTTCGAACAGGGTCTTTTCTTGTTTAATGACTTTTTTCATGTGAACAAGTATATGACATCTGTCTCTTTAGGTATATAATCTTAATACTTTTTGACGAAATCCCCTGAGACGTTGTATACTGTCTTATTAAAATTAGCGGAATCGATAACGATTCAATGTAAGAACTAACTTTCAGAGGAACAATGGCAGATAAAGAACCAAAAAAGAAAGAAAAAAGGGCGACAGCTCTTAAGCGCGATATTCAAAACCAGAAGAAAAGAGCGGACAACCGCGTGTTTAAATCACGTGTGAGAACTGCGATCCGCCGTTTTGAAGAGGCTGTCGCGAAAAACGAGCAGGAATCTGTGGCAGAAACTCTCAGCAATGTCTATGCGCTAATGGACAAAGGTGTGAAAAAAGGGCTGTACAAACTGAATATGGCCAGCCGCACCAAGTCCCGCCTTGCAGCAAAAGCCGCAAGAGCAAAGTAATTTACATTCCTTCAATCCCTGTGGTTTAGGCTACAGGGATTTTCTTTTCTATCCGTTAAAAAAACATTTATTATCTTTTCTCTGTTTTTGAAAATATTTGACTCAAATATTACAAATTAAGTATAGAATTTAGGTATTTATTAAATTTAATTATGCTAATCATCATTTTAAAATTGATTTTCGTCTGCGTCGGCAGCCACTGACTTTGGAGTCCGCCTGCATCAATCAACCCCTTCGGGTTGGCCTTCTTCGGCGCCGGCTTCGCCTGATCCAAATTCAGGGCGCCTCCTTGCCGAATTCCCCATTTTTAAGTGATGGCCGGCATAACATTATTTGAAATTTCACAAAACAAGGAGAGATATATGTCAAGCTTGTCACCTGTACAACAACACCTGGCTTCGGCCTTAAATTTTGAAGGCAGCTGCACAGCAGGTAAAGGGGCTTTGCAAAAAGTCCACAAATTCGGTCACGAGTGGATTGAGCCTAGAGAGAAATTTGCGATAGCGGGTTACGAAGCGCAAATCGGGGTGATTCATGCATTCGCTTCAGCGATTTTCCATTCCATGTGGTCAATGACTGCTGGGAAGTTTTTTACAGACAAAGAAGCGCGTACGTTCACTGTGCAGAGCTGGAAAGACCTGGGGAATAATCTTGTTTGCGCTCTTAAGGCATTGATTGGGGTGATCAGCCCAACTGCGGCAGATTGGGCCGACAAGAAAATGATGACCGTCCGTCCAAAAAACGAAGATGAAGCTGCTCAAATTGAAGAGGAAGCTTTCTCGGATGACGACGAAGATGTCGATAGCACGGATGAATTACCCGATCAATAATATTAAATAATGAAGCGGGAAATCCCTCCCGCTTCATTTTCGTTCACATCCTTTCCCCCTTTTGTTAAACTTCTCTCTCTGTATTTTATGGTGGGGGCGTATGAGACTGATCATTTCCTTTCTATTGTGCGTATCTGTTTTAAGCGGGCTTGAACCTGCATTGACTGTCGATGTTCCGATGAGGGATGGAACAACTCTACCCATGGATCTCTACTATCCTCCTGGTGAACATCCGAAAAATTTCCCCTGTATTTTATTGAGAAGTCCCGCAGGAAGAAAAAACTGCTACGCGACACGCTATGCCGTTTTTTCCAAAAATGGGTATGTGGTGGCTATTCAGGATACGAGAAGCGCTGCCGACAAGGAAGGAAAAACATTTCCCGGACTGGCAGATGGCTGGGGGGAACTGCAAGATGGATATGACACCGTTGAATGGCTGGCGTCCAGTCCTTATTCAAACGGGGAAATTGGCACGATGGGAGTGTCCGCTCTCGGAATCACTCAGTATCTCCTTGCCCCAACAGCACCGCCTTCGCTGAAATGCCAATACATTGGTGTGGCCGCATCCAGCATGTATCACCACGCACTTCGCCCGGGTGGTCAGATCCTGAAGGATCAGGTTGAAGGATGGCTGGGAATGTACGCGCATGATTCCGGCGTTCACGCTTACGCCTACACTCGCCCTTTTTATGATGAATTTTGGAAAAATTTTAATTCACTTGACCAGGCAGGTAATGTGACCGTGCCTGCCCTCCATTATGGTGGCTGGTATGATACTTTTTTACAGGGAACGATTGATGGATTTGTTTCGAGACAGGAAAATGGCGGTGTCGGAGCGAAAGGGGAACAAAAACTGGTCATTGGGCCGTGGACCCATTTCTGGCCGGAGTCCACGCAGTTGGGCGATTACCCGATCCCTGAAGGCGGACATCTTCCACCAGTCGATATGAGCGGCATGGCATGGTTCGATCACCACTTGAAAGGGGCGAAGAACAGTGTCGAGAACCTCCCTTCAGTCACCTACTATGTCATGGGGGCTTTTGACGGGTCGCACGACAGCGGAAATGTTTGGCGTCATGCGGACAGTTGGCCTCCCCCGAGCATGCCGACAGCGTTTTATTTGACAGCAGAGAGGGAGCTTTGTCCAGGGATCAAAGAAAAACGTCAGGAAACATTTCACTATACATCCGATCCTCTCAAGCCGATTCCTACGGTTGGGGGGCGGAACCTGTTTATCGAATCGGGGCCTAAGGATCAGCGGGAAATTGAAAGTAGAGACGATGTGCTCGTCTTCACCAGTCAACCTTTGGAACGGGATTTAGAAGTTACCGGGCACCTCATCGCTCGCCTCTATATTTCCTCAAACTGTCCCGATACTGATGTTGTGGTGCGCCTGACCGATGTCTACCCGGATGGAAGTTCTATTTTGATCACGGATGGGATGTGTCGGACGGGGATGAAAATGTTAGAAACATTGCACGATTCCGAAAGCCCTCTTGAAGTGGAAGTGGATTTAGCGGCGACAAGCATTGTCTTCGGCAAAGGCCATCGGATCCGGATTTCTGTTTCCGGATCCAATTTTCCAAAATATGAGCGCAATTATCATTTAGGATTCACGGGAGCGCACAAAGGAAAATATATCGTAGCGCATAACCGCTTGCATGTCAGTGAGGAATATCCGTCGCAGATTGTGCTGCCGGTCGTTTTACAGATCGATTAAATTTCGAGTTTCACTTTTTTCAGTGTCTCGTGGATAAATTCGGCCCTGCGATGAGCGATCTCTCCCTGAGGGACGTCCTCGTTGAACCGGGCGAGGAGATGCGCGCGGCGGCAATCGAAAAACAGGCGGTTCAATTCGTGGGGGGTGACTCCCGACAACCAGCCTAAGGCAGAGCCCAGTTTTAACAGGCTGAGGGCGTCCAGCGTCTCAATCGTCTCCATTTGGTAGGAATGGGCCAGGATCGCATAGGCACGGCTCACTTTGTCCATCAGCTCCGGATTGGGGGTTGCCCTCAAGTGCGCTCGCGTATTGTTCTCTTCGACCATCAACTTTGTCACGAACAGGCGCAGTGTTGAAATAATGTTCTCTTCAGTCAATCCAAGGGTATAGTTGTTCTTGATCGCCAGAATGTCGCCGATGATCTCATTAGGATTGCCTTGAAGGCCTGTAATGCGGATCCCGTCGGTCTTCATTTTTGCAAGCTTCTCCTCCAAGTGTCCGAGATGGATAAGCGCTGAGGGCTGCAAATAGACAGTGAGAATAAATCCTGTGCCGCAGTGGACGGGATGTGCTGTGAGAAAACCGAACTTAGGGGTAAAAGCGTAATTGATTGCCTGGCCAAGGTCTGTTTCGATCTTGATCATTTTATTCCATGCGGATTCCAGCTCTCCCTTGCAGTCGATCAGTTCAAAATTGATGTGGTTGTCAACATTGATAGTCGTTAAGAATTTCCCTGAATGGTCGAGGATAAACGCTTCGCCGGAGTGGGCTTGTTGAAAACTGGAACTGCTGAGGAAGTGTTCGACCAGGTACTCTTTTTCCACCGGACTGGCGTCTTCCGATTTGATCATGAAAGGGTTGTTCAAGTGGGGAGATTGGAGGACGGAACGGCTGACAAGTGAAATGATCTGGGACCGCTTTTCTCCTTCCAATTTTCCCGGAAAAGAGAATTTATCAATGTTGCGCACCAAAGAGATGGTCGATGCCAGCCAAATATTGTTGTCGTTGTTTGCCCAAGGCTTGTTCTGATATAAGGCAGAATGCGATTTACTTTTCCTGATCATGTTTGCCCTCGGTTTCATCGGATTCTTTAGTCAGCTCATTGATTTGGTCCCTAAGCATCGCTGCTTGTTCATAATCCTCTTTTTTAAGGGTCTCCTCCAATGCTTCATTCAGGGCGATCAACTTTAACGATGGGCTGATCTCCTGGGTTTCACCCGGCGCCCGGCCAACATGCATGGGGACGGCTTTTCGCTGCTTGACAATCCCTGGAAAGAGGGCATGCGCTGCGATGAGCTCATTGATGAGGACATCGCCAAAAACCGAGTAGCAGTGTGAACAGCCGACGTTGTGGCTGACTTTGACTTCCGCCAATGTCGTCCCGCACTCTCCGCAAACAAGGCCCGTGCCTTCTTTAGTGGGTGATTCATGCTCCTCAAAAGGGATTCCTTTGAGCTTTTTCTGCAGTTGCGGACATGTGTCGCACATCCCTGTGTTCGTGCACTTGCCGCCCACGATCTCTGAATAGTGGACCGTGATCGGGTTTTTGCATTCGCTGCATTCAAGCGGTCGGTCGGGATGGACGTTTTCCTGTTTGGGATTGATTTCCATAATCTATATTCTCGGCATAAACAGGCTGTTTACGATTTATCAGCCTTTTAATTGAATCATAGGGGATCGGTCGAAATCAGACCAGAATTTTTTCTAAAAAATATAATATAAAGGATTTATGCAGGAATGCAGTGTGTGGGAAAAGAAAAAAAATGTGAGCCTTGTTGGGCTCGAACCAACGACCCTCTCATTAAAAGTGAGATGCTCTACCAACTGAGCTAAAGGCTCACACTATTGACCCCAAGGGGATTCGAACCCCTGTTATCGGAATGAAAATCCGGTGTCCTAG
>CAZWOB010000087.1:0-3989 GCA_964635295.1 uncultured bacterium
CCAATAGCCCGCCCAGAACTGAATAGGTGATGACTGCCGCGGGAGGAAATGCCCAGGTTGCAGCTGCAGGAATCCCTAAACAGATGGTAAGGGAAAACAGGAAATAAGCAACCTTACAAATCTTACCTGCGCAATCAGTGATTTTTTGATAGCTTTCATCCAATGGTGTGAATTTATCTTTCTCAGTCCCATAATCATCCATAGAAACCATCAATGGACTGGAATGCTCTGAAAAATCAACGGGTGTCATCATTTTTTTTATACCTTATTAGTTTATTAAAATAACATTATATATAAACTTAAATTTAATTAATAGGGTATTTTATACAGATAAATACAGTATATTAACCTAATAAAACAACAAATAGTTCATCCGAAAAATGAATATCTGATCGAAAATTAATCCTATGATTAGCAGGAGCACAATCGCAGGTTCAATTCCTAATTAAGGAATACTTCACATCGTTCTTATCGTTTGATCGTTCGTATCGTTACAATGTATGAATGATCGATTTCACTTTCCTGTATCGAGGTACACATTTTCCGGATGAACCAAGAGAACAGACGTTTGATTTATCTTCAAGAACAAGCGAAACGACTTGAAGAAATCTCGAGTAAAGTGCTAAAATCTTGAATTCTTTTCTATGGACTGATAGCTCAGTGGATAGAGCATCCGCCTTCTAAGCGGACGGTCGTAGGTTCGAATCCTACTCAGTCCGAATCTTTCCTACTTATACCGATCGTGATTCAAAATTTGATTCCATGCTTCGTCAGCTTGCCGCTGAATTTAATCCCGCTTGCATCGTCCAACTCATTCGAGTTGAACTGCTTCAGCGTCGACTGCGTCTGGCTCAAATTCAGGTCGCTTCCTCGCCTGAAACTTAAATTTTGAATCACGATCGGTATACACAAAAAGAATGAATAATCGAAATAGCAAGGGGATACCCCCTTGCCTTGAGTTTTTAGCCCCAAAAAGAGCTGAACCAACCAGTCAGACCACCGGATGACTGCGCACTAGCCGCTTGCTTATCAGCCAGCATTTGCTTGGCATTCTGCAAAGTTTGCAGCCTTTCTGAAGCTTGTTGCCGCTGGCTCAAGTTAGAAACTTTTCTTGAGCGAAAACGTTTTCCGCCATGAGTATTTCTATGCGCTTGAGCATCGGTCAAATACTCCAAGTGACCAACAGTCTTAGAGATTCTGGCATCTAAATCCTGATCATTCAGAACTTTTCCAGAATGGGGTAAAATGACACCAAATTGATGTGTGCTTCGATCTTCGTGTAGAACTATTCTAGAGCTCGTGTTGAAAGACATAAAGATAATCTCCTCAATGAAAGTAGAAATAGTTAATTTGATATAAAAAAGGCTTTACAAAATAAGAATGAATAATTTTGAATTTCATTGCGGATTTTGTAAAACCTCTAAGAGGTTGTCTACAAAGTAAATGAAGTTTAGATTGTAGACACACTCTAAGCAGACTTATTCTGCGCTAGCTGCTGCTGATTCCTCAGAAACGCGTTCGCCATCTTCCAGAATCTCCAGATTGACACGAATGCCATTTCGACTGGCGACAGACATTAACAGGGTGCGGATCGCGTTGATCGTTTTCCCTTTTTTTCCAATAATCTTACCAATGTCAGACTTCTCAACAGATAGTTCAATGATCAAAGTTTGTGTTCCACCAATCTCATTAATTTTCACTTTATCAGGGTGGTCGACCAGGTTCTTGACAATGTAGGCGACAAACTCTTTCATAATTCGATCCTCATTCCACAGTTAAATTCATGTTTCTGACGCAATACGTGTGTGCATTGGCCATCTAATCCTCATGGTACTCCATCACGACTAAAAATGCAAAATAGACAACTCCCATTATTTTAACCCTGAAGAGAATCTAATTTATAACCAACTAACTATGTATTACTTAAATTTTCCAAAATTATAGTGACCGGCCCTTGGTTCACTAAAGAAACATCCATAGAAGCCCCAAACTCCCCGGTCTGGACGCTGCCGAGCCCCTCTTTCACTTCCTGAATGAATTTTTCATAGATCGGGATGGCCGTTTCCGGCCTGGCAGCTTCGATAAATGAAGGCCTTCGCCCCTTTGAACTGTTGCCATAGAGGGTAAATTGGCTGACGACAAGAACCTCTCCATTCACATCCTTGACGCTTTGGTTCATCTTCCCCTCTTCATCTTCAAAGATCCGAAGATTAACAAGTTTGTCGACATACCGTTTTGTCGTCTCGGGCAAGTCTGATTGATGAATCCCTAAAAGGACGAGGAGGCCAGTTCCAATTTTGCCGACAGAACTCCTGTCGATGGTAACTTCCGCTTCACTGACCCTTTGGATAACCAGCTTCATATCTTCCTTATCATCGCAGCCATATCCTCAGGCACAGGCGCTTCCAATGTGATCTCTTCGCCTGTAACGGGATGAGGCAGACGCAGTTTGTCCGCATGGAGCATCTGCCTTTCCAGCTGGAATTTTTGATTCATTGATGCGCTTCCATAGACAGGGTCTCCGAGGACCGGGCAGCCTAGCGTCTTTAAATGCACGCGGATCTGATGGGTGCGCCCTGTTTCCAAAATCAACTTCACAATGGACAAGGAAGCATTGTAACGCACGGTTTCATAATGGGTCACCGCATGGCGCCCTCCCTCCACAACTGCCATCTTCTGCCGCTGGGTCGGATGCCTCGCAATCGGGGCGTCTACTGTTCCTTTTCCAGGATTTCCGATGCAAACCGCCAGATATTCTTTATATACCTGCCTGGAGGAGAAAAGTTCGATCAGCTTTTGCTGGGCCTCGGTTGTTTTCGCTGCGACCAAAACTCCAGTGGTCCCTTTATCCAGGCGATGGACAATCCCAGGCCTTAGCTCGCCTCCATCTGGAAGGGTCCTGCAATGGAAAAGGAGCCCATTGACAAAAGTTCCCGACCAGTTGCCCGCCCCTGGATGCACGACAAGTCCGGCTGGTTTATTGACTGCAATAATCGCATCATCTTCATAAATGATATTGAGAGGAATTTCTTCCGGAATAAGTTCAATCTCTGGGGCTAAGACAAAGCGGACATCCACTTGATCTCCGGAAGAGACTTTTATCCGTTTTTTCGTTGGCTGCTGATTCAGCAGGACATAGCGCTCTTCAATCAGCCATTGCAGGTAGGTTCGGGAATGGGCATCCGGGTAGCGGTCAGCAAGGACTCTATCAAGCCGCTTCCCTTCTTCATCCGAGGTAATGATCAGTGTTTCTGCGTCAGGTGTTGTCATCAAGCAAAGGGATCAGATATAGAGGGGCCTCACCGTAGGGAAAATCCGGGACCAGTCTCTTTAAGAAACTATAAATATTTTTTTCCAGCAATTCCAGGTGGTCCATTGAGATGATAGACCCTAACTGTTTTCCAAGATACCGCATATCCCCATGATCAATCGCGCAAAGATACTCTTCATTCTCCCCAATAAATGTGTTCACCAGGGCGGGATTCACCCGATCAAGCTTGCCGGCATATAGAGGATCGACGGGAAAACCTAAAAATAAACGGGCGGAAAACATGAACTTCTTCCTATAAAAAAAATCGCATACAAGAATCCATTGTATACGATTGAGAAATGAAAGACAATAAATCCGAAACTACCTTTCGCGGGCTTCCCTCATCATTTTTTTCAGTCGCTCCTGACGCTGCCGCATATCTTTAATGATGTTCTGGGCGATCCCTTCCATCATTTTATCCCAGACTTCCGGGGCTTTTTCCTTCAAATCAGCAGTATTGCTGATTTTAGTGTCCATATCGAAGTCTTTTTTATTGGCATTGGCGGTTGCAGAAGCCTCTGCAGTCGCAGCATTTTGCGACGTAGGCTGCACCTGAGTCGTATTTGTTGTCTCAGAACTTATATTTGTATTAGGTACAATATCAACCATAATGAACTCAACCTTCCTTTCCCTCTATTAATATCATACCATAAATTGAGTTTTAATTCAATTTACCCTA
>CAZWOB010000087.1:4089-7994 GCA_964635295.1 uncultured bacterium
CCTTGATCTGATACCCCAGGTTGTCTTAAAGCCTCATCAATCACCTCATCGTCGATCTTACTGTCTGATTCATCATCAGACGATCTCTCCCACGAAGATACGGAAGGAGTATCGACATCCATCTCGATGATCCTTCGGTACACATCATCGACAGTCCCCTGTTCCCGTGTTGTCTCATTCACTTTGACAACTGTCCTGTTGAAAAATGCAAAATAACAAACCAGATGAGCAATGCCCAACGACAAGATTCCCAACGCAATGGATGTAATCATCGCAAGGGTACGATCAACAGGATTATCTGCTTTTGTTGGCTCGAACATGTAATAGTGGAAAAAAGAAGATACAGTTAAATCCATGGTTCCCTCCTATGGATCATCTACTTTGCCACAGTATTTAAAATTTTCATTTTACACAAACAAAATGAAAAATCAGGATAAAATTTTTCTCAGAATGACACGAGTGATCGCATACACACTTGGAATGCCTTCGTGAGCTGCGAGTTGGTAGGCCAGGGTTTTTTTCGGATCAGCCAATGGAGTATCCGATGTATAATAGGCAAAGCGCAATGGAACATCTTCATTGATGACGTGATGTTGCTGCGCTTGAGCGATTGCCTTCAAATAATGGGAGGCTTCCATTTCCATTCCGATCGCATTCCAAAAGTGATGGTAGAACAATAAGGTTTCTCTGCTCTGCATAAGCGCCCCTTCCACAGTTAGCAGCGTCCCGGTATGGATCTCTTTATTCAACTGCTCATCGTCAAAATCCTCCGGCCAGAGATCATTACATGTGATAGGAAATGAATTATTGGTATTCTGCACAACAGCTCGTTGCGGAAGTAAGATGTCCCCCCTATTTCCTATGATCCCCCCCGATTTACCAATCACGGAAATGCTGGAAATATTCTTTCCGAACATCAACAGCATATTGCGCATAACGGCAGCTGCCTGTTCGGCTCCATAGGCATAATCGATATTGATGATCACTTTTCTTCGACCGGCAGGCTTGAGCTCGCCAAGCAATGGGTCAATCGCTGAATAATCGACTTTCGATAAATCGATCAAATTAACCTTGATCCCCGTCAAATGTGTCGTTTGGATGTGCGTGATCCCATGCTTGGTATCAAAATCGTGCCTGTTGCGATCTTTATCGGGGTTCTCTTTAAAGAACTCCCTGGCTATCACATAGGAAAAATCTGAATCATTAAGTTCTGAAAGACCTGTCTGAGACCTGGCTTCCGATACATATTGGCTAAATTCCTTGTCTATTCTCAACCATGGCGACAAGCAATTATGAATAGAATGAAGATTGCTTGAAACGATATGGATTTCGGCATCACCGAGCTCATCGATTGGTTGAATGATGTCATTAAACTGTTTTTGCAACTCCAATATCCACTGTTCTGACGCTATGGAAAAATAGCGCACTTGCGCGGACAGAAAATGCAGGCTGATATCTGCATGCTGAACGACCATCGTATATAGGAGAGAAAGAACATCATCTCCAAACAGCTCCTTAAGTTTGATCTTCTCATTTTTTGAAAAAGGGAGCATGTCCCAGAGTTCATCTTCATCTCGCGAGCTCTTTTCGTTCAGGAAATATTCCCCCAGGTTCTGGACCATATGAGGATGAGGAGAGATCCGCTTGCGGATTTTATAGGATTCGATGATGTAGATGCACAACTTTGTCACGAGGTCGATTAAGTCGGTATTTTGATCTCTCAAGACAAAGAGAAGTTTTCCAGGCATAATCTGATGACAGTACCTCTTGGGATCGGATTTAATTTTGCAGCGCGTTTGGGGAAGAAGATCGCGATACATCAACGGAGGGTCCTCTGTAAGAAAAATCGAACAGGTAGAGGCAATTTCCAATGGCAGTCTGCCCATGACGTACGTTAAGGCTCCCCAATCAATCTCTTCTGAACTGCTCCCTGAATGTAGAATCGGATTCAATAGCCGATACCCTTCCACAAGGTCGCTTAGGTTCAACAAGTTATTTTTCTTTCCTCTGCTGATCAACGCAAGAAACTGATGATAATCTTCGAAAATGTGGAGTTTATCCTGCAACATTGATGAGAAACACTGCGAAAAAGCCGGGCGGGTATGCAAAAGTTCAAAAAACAACACTGCAGGTATGCGCAAACATTCCACCCGTTCTTCAGCTTCGATATTAAAAAGCCGGGGCGTGTGGAACAGAGGTGCCCGTTCGCCAAAATATGCAGGGGCCTGGATTCGACCAAGAGAGCCTCCCTGATCGGAGACAACTTTGACGCTCCCCTTCCCCAGCAAATAAATGCTGTCTTCTTCATCATCAGAAACATTGAGGATCAGCTCACCCACATGAAAGGATTGTGGAATTCCTGATTCCAGGAGTTGATGGTGATCTTTTTTTGTTAATAAATTGAAAGGCACTAGAGTTTGAAGTATCTGATCCCACACAGTGAATGGCTCCTATTGGTTGTCATTCGGATAATGACAGATCTACAATCTCTTTGACAATCTCAAAATCGTACCCTTTGCGAACAAGCGCCCCAAATACTTTTTGCCTCTCATTAAAATCAGAAAGATCTTTTGATCGGAACCGGGTTTGCAAAATCCTTTGGATCCCCTCTTTTTGATCCTCATGCGAAACGGAGTCTCTCAATACCGGCTCGTAAAAGGATTGCGGCACCCCTTTTTGATATAATTTCGACGCTATCATTTTCGGTCCGTTTTTCCCCAGTTTCTGGCGGCGGACAAAATCTTCAAGCCACGCGTCGTCATCGATATATCCAAGCTGACGGCATTCTTCAACCACACGGTTGATTGTCCCGGAAGAAACCAAACGTTCCTTTAATTGACTGCATAATTCAAATGAGGAGTAATTTCTTTGCGAAAGACGCTTGAGAACGAAGAAACGCGCACGCTTGTATTCGACTTCCGAAAACTGCTCGGATAGATCTCCCTCTTGAAAAGCGAGCTTGGGACGTTTGCCGAAGATCGCAGTATGGATCTCTCGATAAAAACCGTCTTCCACGCTCAAATGAAGGACTCCCTTTCGTTGTTCGTCAGGGAGTATTTCAATTTTCATTTGGAAACTTTCAATTTTTTCACACCGCGACTGGAGACCTTGACCCCTTTTGCCGAAACACCCTTGATCAACACCTTGGAAAAAGGAAAACTGACCTTGGAGATCTTCTGTTTGATTTTAGGAATGAACTGCACTTCCAGCGTCGGTTCTTCATCAGTAGAGAGATAAGCAAGTCCCATTCCCTCATCAAAATAGCGATACTCTTTATCGAGAATGAACTGCTTCACGATAAACCGTTTCGCAAAACATAAATTGGACTTGGGATCTTTATAAGCGACATTGAAAACGGTCTTTTTATCCGCAATGCCCACAAACACGGCCTTGTTATTGCTGCCGTGCACATAGTCTTTTTCAGGGATATTCGTCACGCGATAAGATCCGTCCTCAAAAAGGATTAACAACTTGTCGAAATTTGTCCCTTCCACTTTCTCGTCGCCTGATACCTTGGTTCCCACAAACCCTGACTTTAAATCGATACCGATCTTAAGCTCTTTGGTAGCAATGGCACGTTTGTCCAGTTCTTGTATTTCGCTAATTTTCGTGCGTCTTGTAAATGCCTTTTTGAATTCAGTGATCAGCCCTTTCAGGTAATTGATGGTGAACTGCTTGATATTCTTTAAGTCCTTCTCAACCCTTGCCAGATCTTTTTTCAGCCCTGCGATTTCCTCCAGATTCTTATCGAGATCAAACTTTGAAATGCGTCTGATGGGGATTTGCAAGAGCTTCTCGATATCTTCTTTCGTCGGGATTCGCGAGAGCTCCTTATGAAAGGGCTTTAAACTGTCTGCGACAGTGGAGCGCAGTTTATCAGAGGACTTCACCGTCTCAAGCTTTTT
>CAZWOB010000088.1:0-7940 GCA_964635295.1 uncultured bacterium
GGCGAATCTCTCTTATCGCATCTAAACTCTCAGACGCTGAGAGGCTCGCTCCAATGATGACTAGTGAAAATAGTGTGGTGATTAATTTTTTCATTTCCTTCTCCTTTCTTAACCTTATATTTAAAATTATATCTAATCATTGTAAACACTTGATTAAGAGAATGTTAAAGTTGTGTTAAGAATTGAATGAAGGGTTTCATAGCCCAATTGGGCATAAGTGAAGGGATCGGCTTTACTGGGGTCTTGTTCCGCTTCAACGACCAGCCAGCCGCAATACCCGGCAGATTTCAGGGTTTCGATGATCCTGTCATAATCCACGATATCATCCCGCTCTCCAGGGACCGTGAACACTCCATCAAGGACGGAGGAAAAAAAAGCACTGTCAACTTTCAATTTTTCTTCCAGAACCGAAGGGCGTACAGACTTGCAATGCACATGCGAAATTCTGGATGCGTGCGCCTTCAGGACGGCGATCGGATCTGCCTTAGCAAAGAGCAGATGACCGGTATCATACAACAATCCCAACGTTTGCGTTCCCGCCATCAATCGATCGATATCCTCAGCAGACTGTACAACGGTGCCCATATGGTGATGATACGCGCTGACCATCCCTCTGTTTTTAATATGCCGGGCAAGCACCTCCAGTCCATCGCAAAGCCTCTCCCACTGATCATCACTTCCGATCACAGGGCGCCTTGATAATGACATCCCGTGATCCTGATGAACGCAACCTGTACACTCTGCCAAATTGACCACTTTCGCACCCAGTTTTTCCAACATGTCGCAATGGCGGTCAAGGCGTTCCAGTTCCTCGTCCAATGTGCTTTCCAGCAAGTTGGTCGAGTGCCACTTCCCAATGCACTCCAATCCACGCGCCTTCAACCAGCCGGGGAGTTTGTCCAACACCTTGAGGAAGGGATCCTCCATTTCCACTCCTTCATATCCGATCGTCGCGATTTCAGACAGACACTGATCGACCGGTACCTGCCCCTCCATTTGGGGGAAATCGGTATTCATCCAGCATAAAGGGTTGCAGCCGAGGCGCATGTTCATCGTGGGCTCCTTGGGTAGATCGTTTGTTTTTGGGTTTGATATTCCTTGAACGCTTTTCTGACTCCAGGTTCATTGGACTGCTCAGGAATAGCGACATCCCACCACGCAGTTCCCGGCGACCCTTGTTCGGGATCTGTTTCGATGACCGTGACACAAGGAAGGTTCACTGTTCGGTTCTCACGCAATGTCTGCTGCAGTTCTTCAAGGTTATTCACTTTTTTTGCATGGCAGCCGTAGCTCTTTGCATTCGCCGCAAAATCCACTTGCGGTTCACGCCCCATGATATTTCCGTAGGGGGACGACCCGCACGCCTTCTGCAGGCGGTTGATGCATCCAAACCCGTGGTTGTCGAGAAGGATCACATTGATCTTATAACCAAGCTGCCTTGCGGTCAGAAGTTCTGTATGCAGCATCAAATAGCTTCCGTCGCCGACCACGACATACACTTCTCGTTCGGGAAGGGCCATCTTCACTCCCAGTCCTCCGGCAATCTCATAACCCATGCAGGAGTACCCGTATTCCAAATGGTAGGCGAGGGGATCCCTGACATTCCAAAGCTTGTGCAGCTCTCCCGGCATCCCCCCTGCAGCGCACACGATCACATCTTTTTCACCCACGCACTTCTCGACCGCTCCCAGCACTTGCGCATCTGTCGGCAGACTGTTTTGCGGAGCCATGATCTCTGCGCGCATAGCGTTCCAATCCGCTTTGGCCTGCGCAACTGTGGACTCATGCGTCTCAATTGCCGCCCAATCACCCAGAGCGCCATCAAGCGTTTTCAGACCAGCGAGCGCGTCTCCGATTATTTTTCTCCCTGACACTTTTGCGGTGTCCATGGGTGAAGTATTGAGGGCGATGATCGGCACCTCTTCTCTGTGAAATAAACTCTTCGATGCCGTGGTAAAGTCTCCCAAGCGGGTCCCGATCGCCAAAATGCAGTCTGCCTCGCGCGCGATTGCATTTGCCGCCGCCGTACCCGTCACACCGATACCGCCCAAACTTAATCGATGTTCACTCGACAAACTCCCTTTTCCCGCCTGAGTCTCTGCCACAGGGATCCCGCGCGACTCCGCAAACTCCCGCAGTGCCTCTTCCGCACCACTGTAATGCACCCCGCCGCCCGCAATAATGAGCGGTCGCCTGGATTGTTTGAGCACAGCGGCCGCCCTTTCCACCTCACGGGAGTCAGGTTGAGGACGCGATATGTAGTGCACTTGCTCCCTGAAAAACTCCAGTGGGAATTCATAAGCCTCTGTCTGCGTATCCTGGGGAAGGGACAAGGTAACCGGCCCTCGGGTCGTCGGATGCATCAACGTCTGAACCGCCTGAGGAAGCGACTGCAGGAGCTGTTCAGGATGGGTGATCCTGTCGAAAAACTGGCTGACCGGAATGAAGCAGTCGTTGACCGAAGTGAGGGGAGAGTGAGGATTCTCTAGCTGCTGGAGCACAGGATCGGGCCGGCGCGTGGTAAAAATATCTCCTGGGAGGAACAGAACTGGGAGCCTGTTCACATGGGCGAGGGCAGCTGCGGTGACCATGTTGGTCGCTCCCGGACCGATGGAAGTGGTGACCCCCATCACACGCCGTCCACGATGCGCTTTGGCATACGCGATCGCGGTATGCGCCATCCCCTGTTCATTCTGTCCGCGGAAGTAGGGAAGCTCTTGACGATACTTCCAAAGCGCTTCCCCTATCCCCGCGACATTGCCATGCCCGTAGATGCCGAAGACCCCGCCGAACAGCGGCTCAATCGAGCCGTCAAACAACTCCGTCTTTTGCTTTGCCAGATACAAAATAACGGCTTGCGCTACCGTAAGCGTGACCGACCTCTTTGTCTCCACGTCTTTCAACATATGAATCGCCGCTGTCATGATCTTCCTCCTGCATCCATTTTTTCCACTCCTCAACGAGAGTAATCATTTTTTCCTGAACTGATTTGATGACCTGCTGATCGGTCTGACCGCCTGCTTTCCATGCGTTCCAGACATCGAGCCAAATTGAACGCCCCACAGCGAATCCCTTGACGAGAGGATGCGAGCGCTTGATGTTCCTAAAACTGACCGCCAGCTCTTCCAGCGGCCCGTTCCCTCCCAAGAGCAAAACCCCGAGGCAGAAGGGATCATTTTCTTTCACTAGCGACTCGACCCTATTCCAGGACACCGCCTCTTTCATGGGAGGGAGCTTCCACCAGTTGGGATAGACGCCCGCCGCATAGCACGCTTCGACCCACTCAACGACCTTCTGTTCTTCGCCGACAAATTCAACGAGGAGAGCATGTCCGGACTGCCTGACAGCATCGTAAAGCACCTTCAACGTCCCGATCTCTCCCCGGCTAAGCACCTTGACCACATGGTCTTTGGGCCAGCTGCGCAAAATCGCGGCCGCCTCGCGCCCATCCAAAAACTCGAGATGTTCGGTTCCCGACTCTTCGATACACCGGGCAGTCAAAAACGGATAGAATTTGGTATTATTGAGGACCGCCGCCCCATACTCTTCATCGGCCACCAGCCCTATTCTCACTCCGGTCGATCGTTTCGCAGCTTCTTTCAGAGCCTCATACACCAACCATTTGAATGCCTTTCCCTTTTCATCGTCGTCGAAGGGATACCTGTGGTCAAAAGCCAGCATACAGATATTATCGATCTCTTCCCAATGCTGCATCGACTGATGCCACCGCTCCGCTCGAGCCAATTCCTGCGGCGCCTCCATATACCCTTCCAGCTCCTTCCAGTAGGGCATGGCAGGGGAGCAGCCGTGCCGCGTCACGACAAGGGCTCCGTTCGCATTGGCAAACGTCAGGCTCTCCTCCAGGGAATACCCTTTGAGATAACCGCGCAGGAACCCGCTCATAAAAGCGTCACCTGCCCCTAAAACGTTCATCACTTCCACTTTGAACGGCCGCCCTTCGACAGGCGCTTCAAGCGCTCCCGGGTAAGCAACGCATCCCCGTTCCCCTCTTTTCATCACGATTAACGCCTTCGATGCTTCTCTAACAGTCTCAAGACCGCCGGCCGCCAGCACCTCTTCTTCAGTGCCCACTACCACATCGCAATCCGGCAGAAGCGAACCGTATCGTTTGGCCACCAGAGACTCCGGTACATACCGCTCTTCACCTCCATCGTGTCCTGTCGCTCCCCATAAAACCGGACGGTAGTCCAAGTCGAAGATCACCTGGCATCCGCATTTTTTGGCCAGGCTGACTGCTTCCTGTGTCGCTTTAAACATCTCATCGGTTGAGCAGTGGGTTCCGCTAATGAGGAGGGCGCGGGCATTTGCGAACAGATCCGGATCGAACCCCATCGGATTGATCGCCATGTCGGCGCAGTTCTCCCGATAGAAGATCAGCGGGAAGCGATCGGGCGGGTCGACCCCAAGCAATACAAGTCCCGTCAGCCGGTCGGGATCTGTCTGAAGCATGGAAACATCCACATTTTCCTCGATCAACGTATCGCGCACGAAGCGTCCCATCGCCTCATTGCCGACACGGCTGAGCATCGCAGTTTTCAGGCCGAGCCTTGAGGAGCCGATCGCGATATTTGCCGGGCAACCTCCGACATATTTTGAGAAGCTGGAGGTATCCTCCAGGGACGCTCCCAGCTGATCGCCATAGAGGTCGACCGCCGCACGGCCCATACAAATAAGATCGATCCCTTGTGTAAAGTTCATGTCAGGGCACCCTCTCTTGGCTTCCATCCCACAGCGCCCGGTTCCATGGTCCAGGAGTGGGTCTTCGTAAACTCCGGCACAGTATACCGATCACCTGGCAGGTGTCTGATCACCCAGATGTAGTACATGGCATAACCCGGCGCCGAGCACTGGGAGTGGTCGTTCTCGTCCAGAATTCTGATCGTGTCATAGGGGCGCACCTTCATCACATCATCTCCCAGTTCTGCGTGGCCATACCCCCTCTCATCGCTAAAGCGGTAGTGGTAGATCTCGGGTTGTGGATGGTGGTGGGGAGGGTAGCTTGACCAGCGCCCAGGGAAGTTGACCACTTCGCCTAATACCAACTCCGCGTTTGGGTCGGTTTTCGAACCATCGAAGATCGTTCTTACATATCGCAATGAAGCATCTTCGACCAGTCCTTTACCGCGGTGTTCATTTCCAGTCGCTTCTGGGAGATAGATCTTTGACGCGAACCGTTTGTCATTTTTCGTTTCGAAAACCCCCAGCTCCAAATCGGTGACAGCTTCTACCATCACCTGCACATCCCTTGAAACATGCACTGCCAAAGGAGGGTCATCAAACAGAGATTCGCGGCGATACTCCGCCTTCTGTCCATCCACTTCAACAATTCCATGCCCTTCCATTTGCAGGACCGCCATCTCCCAGTCAGATTGAAACACCCGTTTTTCTCCCGCCTGCATCCTCACGATGGAAAACTGGATCCCGGTTGGATCGTTTCGATCGGTGACAGTGGTCTTCCCATTTTCAAAGCCTTCTCGATGCGATGTTAAATGATTGTTCACGGCGAACTCCTTTTTTTAAAAAGCGACTATGTCAAATTTTAAGAATTATTGACAACATTCCCCCCATTACTTATTAGTTAATTTTTTACTTAACAATAACTAATAATGCTATCGCGTCCCTTTGTCTTAAGTTTGACGATTTTTCTTTTGTGCGGTTTTTCGACCGTATTGAATGTCATTCTCATTCCGTATATTCAGAGTGCGTTGAATCTGCGTTACACCCCTGTAGCGATGATCCAGGTCAGTTTTTATCTTGCTTATTTTTTATTTTCCCCGATGTCGGGGTATCTGTTTCAGCACCGGAGTTATCTTGAGGGGATCCGTGCGGGATTATTCATTGGGGCGTTGGGCACGCTCACGCTATACTGGGCGAGTTTAACGCTTTCTTTTCCCATGATTATATTGGGGGTGTTTATTTTAGGGGCTGGGATAGCCACGTTGCAGGTGACGGGGAATCCGTATACCCTGATGATTGGTAATCCTGAGTCAGCCCCTTCTCGGTTAACGCTTGCGCAGGCCTTTACCTCTTTGGGAACGATCCTGGCACCTCTCTTCGGCTCCCTTTTTATCCTGTCCCGTTCAGGTGGTGATACGCTCTATCTATCGCTCACCCTCTTGTGGCTAGTAGCCTTGTTATTTTCTCTATTTTCGTCGTTGCCGGATGGAAAGGAGGATAAGCAAAAGAGCCCTTCCAATCCTTTACGGGAGCCATTTGTGTTGTTTGGTGCGTTGGCGATTGCTGCTTCGACGGGGATGGAGGTGACGATCAGCACGTATTTGACGAAGTTTGTTTCGGAGGTATCGGGCCTTACGCTTTCCACGTCGGGGACATTGATGATGCTTTTTTGGGGAGGATTTTTCTTTGGGAGGTTATTTGGGTCGACCATATTGCATCGGTACAGTCCGCAGAAGTTGATCCTGTATTCATCTGTATCGGGGATGGGGTTGATTGTGTTGACGGTACTTTCTTCTGGGTACGTATCGGTGGTAGCGATATTGTTGACGGGGTTATCGTTATCGGTGTTATTTCCGGTGATTTTTTCTCAGGTGTTGAGGTATTGCGAGTCCCCTAAGGGAGCTGTGTCGGGTTATTTATGTATGGCGAATATAGGAGGGGCGGTGTTTCCCCTGTTGCAGGGGATGATGGCGGATCGGATGACCTTGCACCAATCATTTATATTGCCGTTGTTTGGATTTATGTATTTGGCATTTTTTTCCGGTTATTTACGCACAAAAAAAATGCCTATCTCATCAACATGAGACAGGCAAAATTTTCCGGTGAATCTAAACAGTAATTCTATCTACGAATAGAAGCCGCAATCTTTTTTCCCCAAATTCCATAAGCTGTAAAAATGACTTTTTCGTATTCGTTAACAGGTCGGTCTTTGCAAGTAACTTTTCCAAAAGAAACTTTACTATCGTCATTCCAAACCATTTCTACTTCCTTAGAACCTAACTTCTTAAGTTGACTTGGATGAAGAATCAAAAAATTCCCATGATCAGTGCAAAAAACTGTACCTAAGCTTTTTTCCTGAGCAATTGTTCGACAATCACGAAAAGCTCTTGGATTTTCAGCATTGATTAATGAGACAGCGACTTTTTTAGCTCCTGCTTCAATATGTACACGTACAATATTTTGAACTATGAGATCTGTTTGATGTTTTGCAAAATGAGACCATGTTATATATTTTTCCATCCCCATAAAAGGTTTGTCACCCGTTACTTCCGACCATTTTGTCTGCCCTGCGACGATTGAAGTCATGCTTATCTCCTTCTATTCATGTTTAATATTTCTTAATATTATATCTTAACGATTCTTTAATGTCAATATTTGAATTGAAATTTTTTCTATAATGTTTTATAATATTTACTGATAGGAAGATTTTTTTAGGGGGAATATATGTCTGGATACGATTATGGATCTCATGATTCTTTTTCACAGGATTTTGATGCTTTAGATTTTTTTGGGGGCTTAGAAGCTGACGAGTCTTCAACTGTTGATCAAGAACCTGAAATGATCACAAAAACAATGTTGGCGAGCTTTAATGATATAAAAGAAAATAGAGGTGTTTTTTTCGATGAGAGAACATTTGCAGAAAGAAATATTACTCATAAAACTGAATCTGACTTACCTGACGATATCATAGCAGTTAGGTTTACCGGAAAACGGGGGGAAAAAACTGTACAAGCAGAAACAAAAGCTGAGTTCAAAGGCCTACTGGATCAACTCGATCACATCGAATTCCATGCAAGAGGTAGAGATGGTGAAGAAGTTGTCAGGTCTCTAAGTACAAGAAACGTTACAGTCGGACAGATGAGTGATGAAGAATACGCCGAAATTCATGGGGCAGCAATGCGCTCACTGGCAGAGCTGGCTGAAAAGTACCGTGAACACGCCGAAGCTGTGGATGATGAATC
>CAZWOB010000089.1:0-7801 GCA_964635295.1 uncultured bacterium
TGGGTATAATAACTTACAAAAAAATAGATTCAATCGATCCATTATTTTTTCATGTTTTACGGTTACGGTTTGAGGGATACTTTACCGGTAAGAACAAAACAATGGACCTGACCGATGAACATCTCGGCTATATGAATGGCAGAGAAATCATGAAAAAGGATCGTTTTGATGAATATTCCGATATCTATCTTTTCTTCTATGAAGGTGAACCGATCGGCACTGTTCGCTACACGATTCATAGAGGAGGAGAGCAACAAGCCCCCATGGCTGCATATTATCCGGATATTACAAATGAACACGAAAGAACAGGTCAACCATTTATGGAAGCTAGCAGAGCCGCCATTAAGGAATCTTTCCGAGGAAAAAGCCTTTTCTTGTTGTTTGTGTATTACTTAGGGGGAATCGTTTCTTTTGAAAACGATTGTACACATAGTTATTTTGAATGTCCTAAACGGTTAGCCGAAGTTTACAACCAATATTTAGGCGCTGAAATCCCTTATTTGAAACCACGCTATTATCCAAGCAATCATTTAGCTCTATATTTAGCTCATATAAAGGTGGGAGAGTCCGAGTCAGCTTATCATTCCAGAAATAAATTGTTCTTTTATGCCCTAGGAAATCTCTTAAAACTTCAAAATGTAGAAGCTGCAAGCAAAGTCATATTTCCGGTCACGATCGCATTACGGAAAATGTTTTTAATTAATGAGAAAAAGGTCGATTTGAATCAGCCTGTACATTGACAATTTAATTTTTCAAGCTAAAATAAATATTGATTATCAACTATTTTGGAGGGGTATGGGAGCAAATCAACTAGGCCAGTTCTTTCAGGTGACGACCTGGGGAGAATCCCACGGGAAAGAAATGGGGCTGGTCATCGACGGATGCCCTCCCAACATCTCAATTTCCGAAGAACAGATCAATCACTCGCTAACCCTTCGCGCTCCTGGGCAAACCCCGTGGACATCCCCAAGAAAAGAGACCGACTGTGCAGAGATTCTCTCAGGTGTTTATGAAGGAAAGACAACAGGGCATCCGATTGCGATCCGCATTCCAAATAAAGACGCACGTTCAAGCGCTTATCAAGGGATGGAAAACGTGCTCCGTCCCGGGCATGCAAATGCAACCTATCTTGAAAAATACGGCATCTACGATTACAGAGGAGGAGGAAGGGCATCGGCAAGAGAAACCGCCTGCCGCGTTGCTGCAGGCGCAATCGCCGAGCAATTATTAGAAGGGGTAGAAGTTCATGCCTATCTGAAAGAAATAGGCTCTGTCTCTATCCAAAACGTTGATTACGACCACCTGAAAAAAAGTCCCATTTTTTGCCCCGATCCATCTGCTGAAAAAGAGATGATTGCGATGATCGAAAGAACAATAGTGGAGAAAGATTCTGTTGGCGGAATCGTCGAGGTGGTCGCGAACAATCTTCCGGTGGGGCTGGGAGACCCTGTTTATCAGAAATTAGAAGCCAATCTTGCCCATGCAATGCTTTCAATTCCCGCCAGTAAAGGATTTGAGATTGGAAGCGGATTTCAAGCAGCCCGTATGAAAGGTTCTGAACACAATGACGCATTTATTGGTCTCAATCTTACAGAGACAAATCATGCTGGAGGAACGCTAGGTGGAATTTCAAACGGTATGCCTGTCGTCTGTCGTGTAGCGTTTAAACCCACTTCAAGTATCGGAAAAACACAGAAAACTGTCGACCTTCAAGGCAATCCCACAACCTACCAACTGCCGGAAGGGTCGCGGCATGATCCATGCGTCACCATTCGCGCAGTGCCCGTTGTCAGGGCAATGATGCTGATCGTTCTGGCGGACCGATGGGTGAAACGATACAAGGGGTTTTAAAAAATGGATCACTTATACAATGAACGCATCGTGTCGCAAACTCCCCTTATCACACCGGGTGAACTGCTTGAGCAAATCCCAATTACCGATAAGGCTGCAGAAGCTGTTATCGCCGGAAGAAGAGCTTGCCGCGAGGCAATCGCTGGTGATGATCCTCGATTACTGTTGATTATCGGCCCCTGTTCCATCCATGATGAAAAAGGAGCGATCGAATATGCTCAAAGGCTTGCCGATCTGGAAAAGCGGGTCAACAAGACAATGATTATTGTCATGAGGGTCTACTTTGAAAAGCCCCGAACAACCGTTGGATGGAAAGGACTAATCAATGACCCTGACTTGAATGGCAGCTTTCAGATGAATAAAGGACTGGTGATCGCCCGCAAAATCTTAATGGAGATCAATGAACTTGGACTCTCATGCGCCACCGAATTTCTCGACCCTTTGGTCCCCGCCTATCTCAGCGACCTCGTCTCCTGGTGCGCAATTGGGGCGCGGACGACCGAAAGCCAAATCCATCGACAAATGGCCAGCGGACTGTCAATGCCTGTAGGATTTAAAAACAGCACAAGCGGCGATGTCGGTGTCGCATTGAACGCCATGCAGTCAGCGGCCGAAAAACACTCGTTTATCGGAGTCGATGCAGAAGGGCAAATTAAAGTGATGGTGACGTCAGGAAACCCCGATACGCATGTGATCCTGCGCGGAGGTGTCCAGGGAGCGAACTGCGGAATTAACCACATTGAAGAGACTGCGAGGACCATCAATAAAAAAGGGAAGAAAAGACAAATCATGATCGACTGCAGTCATGGGAATACAGGTGGAGAGTATATCGGCCAACTTTCTGTGTTCAACCAGTTATTGCCCTTCTATATTGAAAATCCTGATGAAGTGCTTGGCATGATGATGGAGAGCAACCTCTTTCCCGGAAAACAAGCTTTCAATGGGAATGATTTAAGATACGGTGTATCTGTGACTGATCCTTGTATCGGTTGGCCGGAAACCGAATCGATCATTATTGAAGCGGACCGCAGGATGAAAGATGGATGACCTTAACTCTTTACGGGAAGAGCTCAATGAGATCGATGAAGAGATTTTCCGTTTGATCTCTCGCCGCTTGAAGGTCTCAAGCAGAATCGGACAATACAAACAAAAAAACAACTTGCCTATCAGAGACTTGCCCCATGAGCGTAGTATCATTCAACAAAACACGGAAAAGTGGGGAAAAATCGGACATGAGATCTCAGAGATTCTGATCAAATCCTCTTGCGCCGTGCAGGAGAAAAAACCTGCCAGTAAACCGTTTAAGATCACAGTCATCGGAGGAAAAGGAGGAATGGGCAATTGGGCAGTTTCTTTTTTTTCATCGCGAGGTCACCGGGTATCGATCATCGATAAGGGCGATCCCTTGACTATTGACGATAGTGAAGACGTGATCATTTTAGCCACCCCGATCGGCGTTACATCGGAAATTATCGATCATCTCAGCCGATTGCAAGTCAAAGGCCTTGTTTTCGAGCTTGCTTCATTAAAAAATCCGATTCTTAAATCAATCGAAAATGCGCGCATGAATGGTCTCAATATCACGTCAATTCATCCCATGTTCGGCCCTGAGACTGAAGATCTCGTCGATCAAACTATTTTGGTTTGTGGTGAAATTGAAACGGTCCTCCCCTTGTTCGAGGGAACTTGCGTCAACCTTCATGCAATTCCCATCGATAAACATGATGAGATCGTCTGTTATATCACAGCATTGACTCATTTATTGAACTATCTGTTTGTTTTCTCATTGGAAGAGCTGGATATTCCTTGTGAAATCGGCTCCACTTCATTCAAATTGCAATTGGAAGCTGCAAAACGGGTATTTAAAGGGAATCCTCGCCTTTACTTTGAGATTTTGCGTGAAAACGAATATTCGAAAGCGTTGATCTCATCTTTGATCTCCAAGCTTTCTACCTTCAAAATTTTGCCATTTGAGAGCTTTCAAGAACTCTTTTCATCAGGTTTTCATTACCTAAAAAACTAAAATACCATATAATTGTTCCATCATATTCAAATTTAATTATTTTTTACTGATTCTTTAATCGATCTTTACTCTCAAATCTTACTATAGATCCTTAAATATTTTGTAATAGAAGGAACCATACGATGAACGCCCAATCTATCGATCCCAGCATAAGCGGATCAATCCCAGCCCAGAATACAGGGACTCATAAAAGCGTTTGGAAACGTTGCCCCTTTTTAAGGATTATCTCAGCTATATGGAACGTTGTGAAACAGATCTTCCAGGCAATCAAGAAAGCTTTTTCCCCTTCTCCATATGATCTTTCTGCAAAGGACTTCGAATACTTAAGAAATGTAAAAAGCAGGGTCAGGCCATCAAGTCCCGTCGATTCACCGCGAACGGACCTTAGAAAACGTCATGTCTCTCAAAAGTCAACAGGAGCCGCTTCGCCCTCAGATGTTAATGAGAGCGCCCCTGATGTTGAGAAGGTCGAGGACAATCCAGTCTACCAGGACTTCCGGGAGGCGGCGATGGGATTCATCGATCATGCCCTCGAAGCTACCTATGAGGAAAAAATCGTCGATGTGGTTCCAACAGTCCAGGGGTATGTTGGAAAATTTGAACAATTTATGAATACCGGAGCTGATGTTGTGATCAGTATCGGGAGCAGTTTAAGCAGGCCGTTGAAGGAGAAACTGGATGGTTTCAAAATCGCGGAACAGCTAGGGCCGGACTTCGAGAGACTGATCAAATGGCTTCTAAAAGACAAAGAGACGATTGATCAAGCGGCTTTTATCGAAAGGCTCAAAGTAAAACTTGGCGATATCGCTGAGCACGACAAAAGGGACGTAGCGATTGGTCATTGCCGTGAATGGTTGTTCGAAGGCGATCAATCAACACCCCTGCTCACCCCAGACCAAAGTTTTGTCGATGCGGCCATTTTAGAAAGGGTCTTCAAAGAATCTATTGTGATCCTAAGTGAACAACGGATCAGCGAGTTCAATAAAAAAGTCACAACGCTCAATGACAAGCTGCCCGATATTTTTAAAAGAATGCTAATGAAAAATGGTCACAAGCTCGGTGGGATTGTGCTGGATCGTCTGCTCCAGGTGATCGACAAGACCCCTTATACTAAGACCTACAAAGATCTCATCAGTCTCCTGGCTGACCACTCCTCCGCAGTTGATCAAGCTGAAAAGGCAAGAGATAGTGCAAAGCGGGATGAGAGGGCAAGACTGGATCGCTACGACAGAGCTGCTATGGATGACGTACACAGAGATCCAAGAGTCGAAGAAAATCGGCAAGTTCTCATTGCCAATAGAGAAGCCTATCAAAGCGAATCGAGAAAGCTATGGTGCAAAGTTGCAGGGAAAAAGGCTGAACAGGCTGCGATTGAAGCTGCGAAACTACGCTTCAAGACATTGAAGCAAGAGGAGCCTGAACCTGCTGAATTAGCTCAGATAAAAAAGGAAGGTTATAGCCTATGGCTAAGCTCTCAAGGGAGAGAAGCTCGGGAAGAAGCTGTTAGGCAGGTAAATGCTCAAATACAAAGTGTATTCGAAGGTGATGACCAGGACGCTAAAGACAGCTTAGAACAGCAAGTGCGTGAACTGTGGATTCAGGAGACCGGAGAGGTCGCGGCACAGAAAACATACAAATCATACACTGTGAGAGGCGAGCGTCTATGCCATCCCGGAATTGATGAATTGCAGCTTGTCAACAGGATTGATCAAGTGAAAAACGGTAAAAAAATCCCGAAGTTATTCGAGATCATGGAAGTTATTTTTTCACAGAATGACCAGGAAGAGAAGCATCTCTTTGATTCTTCCGCAAATCGAATAATCGAGCTGCTGTTCCCGGAAGTGACCGTCATTGATTCACATGATCGCAGTCGAAAAGTTGACGGGCTGCTCTATTTATTTGACCAGATTGAATATGAACATGAGCTGAAAGAGATTTATGATGAAGCGACCTACATTTATGACCAGGTCTTGACGGATCAAAAGCAAAAATTTATCGTCAATTTTATTCGGAGCAATCGGGAAAGGTTTGATGATTGCATGGTCCGTTACGCGAAGAGCGAGGTCCGCACAGCGATTAAAGAAGCGATTGCGACGTTGTTCCAAAAATTCATTATTCCGGAAAAGATCGATGAGATGATAGCTTACGACATGCTGCCGGCTGTGCAGGAGACAATCGTCGAGTTATTGGCAAAGAATATCATTTCCGACAATTTGAACACTTATTCTCCCCTTTACACGCGGCTTCTCTATGCCTCTGCCGAAGATAAGGATGCCATAAGAGAGGAGTTTGTCGACACCCTTGTCGCAAGAGTGAGAGGAAACCTAAACAGTTTTGAAGTTGAAGATGAAAAGTTGAAAGAGCTTGTCCGCAACCAGATTGTCGAATTAGAAGAGATCCTGCGCGCATTTTTAGACGAAAGAGAAGAGCAGGAGGGCGAAGATCGAGAAGCTCTTATCAGATCTGCCATCAATAGTATCTTTAGAAACCATTATAGCGGGACCAGCGCCCGCTATGGAGACCTCGTTATCAATACAGCTTTCAAGCTTGGCGGGTTGAACAGCACTGCAGAAACCTTTGCCGGCTGGTTCAAAGGAACAATTTCAAGGGAAATCTCATCTGCCACCCATGAATTGCAGGATTCCCCCAAATATCTGCTTGATAATGCGACCCAGCAGATCCGTAAAAAGTACGGGACAAAAGATACCGTCCGTGAATTATTATTTGTGGACCGGGAAGAAGTTGATGCTGCTGAGAGACGCCAAAAACTTGAAGAAGAGCTGACAAAAACAGCAAGGGTTGCCCATGACTTGCTCATGTATGTCTCCAATCAACAATCCTGGTATGCAAGACGCCCGATCCAGTGGGTCATCGGTTCCACTCCTGACCACTTGGAACAGGTGATCAAACGCGTCTATCACAAGATGTTCGACCATCCTCTCTACACGCAAAATTTGATGGTCAAAATCCAGGAAAAGATTTCCCGCGCCCTTCAAAAAGGAGGGAATGCGGTCAATGCATCCGCTAGTGAACTTCAAGTGGCACGCACGCCTACGCTTGTCCCGTCCTTTATCTACGACTCTGACGGTGATGATGAGGTCGCTTGATTAGAATCGCCTGATTAAGTACTTTGCAAGGATGTCGATCATCCTTGCTTTTTCAGCTTCATGCGTAATGACAGGACTCATCTGGTTTGTCCAATTGGTCCACTATCCTCTGTTTCTCGAAGTTCCCGAGACGGCATTTCCCCGCTACGAATCCTTGCATCAAAAGAAAACGGGGTGGGTAGTCATCCCCCTGATGACGATTGAACTGTTATTGTCCCTCTATTTGCTTTACTCAGTGCCGTTCGATAGTTGGAACGTTACCCAAGGAACCATTCTTTTTGCGATCCTCCTTTCGACCTTTTTTATTCAACGACCGTTGCACATGCAAATTGCAAAGAAAAAAGATCAAGCCAAAATCAACCGTCTCGTCCAGACAAACTGGATCCGCACACTATTGTGGAGTCTACGGAGTTTTATCCTGTTCCGGATGGCAGTAGCATGAAAATACGCAGTTTCACTTATGAGACCCCCATGCCTGCTTCAGCAGATCAACTGTATGATTGGCATCGTCATGAGGCCGCTTTTGAACGTCTCGTCCCCCCGGGAAGTCCTGTCAAACTGATCCATAAGGATCCAGGTCTGGACAAAGGGGTGAAGGTCATACTCAGGGTAGGCTCTCCACCTTTTAGATTGCGCTGGGTCGCAGAACATATTCAATGCGAACCTGGAAGGTCATTCACTGATAAGCAGATGAAAGGCCCTTGTTCGTTTTGGGAGCATCTTCACGAAATGATCCCTCAAACTCCTCATACATCCCTGTTAAGAGATACCGTTCACTACCGGATCCCTTTTGGAATTAACATTAACGCTAAATTAAAGC
>CAZWOB010000090.1:0-7712 GCA_964635295.1 uncultured bacterium
CGAAAAGGGAAAGTCCTTTTTTTAGGCTGTGCAGGTGGCCGAAAACGCAGATTTCAACACCGAATTTTTCGAGGAGGTGTGAAGATCTGGAATTTGCAAGATCTGCGCCAATGGGGGGATAGTGGGTCATGCAGATGCGGTGGGCGGCATCCTCCCGAAGTTCTTTTAAACTAAGCTCAAGACGGATTAGTTCTTTTGCGAATATTTTCGCGTTTTTTTCATCCTCCCCTTCATAAAGCGCTAGTTTTTTTGCGGGTGTCCCTTCTTTGACATCGATGAAGGCGTTGAAATTGAATTCAGCCGTATCCCATAAACGTGCACCGGCGACTGAGACCCCTTGGTAGTTGAACACATCATTTTGGATGATATGGAGAGAGGGGGGGAGGATGCTGGTTACTTTGCTTTTTGACGACCACCAATAGTCGTGGTTTCCACGAATCATCACTTTTGTTCCCGGAAGCCGGTCGATCCATTCGAGGTCGGGCAGGGCGTCTTCCAGGTGTGTTGCCCAGGAAATGTCTCCGGGAAGCAGGACGAGGTCTTCCGATTTGATGCTGGCTTTCCAGTGCTGTTGGAGTTTTTCTGTCCAGTCGGTCCACTCATCACCGAACGCCTCCATTCCCTTGTTCGGCACTCCGAAGGAGAGGTGCAGATCGCCGATGGCCCAGACGTTAAAATCTGGAGTTGGTTTGTTCATGATTTAACTTTCCAGCCCTCTTCCCTGTAGCGGGCCGCTTCTTTGGATGGGTCCGCAGCTTGGGAAATCCCGCGTCCTACGATCATAATGTCGGAACCGTTCTTACCTAGAACTTTTTCCGGAGTGTTGTATTGCTGACCGAGTGAATCGGAACCCTCGGAAAGCTTGACTCCGGGAGTCATGTGGACGAGACGAGGGTCGTCCGTCAACTTTTCCTGACAGATGAACCCGATCACAAAATCAGAGTAGAGCTCAGCTAGACGGACAGCCTCTAAGGTATAGCCGTCTTTCGCAAGAGAGCCTTTGGAGCTCATCTGGGCAAGGAGTAAAAGTCCGTTTCCTTTGGAAAGGCCTGCTTCTCGCAACGCCTCAATGATCCCTGGGCCAGGAACAATGTGGCAGTTGGTAATGGGCGACCAATCCGAGATATGGTAAATTCCTTTTTCGTACTGGGCCTTGGAGATTGTTCCGATGTCAGCGAATTTTCTGTCTTCAAATATCAGGAACTGATGTTTTTCTGCAAGTTGCGTAAGTTTTTGCGTGACAGAAGGTGAAAAATCTTCTAACAGATCAATATGGGTTTTTAACACGCAGATATCGGGGCCGACCTGTTCGGCAAAGTCGAGGAGTTGCTGTGATTGCACAGTATCGCAATTGACGGCGAGGTTTGTTTTCTTATGCTCCATAAGTCCAAACAGCTTTTTGGAGGTGGGATTGGAGCACAATTCTGCGCGTTCTCCATAAGTAAGGGTGGCAGTTGTCATGTCACACTCCTGAGGTGGCAAAGTGGTTTTGTTTGATGAACCGTTGAACATTCTGGACAACGTCCTGTGTGATCACCCCTTGAGATTCCAGGGAGTTCAGCAGTTCTGAAATCGTGATCACAGCATGCAGGCGGTAGCCTTTTTCTTCCAGCCTTCCCTTCGCGCCCTGCTGCCTGTCGAGCAGGACCACGACATCATTCACTTCGAGCCCTTCCTCTTCAAGCGGATGGATCGTTTCGAAAACGCTTGCGCCGCTCGTGACCAGGTCTTCAATCACTAAACAGGTCTGACCTCCGCGGAACAGTCCTTCGATCGTCTTTTTTGTTCCGTAATCTTTTTTTTCTTTTCGACGCATCACCATGGGGATGTCGTGCCTGAGAGAAAGCGCTGTGGCGATTGGAAGCGCGGTATAGGGAACGCCGCATAAAATATCTTTGGGAAGGGAACCGATCTTGTCCCACATCGCTTCTGCTATCCGGCCAAGCAATGAGGGGGCGGAGACGATTAGGCGCAGGTCGATATAGATAGGAGAAATAATCCCGCTTTTAAGAGTGAAGGTGCCGAACTTGATGGCGCCGATGTCATGTAGGTCTTTGATCAATGCATCATGAGACATGTTGATAGATTCCTTGGTGGTATTTCGAGGCAAGATAGGGGGCCCACATCATCCCTGTGGCTGTCATCGCAACGGATGCCCCCGCATCCAGCATCAATTGAAAATGTTCGGGACTTGTTGCCCCGCCTGTCGTCATCAGCTCAAGAGGGAGCTTTTCCCGGTCAATAATTTCACGTGCGTTTCGTGTAAACGTGAGCGCTGCCTGAAGGATAGGAGAGCCGCAGATACCGCAGGTTTTCCGACCATTGGTCAACGGAGGTTCGACTTTCATACTGATCGTGTTGATCCCGCAAATGGCACGGACGCCCGCTCTGGCAGCAGCGACAAGGACGTTCTTCAACCGTTCAGGGTCTGAAATTACTCCCAGTTTGATCACAAGAGGGGTGTCGCCGATCACGCCGATCAATTTTTTGGAAAGGTTGTAGACCGCTTCGGGGTTCTCAAAGAGGCTGCCCTCTTCTTTCGATACATTTGGACAAGAGAAGTTGGCTTCGATCACAGGCGAGCCGCAGTCGACTGCCAGTCTCGCACATTCGAGGTACTCCTCATCTGTTGTTCCAAATACAGAAACAATCAAGAGCTGGCCCGGATGGAGTTTTTCTATGGCAAGGGGAATGTCCTTCCGCAGATATTCAGGAGAGCGCGAAGGATTTCCAAAGGAATTGGTAATGGCCAACTGTTCGAGGGAGGAAGGAGGTTTGTCCAACCGGTGGACACTGTTTGGCAGATGGCAAGGGTCGAGCTGATCGGGAGCGTCGACGTAGGTGATGTTGGGAAGAGGGTGGCTGGGATGCTCGTAACTGCGGATCGTCTTGTATGTCAACACGTCGTAGCCAAGATCAGCAGCTACCCCGCACCAGTTTGCGTTGAGGAGGGGGCCTGCCGGAACTCCGATCGGGGATGCGATTTTAAAGCCCAGGAACTCAGTCCACCTAAAAGGGGGGCGGACTGGGATCTTCCCGTCAAAAAAGGGGCCGTTGGTTAGATTGTCAAGATACGTTTTTTCAGGGTCGTAGAGGGGTTGCATCTTCAGCCTTATACGGTTTGCCATTAATAATTGTGTACACAGGCCACCCCTTCAGGGTCATTCCTGAATAGGGGGACCATCCGCATTTGGATAGAATATTCTGGTCATTGACTGTCTTGGGAAGCTCCATATCAACGAGGACGACATCACTGCTGTGAGGGAGGTTGTAGATCTGTTCAAGATTGATCCGCATCAACTTGACAATCTGTTCCAACGTGAGCTTTCCTTCATTGCAGGCATTAAGCAGGAGAGGGAGCGTTGTCTCGATCCCCGGAATACCGGAAGGGGCTTCGCCATATGGGCGGTTTTTTTCGTCCAGAGTGTGAGGGGCGTGGTCTGAGCCGATCGAATCGATCGTCCCATCATGGATCGCTTCCCAGAGTGCTTCCTGGTCTTTCGGTGTGCGCAGCGGAGGGTTCATCTGCACTTTTGTTCCCCAGTTTTCGTATGCCTCTTCATTGAGGAACAGATGGTGAGGGGTGGTTTCGGCAAACACAAGGATCTGTCGGTCTCTCGCTTGACGGACAAGGTCCAGTTCCTCTTTTGTGCTGAGGTGCAGGATGTAGACGCGGGAGTTGTACTTTTCAGCCAGTTCGATTGCCAGTTCGGTCGCCTTGATCGCTGCTGACCTGTCCCGTATTTTTGAGTGAATAGCAGGATGTT
Organism: uncultured bacterium; assembly: GCA_964635295.1. Lineage (GTDB taxonomy): Bacteria > Chlamydiota > Chlamydiia > Chlamydiales > Waddliaceae > Waddlia. The sequence goes on from CAZWOB010000090.1 coordinate 3,768, forward strand.
TCTCTCCCGCAAATGCTTGTTGACGCTCTTTCAAGATTTCTTCATCTTCCGCATGGACGGCGACCATCAGATCGTGTTGCGCGGCAAGTTCGAACGCTCGGTCGATCGATTCCCTGTCCTCCATGACAAGGCCTCCTGTGGAAGAGCCCATAAAAATCTTCACGCCGATCACTTCGTCTCTCACTTTGCCGACAGACAGGATGTGGTCTTTATCTGCACCGAAAAAGAGCTTGTAGTTCAACGGAATGCCGCATTCCTTCAACTGCTGATCGATGAGGGCTTTTTTCTGATGGAAACTATCCGGATCTACGCAGGGAGGCTGGTTGTTCGGCATGTCGAAAACAGTCGTGATCCCCCCTCGGATGGCAGCTTTGGCTCCAGATCTCCAGTTTTCCTTGTGCTCTGCGCCCGGAGTTCTGAAGTGAACATGGGGATCGATCAGTCCAGGGAGCCGCACAAGCCTCTCTTCACAATCAATCGTCAACTCCTCTTCCGAGTCGATTGTCAGGTCTTCAATCCCATTCCCTAGTGTTTTTACTCTTTTCAGTCGAATCATCAAAGGTCCTGTTGTGAGAAATTTTTACGGCAATAATGGCATTGTAGTCGAATGTTCCCTTTCCAGCGCTGTTTGACGAGGATCACGGGGTCTACGGTTTCATGATTTGAGATGCAAAGCCTGTTCGGACAAGCGATCACGCCTTCAATGCTCTTTGGAAGAGAAACGTGAAATTTATCTTCGATCTCGTAGTTTTTGATGATGCTAACGGTGGCCTGAGGAGCAAGGATTGAAACGCGGGAGGCGGTTTCAGGAGTGAGGGCGAAGGCTTCCACTTTGACGAGGTCTTTCAGCCCCATTCGGCTGCTCGGCAGGTTAAGGCCGAGAGTGACTTGCAACTTATCTGTCGAAAGGTCGAGGAGCTTCACGATTTTCAACGCTTTTCCTGCGGGAATGTGATCGATCACCGTGCCGTTGCGGATGGCGGAAACCGGGACTGTTTTCTCAAGTGTTGTCATTCTCAAATCTCTCCCTGGAGAATAAGGGCAAGTAATGCCTGTCTTGTATACAGTCCGTTTTTCGCCTGTTCAAAATAATAGGCCTGCGGAGTTTGGTCTACCTTTTTATCGATCTCGTGGACCCTGGGAAGGGGGTGCAGCACTTTCAAATGCTGCTGTCCCTGCTCCAGCAACTCAACATTTACGCGCAGCGATTCCTTCACATGGATAAATTCTTTGCGGTCCTGAAAGCGCTCTTCCTGTATGCGTGTCATATACAAGATATCGATTTTCGGCATCACCTCTTCCAGGGATCTGTGAAAGGAGAATTTGACCCTGCTCTCCTTCAACTGGTCGCAGATCGGTTTGGGCATCTCGAGGGATTCGGGAGCGACGAAATAGAGGCGACAGTCAAAGGGGATCAACGCTTCGGCAAGTGAATGGACGGTGCGCCCGTGCTTCAGGTCACCTGCAAGCGCAATGGAAAGGTGGTCGAGCCTCCCTTGCGTTTCCCTTATGGTAAAAAGGTCGAGGAAGGTCTGTGTCGGGTGCTGATTAGATCCATCGCCAGCGTTGATCACGGGAATCTCTATACTGTCCGCCGCCAGTTGGGCCGAACCTTCGAGAGGGTGGCGGATCACGGCGATGTCGGCGTACGATTCGATCATTCTCATGGAATCGCTGAAGCTCTCGCCTTTTCGAGAAGAGGTGTTGTCGGCATCGTCAAAACCGATGACAGCACCTCCCAGGCGGTGCATGGCGGACTCAAAGGAAAGCCGTGTCCGGGTTGAGGGCTCATAGAAGCAGCTTCCCAGAACTTTTCCCTTCAACCGGTCAGGTTGAGGGGTTCGTTTGAGTTTGTCAGCTGTATCGAGAAGATGGAGGATCTCGTCTTTGGAGAAGTCTGCAATGTGAATGATATCGCGTTTCTTATAGCTCATGCCATGGCATGATTATCTCTCCAGAGATATTTTTCAATAGATATACCGAAATAAACTAAAAAATTGGCTTTTGACAGCGTCAGCTGTCGATGACTTTGAACCCCGTTTGCATCGCGCAACCTATTCAGGTTGAGCTGCATAAACATCGGCTTCGCCTGGTTCAAATCCCTTCTACGCATCTGAACCAAACTAATGACGTCTAAGGCAAGTTTCGGTAGCAATCTGCGTCTGTGGAGCAAAAGCCGGACGCTCCCTTTTTTTACAATGCGATTACCTAATGTCTCAGTCCGGGCCTTTTTATTTTGTGCGGACAATGAGTAGTATTTTCGATGTGGATACGTTCCGCGTCAGCAATGGCGCGGTCAGTAAATTTTTCCTGGTAGGGAAGAGGGATCTTCAAGGTGATCGATGTTGATGGTGAAATCCATCCATTCCATTAGGATCTTCAGTTGTTTTGCATCTAATTCAGCAGTGTGAAGTTCGTCCAGGAACTCTTCCAGTCTTGCTTCGCGGTCTTTGTCCCGTTCCATCAATCGATCGTTTGTACGCGCTTCATTCGCGATCGCGTAGATGAGTTGGCTCCATTTAGTTGCCAGCTTGATCAGTTCGCCAGTATCCTTATTGCTGACAACGGAATGAAGAGCGTGCGCCACAATGCCATCTCTAAGGCTCTCTGTCTCGATCCCATCAATTTCCGGAGGGTTATACGTCACCCGTTCCGACAAGGGGTAGCGAATGTTAAAGTCCGCAATGCCTCTTTCAAACTCTTCTGAATATCCCCTTCTTTCCGCACGGTCCATGCGCTCCAAATCTTCAGCTGAATACATTTCATCCGGATCGAGATCGAGAAATCCCTGCTGTCCTCCAAACGCATCATTGAGGGTCTGAACCGATTCGTCCATAATATTATATAGAGCGCCTGCGGCTTCTTGTCGGTCCCCGACAATGACCTCTCCACTTTCGTCCTTACCGATAAATTTTCTTTTCCCAAGGTTTTTGACCTTGGCGACCTGGGCTGCGTTGTTTTTGATATCGTATCGTATGTTGCTGGTATGTTCTTCCGGCCCGACGATCCGGTCACCGAAATTAATGACGAACTCTGCTTTTTGAACTGCGGTCGCCAGCTCTGATAAGATCTGGATTTCTCTAGGGGTTAGTTCCTCTCCTGCTCTTACCCGCGAAAAAAGGTTGTTCAGTACTTTTTTCTCTACGCCTTTGTAGAGATGTTCTTTTTTGTTTCGTATTCCCATATCGAGGTGAGGGGAATCCTTTTGAGCGGCCTCTAGAACTTCTTTTTGCTCGGTAGCAGCTTTTCCTTCATTAGCTGATCCATATGACTTGATGACAACATCATAGTCTTCATCTCCATCAACATGCCTGCCAATCTCTTCCTCGACCAATTGCGTTGTGGCGATCAGCATTTCTTTGATGGGATCGACCTGTTTTTGGAAGTGCGCATTTCCAACCGCATTCCTGATATCTCTAAAAGACATAACTACACCTTACTAGCATAACTATAATATACTATTATATCAAATAATTTATTTAAAAAACAAAAAAAGTGATTAAAAATAAACTTTCGACTCTATCCACAAAATATTGAGGGTATGGAGCCAACCTGTAGACTCACGATGCTGCTGTGCGACATATAAAAAACGGATCTTATTGTCTTTTTTAAGAAGAGGGAGCTGAAGTCCGGCACCGCAGCGGTTTCGATGATATCGCTGCAAGTTTCTGAAAAAAAATTCATTAAAAACATAAAAGTCCCAGTCGCCGCAATATTCGTAAAAGGGGTAGGCGAGGACGATCTTATTGCGGTAGACCCAGTGATTGCCATAGTAGTGAACTTCAAATCGGTTGCGGTCGCCGATCTTGAGTTTGCCGAGTTTCCATTTTCCATTGAAGTCGATGAGGTTTTCAGACTCAGTCCTCCACCCTTCATCGGTGTCTTTGACTTTGTGCCTGAAATAGACGTGGACATTCCAGTGGTCATTGAACGTATAGGCGATGC
>CAZWOB010000091.1:0-7663 GCA_964635295.1 uncultured bacterium
CCTGGATGTAAGATCCTGATCGACGCAGGTTTAAGCGGTCGGGCCATCACTAAAAAATTGCAGGAGATCAATGTCGACATCAGCGAGATCGATGCGATCCTTGTCACGCACGAACATTCCGATCATATTCAAGGTCTTCGCGTTCTCGCCTTCAAGCATCAGATCCCCGTCTTTGCCAACCACGAAACTGCAAAAGGAATTGTCCACCAATTCCATGACTGCCCCAAGTTCAAGATCTTCTCCACCGGAGAATCGTTCGAGTACTGCGGAATGGAGATCCACCCCTTCAGTATTCAGCACGACACCCTGGACCCTGTCGCCTTCACGATCAAAATTGATGACCTCAAGCTCGGCTTCTGTACGGATTTGGGATTTGTCACTTCACTCGTCCGTCAACGGCTCCTGCAATGCGACTATCTCTATTTGGAAGCGAACCATGAGCCCTCAATGGTCCAATCCTCCGCACGCCCCCAGGTATACAAACAGCGGGTCCTGGGACGCAGCGGACACCTCTCCAACCAGGCCTGCGGAGATCTCTTAACTCAAATCGCCCATCCCAACCTCAAACATGTTCACTTAGCGCATCTATCAGAAGAGTGCAACTCTGAAGAGAAAGCAATGTCCACAATTAAAGAGATCTTGTCCAATGCCGGGATGGAGCTAGAGTTGGATATCGCCCCTCAGCACAGCATCGGAAAAACAGTGGCATTCAATTAGAACTTGCCGTATTAAATAAAGTAATATGGAAACTTTTATTCGAATCATACTCAGTAACTTTACCCTTGTCACTCTAGTATTGGCCGTGATCTTCTCCCTGATCCCTCGGTATGGACAATCTTTTGGGGAAACCCTCGCGCGAAACATGCTACTATTGCCGATCGGTTTGGTTGGGGTATGGGCATTCTATTATCACGCATTCCATCCTGAAATGGCAGCTCAAATAATCGGATGGCAAACAAGCCCCTTTCAATTTGAAGTCGCTGTCGCGAACCTGGGAATGGGCCTCGCCGGTATCATCGGGTACTGGAGAACAAAGGACTGGGCTCTAGCCGTCGCTGTGGTCAATTCGTGTTTTTCACTTGGAGCCGCATACGGACATATCCATCAAATGATCGAGGTAGGGAATTACTCGCCAGGCAACGCCGGAACAATCCTCTATACTGATATAGCGATTCCTATCCTGCTGTGGATAGGGATTCTTTTATGGAAAAAAGACTCAGCAGAATAAACCTTTCAGCTTATCCAGAAACCCTTTGCGTTTGGGAAGATTTGCCGGACTTTCCAGCTTGGCGAAATCTTCCAGAATTTCTCTTTGCTGCTTAGACAAGTTGGTCGGCGTTTCAACGAATACCCTGACAAGAAGGTCACCTTTTCCATGTCCGTGGACATTGGGAAACCCCTCTCGTCTGACCCGAAGGATTTTCCCGCTTTGCGTTCCTTCAGGAATAGTGATCCTACAGGTGTGGGACGTCAAGGATGGAACCTCTTTTTTGGTTCCTAAAGCTGCTTCTGAAAAGCTGATCGGAAGATCGAGAAGAATGTCATCACCCTGACGTTCGAACACATCGTGAGCTTTGACATTGATAAATACATAGAGGTCTCCTGCAGGGCCGCCATTGGGGCCTGCATCTCCGTATCCGCCCATTTTAAGCCGCATTCCAGAATCGACTCCAGGAGGAATATGCACCTTCACATGCTGTTTTTTCTTGGTAGCTCCCTTCCCCTTGCACTCTTTGCAAGGGTCGGTCACCATTTGACCGTCTCCATGACACTGGGGACATGTCATGGACATGCTGAAAAACCCGCGCTGCTCAAACACTTGTCCCTGTCCATTACACCGATCACAGGTCTTAATCCCATCAGAAGAGCTTGCCCTCTTTCCGTGACAAGTGTCACATGTCACATAATTGGTAACTGCAAGCTCTTTATCGACACCTGTAGCAGCTTCAGAAAATGTCAGTGTGATGTTTGCGCGTTTGCTTGCGCCTTGTCTTTTGACCCCTCCCTGGGCGCGGCTGAATCCATCGCCGCCACCAAAGAAACTGTCAAAAATCGAGTCGGCTCCCATTCCCCCGAAAGCGCCCATAAATGTGCGCAGGGCCTCATCCATGGAAGCAAACCCTTGTCCGCCTCCCATACCGGCACCTTGAAGGCCGTCTTTGCCGTAGCGGTCATATAGTTGACGCTTTTGTTCATCGCTGAGTACTTCGTAAGCTTCGGAAATCTCTTTGAACTGTTTTTCCGCTTCGGCGTCCCCGGGGTTGCGGTCGGGGTGATACTTCAAGGCCATCTTACGATAGGCCTTTTTAATCTCATCCGCTGAAGCGTTCCTGGAAATTCCTAATGTCTCGTAGTAATCAGCCATACAAAACGCGTCGCCTAATTTTTTCTCAGATTTTAAATTGTGAAGCTTGAAAACAAGCTACGGTTATCTTCTGTATTTCAAAGCAGCTTTAGATTTCGCTCGCTTCTTGATTGACGGCTTCATGTAAAAGCGATGCGCCTTTACAGCTTTCATCACGCCTTCTTTGTCGAGACGTTTTTTAAGAGCGCGTAATGCCTTGTCAATCGATTCACCAGGTCGAACTTTTACTGTTGTCATTAATGATCACCTAAATCCATTATTTGATGGTTTAGCAGCAAGTGTAGCTGCACTGAATGAGAATAAGATACAGGAAAATGAGATATTGTTCAACCCCTCATATAGAGAAGTTCTAAAGAACCGTCTGTCGAGAATTTTCCTTCATGAAATTTTTGAACCGCCCTGGACGCAAAATGTTCCACATTAATAGCTGTTTCCTGCCATTTACACTGTAGATCCGGACTAAACTCGTAAATTTTTTCCTTTAAAAGCTGACCATTTGGCGAGACGATCACCTCCACTCCCTCTAATCGCTCTCCTACATGGTTCATCGCACACACTTCAGGAGATGAAGTATAAGAGATCACTTCACCTTCCCTTTCGCCTGTCAACAGATAGCAACCTGCCATTTTCGCATCGATGATAGCGGCAAAAGCTCCTTGATGGTCAGGAGTATATCCCTCCAGGGAACACACGCCGACAAGGGGGATTTTATGGGCAAAGGAGAGGGATTTTGCCGCCATAGACCCCACTCGCATTCCCGTATAGGAACCAGGGCCGATGCCCACAGCGATCAGATCGATCTGATCCGGTCGGCGATCAATGGCTTTCAGGCCTTCATCAATCTTAGGCACGAGGAATTTAGAGTTATGCAGCCCGAAGGGCAAGCCGGCAAAATAGGCGACCTGGCCGTCCTGGATAAAAGCGGCGACCCCACGGTCGGAACAGACATCTATGACCAGGACCAGCATTACATCCACTCGATCCTGGTCGGAACAAACACTTTTTCAAGCGTTCGAATAAAAAAGCTGTCTGTCATCCCGGCGATAAAGTCGGCAACCTTTTGAACCGGATTGGAATCCATCAAATAAGGCTCCGGTTTGTTCTTAATAAAGTTACAAAAGAGATAGCTGTTTTCCTGCTGATTCTCAAAATCCTGCAAGAGAAACTCAAACAAGATCCGATAACTCCTTTTCACCTTGAAAGACTCTTTTTTTAAGCTTGGATACTCATATATTCTTTCAAAATTGAATTTTCGAAGCGTTTTCAAGGCTTCGTAGGACTCTTCAGAAATTGCGATATAGTCTTTTTCGAAGCTTTGGGCGATGATATCGCATGCAAGCGCCTTTAATATTTCCCTGTTGGAATTTCCGAGCATGGTTTGCGGCACATCTTCACGTGTGATAATTCCCAGGCTGATCGCGTCTTCGATATCCTTGCCCAGATAGCTCATCGTATCGCAGAGCTTGACAAGGCAACCTTCCAGGGTTGCAGGAATGATGGTTTCTTCCGGATCGTTAAGCTTTGTTTCCAAGTCTGAAAAATGGTCTTCCCAGGTCTTTCCAAACCTTGGCTCCAGTCGGGTCGAACGCATCCCTCCATCGTGGCAGAGAAACCCATCGTAGACGGCCAAACCCAGGTTTAACGGTTCGATTTTTGTGAACAACCGGCAGGACTGATGGGGATGAGCGAACTGACGGCCTTCAAATTCCTGGGTCAGCTCCGATAAATAGCCCTCCCCTTCATGACCAAAGGGAGGATGGCCGACATCGTGACCGAGCGCGATCGCCTCGACCAGGTCGAGGTTCAACCTCAGGATTTCGGCAATACCGCGGGCGAAGTTAGCCACCAGCTGCACATGCAGACCTCGATGCGTAATATGGTCATTTTCAATAAGATAAGCGACCTGCGTCTTATCGATATACCTCGCGTAGGCTTTGGAGTGCACAATGCGGTCGACATCCCGTTTATAGGGAAGGCGGTGATCGACTTCACTCGATTCAAAACGTTGATGCTCTTGAGAAAAGGCCGCTTTCGGATGCATATTGGCCTTTTCGTTTTTTTGCGCTTTATCGCGATACTCTTCCAATAATGGAGAGATTTTCTCGTTACCGCGCAAGGGATAAAATACAGGGGGTTCTTTCATAATCGAAAGTATAAACCATACAGATTTTATTGACTACGGCACTCTATGCGGTATGGATGGAGTTTCAGAAAACGGCGCCCATCGCATGTTCTTGCTGTTCATTGGCCGGAACGCCACTTTCTCGACCGGCCAAATTAACATACTCCTATCGCTGTGAATGAGAGAGATGTCAATTAGAAGCAATAGCCTAGGTACAATTTGGCGCCATAAACACGTGTTTCCAACATAGGTACCTGGATAGTTTCGATATCAAAGGTTGTTTCATCCGAGTTTCCATTTACCATCTTTCGATAAAACGGCGCTAGAGTCACAGTAAATGGCGTATCGCACCAGCATGTTGTGTATGTAATAGGGAAATCTACCTGATACCCATAATGATCATCTAGAGAAATACTACCACAATACCCTTCCAGCTTGACCCTTGAGCTGAACGGAACGTACCATTGCCCATTGATTCCAACCCACAAACAATCACAAAATTGACGATCGATTCTTCCTCCTAGAATTCCGAACCAATCACGATAGCTGACATCCAACCCGGGATTTGAAATATCTTGCTTGGAGTACCATAGACCAACCCCTCCATAAGGAGTGATACGGTAACAGTCAAAACAGTTGAATGTATAGCCTACACGAGTCGTCCAAAAGTAATTGGTCAAGTCTCTATCGGGAAACTCATCAATATAATGCTCACCACCCGACACAGTCCCGATAGCCCATTCAAATTCTGTATTGAAATAGAGACCGCAGGGATTGCAGCAGGAATACCCTAACACAGCCCCCCACATGGAGCCGGTGATTTTGTTGTTGCAGTCATCTGCTCCATAATACTCGCTTAGACCTATCGACTCCCCTTCAACTTTAAGGGAAGTCCCATAACCGATCAAACCTGCATAAAATCCTGGGCACCACCCGCAGCATGAATGATTGCAGACAGACCGCCCGCATACATCAAAACAACAGCGTTCGTCACAGCTGTCCGCATAGCAATATTCAGTCACATATTCTTGTGGAGAACTGTCTACAACGTCGTCATGAACCACGCTTTCTGCAACAATATTCTGCCGAGCGGTTCCTAAAAAATAGTCTTGCGGAGAACTTCCAACAACACCATCTTGTAGAGGAGATTCTATAACATCCTCCTGCATAGAAACTTCCACATCATCGCCTTGTACAAAGTTATCAGCATTTAGTGTGGAGGATGCCCCCCACACAAATAGCGCAGATATACTAATAATTATAGAGGTGATTTTCATATTTTCACTCACATTCTTTAGTTTGTAAATTGACTCGCCACATTAATTTCCTTTGATGATGTTAGCTGCTACCTGTCCAATGAAATAAGCTGCATACGCTGTATTCCCATCTTGGATTATCGGCTCGATGCTAACATCTGCGACCATGAGGTTTCTCACTCCAAATACATGCAAATCCCCATTGACAACAGAATCGCTCTGAGACGTTCCCATGCGGCAAGTGCCTGCTGCGTGAAAGGCGATAGCCATATTGCTCTGCGTTTGTGCAAATTCAAGAAGTGCTGAATCCCCTCCAGCATAGACGGACGCCGGAGGAGAGGCCAAACTTCCACCGGCAAAGGCCGTGTCAATATCCTGTAAGAGCTTCAAATAAGATACGACATCGTAGGCATCAGTACCAGGTGTCGACACATCACCATCAGTGTACATATTGAAGTCCATTCTCGGATAAATGGTCGGATTCCTGCTGACAATGTGAACAGAGCCTTCACTTTTAGGCTGCATCAGAATACCGCTTAGGGCGATTCCAGCTCCAGTATCAATTCCTGCAAGCTGCATACGGCGCGTACCATCACCAGGTTCATATGGCTGAAGATCAATGAAACCCTGCAAAAACGGGAAAACCGTAGTCGTTCCTGTAAAGAACCCTGTTACGCCATAGTGGTTTTGCAGATGCTCTCCCACATTAGGGTTATCGACGATCACCTCGATACCCAAGGAACTTAACAGCGTAGCGTCTCCGATTCCGGAACGCTCTAAAATCCCAGGCGACCAGGGTGATCCTGCGCACAAGATCACTTTCTTTTTCGCTTTGACATAAATGGCTTTATTAGGGTCCCCGCCAAGATAATACTCGACTCCAGCCGCTTCTTTGTTTTTAAATAGAACGCGATTGACTAAAGCATTTGAAACAACACGGAGCTGCTTGTAAGTTCCCAAACCAAACCCTTGTGCATTCAAGACTTGCCCAATCGGTGTGAAAGCATTAACGGAAAAAGAGCGGAAGCTGCCCGGTGCGGGAGAAATGTACTGTTGGTGGGCCGAGATTCCGATATCTCCTTCATCAGGGTCATTATAATCATCAACCTGAGGAGCAGAGGTGCCTGTCCCTACAGCTATGGCAAAAGCATCTGTATCTACCGGAGCACTTTGCGTAATGAAGAGAGGGCCGTCAGAACCTCTCTGCGTTGGATTGCTTACCGTACCATTGGGGGTATATAATTCAGTCTCCAGGAACAAGGGCAATAAGTTGGCGTAATTCCATTGGGACTCACCGGATAATGTCGCCCAGTTATTGTAGAGCGTAGGCGTGCCTCTGACAGCAAATAGACCATTGTGCGCGCTGCTTCCTCCCCACATTCTACCATCTGAATAGATAAAATACTGCGGTACAAAAGGTGAAAAAGATACGTTCACAGGCTGAGTGATTGCATAGAGAGGATCGTATGCCAAGTCATTGGTAAATGCAAAATAATCAGGACTAAGAACTTTAGGATCATCTGCACGGTTTTCACCCCATTCAAGAACCAAAACACTGTTGTTCCCATCTTTGGCAAGCTCCGATGCCAATGTCGCTCCGGCAGTACCATTACCGACAATGACATAATCCCACGTAGACCTCAAATCGAGGCACTCAGCCTCAACGGAATACCCTGAGAAGGCCATCAGGGCCACGAATATTGAAAACAAACGACTTTTGTTCATAGCATACCCACATTTGAAATTTTTCTTTTAAATTTGAACTTATTACAATGCAGGGATTAAATAACAGGAATTTATTTTAATCCTGATTTTTATCGTTTGGTATAATCTAAGACGCTGATTTTTAAATAAATACAACTCTCTGCGGTATGGATGGAGTTTCAGAAAACGGCGCCCATCGCATGTTCTTGCTGTTCA
>CAZWOB010000092.1:0-7613 GCA_964635295.1 uncultured bacterium
CTCTGGATTCTGTTGTTGAGGAAATGCTAAATCAATTGTGATTGCATGTTTATCTATGTTTGATTATAACCTTCAGCTTTAACCCGGAGGTTAATTATGAAAAAACTGTATACAACAATTTTTGCTATTGCATTTTCTTTTATTCAATTCCAACCATTGTCAGCCAATGACACTGAACAGGTCGATCCCGACTTTGAAATGGTTGACTTCGTTAACATTCGCGACGTGTCTCCAGAAATGCTCCAACAGATCATGACTGGGCAGATTCCAAATCTCGCCATTGAGTTTTCAGAAGGAGATGTCTTTCCGTTCGAACTATTTCTTGACGGGGACCTGGTCACGATGCTTAAGCCTGAAGGCGAGACACAACAGGTGCAGTTCAATCGTACTGTGCTGGTCAGAAATAAAAATGGGAAATTGCGCTTCAGTACAGATTTGAATCACTGGAGACCTTTCCGAGGTTTTTGTACTGGTCAGATTCATGCGGGAATCAATGTTGAAGATCAGGAAGTGGGTCCTGTGATCTCATTTGGTGTTGATGTTAATGAGAGAGAGCGGAGCAGCAACGATTAATCATCTACTGGAAGGTGGTTAATACCGCCTTCCAGTGGTATACATTATTCAAATTCAGGCTTCATATCAGCAGGGAAATCGCTGATCAGCCAGTCAAAGACAACCCGATTTTCGTTTGCCCAATCGGCGACATAGCGTCCGATCATGTACTTGACTTCCTCTTCTTCTGAAGGAACTCCTGGATCGATGATCTTGATCGTATCTCCTTTCAGCATTGTATTGCGTTTGCGAAAATCGTTAATGATATCCTGTTTTTTCTTTGCCATCTCCGTCAACCAGTGTTTGGCAAAATTCAATACTTTTTTAGAGGTTTCATCCAGCTCATCAACGGAACGGCAATGTTTCCACTCTGCTCCGGTGATCGCTGTATCCATTTTCTCAACGATCCAAAACATTCCATTTTTCGGGGTTTTTGAATCTTTAAAAGTCATGGGATCGGCATAGACCTCGGTAACAGGAACTTCTTCTTGTTTTAAATGATCATAACCAGCTTGATCATCCTTAGCTATCTGGATGCGTTTATTGGGGCCGACAGAACCGTAATTCAACGTTTTCAGTATTAATTCAGATGTCTTTATCTGAGCTCCATTAAATGTGAGTTCAACATCATCCAGGAACCGAAACGTACTATGAAATGTTCCAAATCCAATTTTCTCTACCTTTAACAGCAGTCCATTGAAGATAAATTGGCCCATGGCAAGGTGCGGGCTTTTTTTATCCCAGGTTAGCTGCCGCACTCTGGGATTAGGATTTCTTCGGTTTCGATGTCTTGCCTTTTTTGAGGGAAGAGTATGGTCATCATCAAGTGGACTTCGATCTCTTGATCGGGTCGATCCCGCGGGAAACAGGTCTCCGGAGGATGTAAGTGAGTAGACTTGAGCGTCAGTTTCTCTTAGAGGTGGCCCTTCTTCGCACTCATCAGTTTCTGAGGAGCTTTCAGTTCCTGTGGAGCTTAGGTGAGTGCTTTTTAGAAAAAAGTGTTCTAAAGGATTCATTGTATTCCTGTTTAAATTATTTAACGAATTATATTTTATATAATGTTAAAGGTCAATATTTTACGGTAGGTGAATCTAGAGTGCCTGGAAGCCGAATTCGCGCTTTAACGAGCTCTGGTCAGCGTTTTTTCGCACACATCGCTCAATCAGCCGGTCCAAAAGCTCGGAGTAGAGCAGTCTGGGCTTTGCGTGGTCCCAAAGATAAAAGGCCAATGACCCTGGGATTGGATTCACCTCATTGAAAAAGATCTCACCTGTTGAAGTATCCAGCATGAAATCAAAGCGGCAGACACCGGAACAGTCCAATGCCTTGAAGGCTTTCAATGCGTGATCAATGACTGTCTGCTTAATCGTTGGATCGAGATCCTGAGGATCGATCACGCGCGTGAGCCCGGCCATTCCCTGGCTGGATCCCCCAGTACTTTTTGTTCCACCTTTGAGGTATTTATCTTCATAGCTGAGCGCATCTTCACTCGCGATCGGGATTTCGACAACAGAAGCGCGCGGGGGATCATCATCGAGAACGGAGACATTGAGCTCCATGAGATTCTCTAAAAAAGGTTCGATGATCGCAGTAGAATCGTAGAGGAACACCTTTGCAAGGGCCCGGTCTAATGATTGTGCATCAACTGCCTTGGCGACCCCGATGCTGGACCCAAGATGGTTGGGTTTGACAAAGAGGGGATAGGTCAGGGACTCAAGGATTTTTTTTCTGACCTCTGCAAGGTTGGATATCGCTTCTTCTTTTTTAATGACAACATGGGGAAGGGTTGGGATATCGATGCCTTTTAAGAGAAGCTTGGTGTGGGCCTTGCTCATCGTCAACGATGAGGACATCACCCTGGGGCCTGTATAGGGCAGGTCGGCGAGCTCCAGGAGTCCCTGAACGCATCCATCTTCACCGTATTGACCATGAAAACAGAGGAGGCAGCGGTCAACAGGATAGACGTCCTTTGTCCGCAGGTCGGTAAATCCTCCGACCGACGGATCGGGGAGAAGGGTTATCTCCGTCAGTTCGGTATAGGCTGAGGGCAGTTTTTTGTAAAAGCTTCGCTCGTAAAGTTTCTCTCCGGTATACCACTTTCCGTTCAATGCAAAATAGACCGGAAGGATGTTGTACTTCTTCGGGTCAAGCGCGAGAATCGCCTGTAGTCCCGTGATTACTGAGATCTCATGTTCAATGGAGCGCCCCCCAAAAAGTACGGCTAAATTTAGCATTTAGAATCTCTCCTTGTGTTCGTAGAGGTCGGGCAGGTCGTTTTCGATGAGGACTGCATCGCCGTTCTCCATTACCGTCGCTAATTTCTCGAATGCTTCGGAGCGGTGTTCGGCGGTGATGATCTGGTCCTGCGTAAATCCTCCTGTCATCAGTCCCAGGGACAGGCTTTCTCGATTGGTATCTCCAACGAGAATGGCAAGGTCGCAGACTTTTGCCGCTTGGCTTCCCACTTTATGATGCATTTCGATGTTTTGATCGGCCAGCTCGATCATTCCCGGGGTCATCAGGATTCGTTTGCGCGCAGGCAGCTCTTTGAGGACATTGAGAGCTGCCAGGAAACCGTCCGGATTGGAGTTGTAAGCGTCGTGAATGTAGGTTCTTTCGTTGTCGATGGAGATTTGCAGGCGATTATTGACGGGGGCAAGTGTGGACAGTGCTGCGGCTGCGAATGCGGGCTGTGCCCCAAGCGCGCAGGCCATCGCAAATGCGCCTGCGCAATTAGAAAGTGCTGTTTCGCCATGCAAAGGGGTACTCCCTTCAAAATATTCATTTTTCCATTGGATCCGAAAGCGGGTGCCTTCTGCTGTCGTTTTCAACTGGGTAATCCAGCAATCGAGATCACCTTTACTGTTGTCAAGACCATAGAGAAGTGTGGTTTTCTTTCGAAATTCACGTGAAATCTGACGGGCGCCGGGATTGTCCCCGTTGCAGACGAGAATGCCATCTTCAGGAATCGCTTGGGCAAGTTCCGATTTTGCTCGGTAAATGGTCTGCTGATCTCCAAACCGGTCCAGATGTGCCAAGCCGATACATGTAATGATCCCTGCGTGAGGAGGCGTCAGTCCGCATAGCCGCTTGATCGACCCAATCCCATAGGCGGCCATTTCAATCACAGCGTATTTGGCAAAGGGGTGCAGGTCTTCTCTGATCGATCGCGTGATCCCCATGTCTGTGTTAATCCCTTTCGGAGGCCAATATGTGGGGCCTAATGTAATTTGCAGCAGCTGCCCGAGGGCATCTTTCGTGCTTGTTTTTCCATAGCTGCCGGTAATGCCGACGACATAAGGATAGATCCTGTTGAGCTTTTCCCTTGCCTGGGCGATGAATGCGCGTTGACGTCGGGCCTCGTCCCAAGAGAGAAGAAATTGGGAAGCGATCAGAAGAAATGGCAGTGATTGGAAGACGAGGAATTGACCGAATACGGGAAGGTAAACTGTTGCGAGAGCTTGCAAGGGGAGGTAAAGAAGAAAAGCACCGGCCAATGTTCTTTTAGCCCTTGGTGTGAGCGATAACCTGAGTTTTCCGCTTTTTAAGGGATTGTCTTCGAAAAGGGTGACGAGCAGCAGGAAGAACGCGCACACTTCCCAACTCCACTCCTGCGGGAGGATTGCTGCGAGCAGGACGATGGCGGTCCCTTTCTTATCATAGGCCTGCTCTTCCCAGAGCCATTCCATAAATCGGCCAGGGATGTAAGCGTCCTGTTGAAGGAAGCGGAGGTAGCGTAGCAGGCGTTTCCCTGAAAACAGCAGGCAGCTGACAACAAAGGGGATCATTTTTCCTCCCTCAAAAAGTCGAGGATATAATCCGCCATTAAATGCGCTCCAACATCATCGCACAGATAGTGGCCGTGGTGGGGAAAGATGCAAAGCGTGCTGTCCTGAATGAGCCGGTGCATGCGCTCGCCAATTTCAAGCGGGGTTTCGGTGTCTTTGCGTCCCCATAAGAGCAAAGTGGGACAGTGGATGTTTCTTATCCTTTGCGTGAGGTCTTCATTGACAGACCTCACGAGGATCTGGCGCATTGAACCTGCGTTCTGATAGTCGCGGGAACCGAAGCGGGGGATAAAATGGTCGGCAAACAGTGTTTTTCCAAAGGCCTTGTCATAGGTTTTCAGCAGACGACCGGATACGCGGATACCCATACGCTGTATTTTTTTGGAAAAGGGAAGCCGGGGTTTCAATCCGGAAGGGGCCATCAAAATGAGGCGGTCAATTTTATCCGGATACTTTTCAGCAAAACAGAGGGAAACTTTTCCTCCAAACGAATGTCCGAGAAGAGAGGCTTTCTCTATCCCTTTCTCTTTCATAAATGCTGCCAGGTGGTCTGCATAGTTGTCTGCACTCCATGCTTCCGGGGGCTGAGGTGAGCCTCCAAACCCTGGAAGATCGATCAGGTGAGGTGTTGTTTCACCCGCCAGCAATTCTGCCAGCGGCTCAATATTTTTATGCGTTTGTGCCCAACCGTGGAGACAGATGATCGGTTGTCCGGAACCTTTGATCTGTCTGCTCCACATGATCTCGGTCGTCATTCTATACCAGCTTGCTGTTCAACAGCTTCTCGAGCTGTCTCAAAGGTGATGTCTGCTGGCTGCGCATTCCTTCGACAGGCAGGTAAAATGTCTGTTCGAGGACAAATTGACCTGAGAGAACAGCGTGAGAGACCTGGTCTGTATAGACCATCCATGTTGATCCGGCTGGCAGCTGCACAACCTGCTGTGGACATGTATTTTGATACGATCGGTTTTTTTTCATCAGATCGTGGATGTTCAGCATATAATGGTCGTAAGGGGACCTCAGTGATTTTGTTACCCCTACCCAGTTCATCAATGGAAATAGAGGTGTAAAAGGTTTTTTCACACGTGGTGCCATTTGCTTGATCACATGCTCGAACGGTTCGCCCACTTTCCAGACCCGTGGGATCTGATTGGGATTGATGTTGGAAAATACACGAAGGATCCGATTACCCCTGACAGGGCTTGAAGGAAATGCGTCGACATGCAGGAGAGTGTCGTCTTTGCGGTTGCTGCTTTGCCGTCCTTCCGCTTCCACGGGTCGGTAGCTTGTCCTGCCCATTTCGATGTGTTCTGCATAAATGGGGAAGACGGACTGGATCAGCTTTTTGCTCCTTTCAGCATAGCGCTTCACCATCTGTTGTAGTTTCTCTTTGTCTTGTCCGGTAAGTTGAGAGCCGCTGAGCGTGTCGGTATGGATGTTGTAGCTGATGTTCTTTGTTCCCGGCTTTAAGATCGCAGGCGTTAGGAAATCCTTTTCCTGTTCTTCCAGCCCGAATTTCAAGTGAGGGTAGAGAAGAACGGAACCATTCTCCAGGCACTGTATGGAGCGGTCTTTGATCGTTTCGGGAATGACTTGTTCAAGTGTTTCAAGTTCGATGGTTTCAACAACATTCATTTTATTATCCTTTTTTTATATAACGAAATATAGTGTGCCTGCGAGCGCTGCCGCAGCGATTGCGCTGATTAACAGGATGATCTTGTAGAGAGGGAATCCGCTTCCTGATCTGACAGGTTTGACCTCAGCTGTCCGTTGCGCTTCTTCCGTGCTTGGCTTCTGTTCGGGTTGTTTTGCCTCTTGTTTAATAGGTTGAGGCTGTTTCTCATCCACTTCTGACGATGGGGGCGAGGTCGAATCCATTGGATAGCACATTGCGAGATAGACGAGGATTTGCAAGGGATCAAGGGTGACCAGATGTTCGTTCTTGTATAAGGCGCCAGCATCTGAATTTCCAAAGAGTTCATCGAAAAACTTTTTCTGTTGGGGTTTCTCACCTTCAGAGAGCCACACAGCGTTATCAAAGTCTTCGATTTCCATTTGGAGGAATTCATTTACAATAAACGCGATCGGTTCGCGGAGCTCAGATTTTGTGGAACGGGCGATCCATAGATTG
Source organism: uncultured bacterium (assembly GCA_964635295.1). Taxonomy (GTDB): domain Bacteria; phylum Chlamydiota; class Chlamydiia; order Chlamydiales; family Waddliaceae; genus Waddlia. The sequence continues at coordinate 6,472 of CAZWOB010000092.1, forward strand.
GATTTCAGGTCGTCTGGATTATCCCAAACACTGGTCGCCAAAAAGCGGATCATGCTAAAGGCAAGCTCCTCCTTTCCTTTTTTAATCTTGTTTTCTCTGATGATGGCAAATGCTGTTGCTTCAATATATTTGAAAAACTCCCCGACCTTGTTTTTCTCTTCCGCATTGTCCATCAGTTCATTCCAGGTTCTATCTCCTTTGAGTCTCTCGATTTGGGCTGCCTGCAAAGCAAACTCTAAGATGGGGGAGGCGACGAAATTTGGGCTGCCTGATTCATCGGTTGCAGTTACTCTCTCGTGGAAGAGTTTGGTTTCTCTGGCAGGTGAGGGAGGAGGAGTGCGGTTTTCTTCAATTGGAGCTACGCTGCTTGTGTCCTCGATTCGTTGAACAGTGGCCATGGAAAGACTCCCTATTTTTGCGAAAGAACTTATCAAATTCCTATATAGGGTGTCAATATTATGTATCTATAATAAGAGTTGTTCATTTTTAAAAAAAATACTATAATAAATTATAGAGATAATTGTTTCCAGGGGGATAAAAATGGCTAGTATCAATCCAAATGTTCTGTTTCAAGGAGGTTTTTCTAAGCCTGCAGAGATCAAAGCGAAAGAGCTTGATTTGTATGTCAAGTCATTTGATGAATTGACGTCTCAGGTTCGGAGTGAAATCGCAGAAACAAAAAGTACCGAGTCATCATCCATTGATGTCGACCGTATTATGTTATCGACCATGGTCAGACAGGGAGATGATGGTCCCGAACGATTGATACTGGAAAATTGTGGAAATATGAGAGGAGTCTTAACCGCGTGTAAGGAAAAAGATGCTACGATCGATGAAAAGACGTTAGCACGTTTGAATGCTCTTTTGAACGCAGCTTTGGATGACAGACTGCAGGTTGTCTACAAAGAAAAAGATATTATGGAGGATACTGGTCATAAGCAGGAGTTGATGATCCTCAGTCATTACTCATCAAATGATGCGCCGGAATTGAGAACACTTCGCGCGATGTTTGGAGAGTCATCAACAATTACAAGTACTGAATTTTCCAATACGTACAAAGGCAAACTGCAAACCTTGGAAGGGTTGTGGGTTAATCCAATTACACAGGACGTTGAACTTTCAGGAAGTCGTAGTGAAAAGAT
>CAZWOB010000093.1:0-6277 GCA_964635295.1 uncultured bacterium
TGACAGTACCCGTTGCGTCAGCAGGGTCTGCGTCAGCGGATGGGTGAGAATCGGCAGTTTCAATGATGGCGCCTGTCTGAGCTCCACTATCAATGACCGGAGCGTCGTTTGTTCCCGTGATTGTGATGACAACGTCTTGTGTATCTGTGCCGCCGTTGCCATCGTCGATTTCGATAGTGAAGGTGATTTCAACAGTTTCACCTTGTGCAAGGAAATCAATTTCTGAGTTTGGTACGGAATATGTCCAGTCTACAGAACCTGATCCGTCAGGATTGTCAGTGACTGAAGATAATGATAAATTGTTTAGCAGGGCATTTTCTTGTGCAGCGGTTAGAGAGACTGTGCTGTCTGAAATGCTGGATGCAAAGATGGAAGCAGTTGGCACGTCTCCTAAATCTTGATCATCGAATGTAATGGTGCCGGTTGCGTCAGCAGGGTCAGCATCATCGGATGGATGAGAGTCAGCAGTTTCAGTGATGTCGCCTGTCTGAGCTCCGCTATCGATGACCGGATCTTCATTGATGTCCTGGACTTGAATAAAGATCTCTTTTTCAAAAGTTAAGCCAGATTGGTCAGTGGTTCTAACCGTAATAGGAACAGGATTTTCAAGGAGAGCTTCAAAATTTAAGTTTTGTGCGTCATCAATGATAAGCTGAGAACCCACGATCGAGAAGATATTAGAATCGTCTTCAACTAAAGTGTATGTGTGGGAATCGCTGGGATTATTTTGGTCAGTGCTAGTAAGGTCTCCAACGACTGTCCCGTTTGGCGTATTTTCATCAACACTTGAGTTGCTGATATCAATATCTGTTGGAGCAAATTCATCGTTCTCGATTGTACCAACGGCGTCACCATCAACGATTTCACTGTTTCCTAAATTGTCTGTAATGGTCGTTTTCTCAATGGTGACGTTGAAGGTCTCGTCATTCTCGGCTTCGATATCTCCATTGATCGTAATCGAGATCGTTCCCTCCGTTTGTCCTGCCTCAATTAACAAAGTGGATGAAACGGGGTCATAATCGTTATCTGCGACTGTTGCTGTACCATCACTGGTAAAATAGGAGAGTAAGATGTCTTCAATATGCGGCTTTGAGAGAGTAATGGTAAATTCGAGAGTTTGCTCCCCTGAATCACCTTCGACAATACTTGCGTCAGAAATCGTAATATCAGGAAGGTTTTCGACAGGAATGGGATTCGAAGGGCTTGAATCAGATAAATGAACGTCAAAGTCTTCAACGGAAAAATTAGCTGTAGCAATGTTATCAATACTTGAGGAGTCTGCCAAGCCTGTGTCCACCAACACATTAAATCGTAGAGTAACGGATTCTCCTGTCCCAAGGGTACCCCCATTGCTGGCTGAGGCGCCATTTCCTAGGAATGCCACAAGAGTATTGTTGGTAAATTCTCCCAAGTCGTCACCGACAAGGTCTGTGGCCATAACAAAACCGCTGCCATTATCGATTTCCAATGTTTCGGAGAGATAAGTGACGTAATCGGGGATTTGGTCTGTGAAGACTATATTTGTCGCGTCCAAATTACCAACGTTGGTAATTTCAATCTCGTATTGCAGGATATCACCTTCATAGACATTTGAATCTGAATGCGGAGTAAGGTTTGTAAAGTCTTTTGTGATTTCCAAGTCAGCTGTTCCGCTTTCAATAGAAAAGGTAACGACACCAAGGGTGAAATTATCACCAGAAGTTTCTACTCTTAAAATGGAAGAAGTCTGCTCGTTCGTTAATTTATCGGAAATATCGACGATATCGATATCAAAACCGTAAGTATTCGGTGTGTTTGGGTCTCGATCGGTGACAGCTTGCCCAAGGTCCGAAATCGTGCTGTTAAAAAAGTTGTTGCTGGGGTTTTCGCTATTGGAGAGTGATTCAAAATTTCCGGATACTCCATCCTTGATGGACAAAGAGTCTCCTGTTATCCCTATATCTCCCTCATAAGTGACTACTCCTGCCTCGGCGTTCACAGGTCCTGTGTTCGGCGTTACAAAGCCTGAAATGTTAATGTCAAAAGAGTTGTCTTGATTCGTATCGAGAAAACCATCGTATACGTTTAGAGAACGGACGGGCAGAGAGTCATTTTCAATAACGACGACAAGCGACCAGCCTGAAAGTGTGTTTAGACCAGTAGATGATTGAATGTTGCCGACAAAATAATCTCCAGATCCCGCATCAGAGACAATGGAGGTAACATCAGCAAATGCCTGGTAACGAAACCCATTGTCATCAATGGTGTAGGGAGCGATGTCAGATACGATCGTTGTATAAGAAGTGTCATCTGGCGACCTGAACAACACGGTGTCAAGTGCATTGATATCGATGGGATCATCACCTCCGCTAGATACTTCGATTTCTGCTCCCCAGTACAGTCCTGCGAAAAGGATATTAGAATTTGCGGGAATGATTAAATTTGCACTGGTCGAGTTAAAGGTTGCACTGTCGTTGTCAATATCAGTATAGATTTGGAATACGTTGTTATTGTTATCAGCTGTTCCGATTCCATTACTTTTCAAATTCGTATTACCAATAATTTCAATGTCCCCGCTTGCGATGGTGTTGAAACGGAGGTCGAAATCGGAAGATCCTTGCTCGTCCGTAAGGATGTTGCCAACACCTATTGCATCTGCAATTGTCGCGTTCACAGGATTGTCCAGCTCAACAGTGAACGATTCATCGTTTTCCACATTAAAGTCGCCATTGATCTCGACCAGGATAGTCTTTGATGTTTCTCCGGGGTCAAAAGTCAATGTTCCGGACTCTGACTCATAATCATTATTACCTGTTGTCGCTGACCCGTTTGATGTGTCATAATCCACTTCAATAGTCTCAGTACTGGAATGGGAAAGTGTCACTTCAAACTCCATGAACTTCGATCCATCGTTACCTTCTGTTATGGACTGATCTGAAATCGAAATTTCTGGCGGTCCCGAAGTCATCATCGTGCTGAATTGTGGAGCAAAGGCTTGAATCTCGGATGATTGTGATTGATTTGAAGATTGAAGGGGTTGGGTTGTGGCGGGGTTGATCACAACAAGGAACGAATACGAATCGCTTTCAAGTTTCGTGACAGTTGAGTGATTGACAAACAGCTCGTCAATGCCGCTAAAGCTGTCGACCGAATCGATGTTGATAAACGCATAGGTTTCATTTGTCGACTCTTCGCCAGTATCCTCAATGCTGTCAGAGATGAGGTCCATGCCTGAATCCAAACCGGATTCGATCACTTCTATTTCAGTTGAAGAGTCAGAGTCCCATTTGGTAAGAACAAATTGATCGATTTCAATTGAGGAATCTTCAAAGAGGCCAACCATGGATTCTGGGTCCGGAGTTGCAATCATAATCACAGGATGAGAAGGGTCTGAAGGTGTGGCAAATGACAATTTTTCAATTGTCACTTCGTGTGTCGTTGTGCCGCCATCCTGGTGGCGGATCACAAAATTCAGAGAAATACCGTCTTCTTGATTGCTGATCAATTGGGCCGATTCAATATCAATGCCGCTGCCGGTTTGATCGACAAGTTCAAGTCCGGAACCTGTGTTCTCATAGAGGAGAAGATGGGTTTTTTCCCTTTCTGGACCTGGATCGCTTTCCTGCTCATCTGTAATAGAAGGGGGGCTTTCAGACGGATCGCTATTTTCTGATGAAGATCCATCCCCATTTTCCGCATCTTTAAGGGAATTTAATCCTTCGACGATCTGCTGATGGATCGCTTCCTGCTCAGCCTCTGTCAGATCGGAAAAATCTTGCGGGATATCTCCTGTTGTTTGATCAATATGCTCGACAGATTCAGCCACTCCGTCAACTATATCTGGTGATGGGGCGCTTCCTGAATCTTGAGTGGCGATAACTGCAAGATCTACTGCTATAGCTGCATCTAATACAATTCTTTGTTCTAGTTTAATAAATCCAAGTTTATTTCTAGATAAAGCCATTTTATTAACTCCTATAATTCCCTAATTATAATTATACTATATTTATGTTAAAAAATACATATTATAGTAAAATAATTATTTTAATTGATTGTCTTATAGTAAATTAATGCCAACTTTTTAATAAAAGTTATTATAGATGTTTTTACAAAGTGAGAGTGCGTGTTTTGTAAGAATGGCGGATGCGATAACTACTGTAGGGATAGAACATAGATAAGTGGCAGATAATAGAGATCCTAAGCAGATGGCTGCCAGTGTGTTGATTGTAAGAACTGTTAATTTACGTTTTATTAAAGAACGAATTTCCATCAGGTCCTGGTTGATTTCTCCAGTATTGGATTTTTTAGACTGTAAATCACACAGGAGTTTTTTCATTTGAGCAACGATTTTTTTGTCAGTACGTCTGGTAAGAATGTTTAATTGTCGCGTACGAGCACTCAAATGAGAAGTTGGATTCGATCCCTTTTTTCCTTCGATCAACAGCTCAAGTTGCCTCCTTAGCTTTGGTAAGGACTCTTGGTCAATAGAATCTGGAAGTTGATGTAAGATCATTCCAAGTTGTACAGAGTCGTAAATTCCTCTTATCGAACTATAGCCTAGTAATACCAGTACGACAGGCAAGGAGATCAGGCTGAAGACCGAGATGACTGGAAGAGCTCCTAATTTGGCGAGTGCATTAGAAAAGGTGATGATGGAGTCCATTAGATCGAGAGGATTGATGATAAGGGAAATACAGCTTGTGATGATCCCCTCAAGGTCATTTAGGTTTACATGGTGTATGAGTGTTTTAACATTCCCCGGGTAGCGGCTTAACGTAAAAAGAGCACTAACCATGGCGGAAAGTCCCATGGCAGAAAAGACTTTAAGCATTTTAGGACTGAATTTTGGAATATAATGTGCGGTAATCTGAACCCCTCTACGCGTGATCTGCAATGCAGGATTGACATAGATCCAGATTTGATCCCGATAATATTGAAAAGCTTGTATTGTATGGTTGTGAATCCGTGATAGGTCACGACGACTATCCTTAAGAAACGAATGAAAAGCGGGATTTGTAAAGTTGTTATCTAATGTTAATAGAGCGTTCATTCTTGTACCTCCGTGTACAGTTTAATTACTACATGTGTAGTATTTTTGTGCATGAATATTGGTTAATAAGCGTTTTGGATTAACAGATGTTGTATCCAATCACTAGCGATGACATGAACATCAAAGCTGCTGCCAGACAAGTGCTAAAAATGGGGGGCTTCCTTGCGGGAAGCATCGTCAGTCGAAACCGCTCCATCAGGTTCTCTTTTCCTGAAAGATAGAAACGATCAGTAAACGCAGGACAGTTTTCAGGTAAATGGATCTGTTCTCTCAACGATTTTTTAAGCGCTGAAGCGAGATCGAATCCGTTGATATCGTAGGAATTGATGGAGTAATCGCAGGCAAGCTCCTGGTCGTGTTCAACCGCTTTAAACCAGCGTTTCAAAGGGATCCACCAACAGAGAGCGGCAACGAGCTGGCAAAAGAACCGGCTTGCTGAATCACTCCATTTCAGGTGCTCCAGCTCATGACTGAGCACAGCTTCAAACTCTTCTTGAGAAAGGACTTCTAAAAGGCTCTGTGGAAGTACGATCACATTGCCAAATCCTGCAAATGGTGCTGTCGCTGATCTGGATGAGACCAACGCGCATTTGTACCTGCTTAAAGCTTGAGCGAGTTTCAAATTGTGCACGGGTCTCAGTATAGGTGTCGCACAGGTTAAAATCTTCCTGAAGCTCATCCATGATTTAAGGTACTGTCTGGAAAACAGGAATAGACGTATCGCTGAAATCCCGATGAAAAATGCGATGAAAATTTGATGGGCATGAACGGGAATGTTCTGGAAGACCTTTCCCATGAGAGTGTCAACTTCGTTTGCACATCCGCACATTTTATTCGATATATATCTTTGTAAAGGATGAGCGCATCCGAATATGTTTGCATTGATCAGCATCCATTTTTTTGACCATAACAAGGTCAACGGATCTATCATGAGTTTTAATGGCAACAGGAGACGCGCTGTTGCGCGAAATCGGTAATCGTTGATTCGGAAAAACTTAAAGGAGGCTTCAATAATGATCGACAAAATGAGGCATATATAGATCGAACTGGCCGCATATTGGATTAACTGATTGGATAGGGCGACACTACTCATGCTTTCTCCTTTTCTTAGCCTCGGCGATCATTTTTTCAACGTCTTCTAAATCGTCCAATGTCAGGTCCTCAGCTTCATTAATCAGGTGCGTGACAACATTTGCTGTTGTTAACCCAAAGAGCTTCGATCTGAATTTTTTGATAAGGGACTCAGGT
>CAZWOB010000093.1:6377-7519 GCA_964635295.1 uncultured bacterium
GAAAGAATAAAATCAGGGAACAGGGTCATGACCACCGGGATGGCGGGGATGGCACTTGACCAATCTTTTGATCGTCAGCCATGAACCCTTGATCGCACCGTGCTTGAAGAGCGCTTCTTTTCCATATTCCGAACAAGAGGGGGAGAATCGGCAGTTTTGGCCGATCAAAGGCCTTATGCACAACTGATAGACAGTGATGAAAAAGACGAGCAAATGCCTCATAAGATTTTAAAGTGGGTGAGAAGTGTAACGATCACTTCGATCAGGATAAGCCAGATGATAATCCACTCAAGCCTGGAAGAGTGCTGATGGTTTAATTCATTGCCCAGCATTTCAAATAGTTCCCTGAGTACATCAAGTCGTTGGTTGAGGACCTGCCCGCGGGTTTCAATATCCAGCTCGTTGGCGACATCTAAATAGACCGGCTCAAGTTCGGGGTGTTCCCAAAAGAATTCAGGGGTGTCCAAAACGTCGGTATGCAGATTAATGGAGCTGCGGTCTAAAAATAACGCGCCCATTTTCTTTCGTATCTCTTTTCTGGATAAGGGGATCTTTCCTTTGGTTGCCAAATTGACCGGAATGTGGCGTGTTTTTTCAAAAGAGCTCGAAATTGTATTCTCAAACGCTCCGAGTTTAACCGATTGAGCGAATCCATGAGAAACGGTCAACTTTGTCAAAATCTCTTTGTTGGGCAACACAAGATCGTCTTTAACAAATTCATACTTGTCGCCGTATCGGAAAGTAAACGCGTCCTCTTCGATCTCATCTAATGTTTTCACAGAGAAATTTTTTGTGTATTCCAGATACTTCTTCCCTTCGTTCGATGAAACACCCCAACAGATCGCAGCGCCATAAGGGAAGTAAAAGACATCGACCCCTTCTGAAAACCCCACGTGGATGACATCTCGTATCAGAGAAGTTTTAAATTTTGCTTTGAGCGAAGCATAAAGAGGTTTGATTTGGTAAGAAGAAGCTGTGCAAAATGCGCAACATTCCATTGTATCTCCAATGGATTGAACAAAAGATTGCGAAAGGGGGGACTTGAACCCCCACGGGGAAAACCCCACTACCCCCTCAAGATAGCGCGTCTACCAGTTCCGCCACTTCCGCATGGGTACTGCCTATTAAGCAGTTTAAGGATG
>CAZWOB010000094.1:0-7385 GCA_964635295.1 uncultured bacterium
CATTGCGCATGACTCCCACAACATTGTCGCAGCGGGTGTTGACGACAAATCCATTTGCGAGGCGGTCAACGCGGTGATCGACGCGAAAGGAGGCGTCGCGGTCACAAGAGACGGCAAGACAGACCTTATCCCTCTTCCCGTGGCCGGGCTAATGAGCGATCGGGACGGATGGAAAGTCGCCGACGACTACACAAAAATCAAAAAACTGACGTACGATCTGGGTTCCAACCTCCACGACCCCTTCATGACTTTGTCATTTTTAGCCCTCTTGGTGATTCCTAAACTGAAGCTAAGCGATTTCGGTCTATTTGACGGGGAACGTTTTCAATTGATTCCGCTCGAAGCCAAAGAAGAGGCTGCCATATGATCGAATACCTGGCACTGGCACTGATCGGAATTATCGCCGGTCTTTTAGGAGGCCTCCTGGGAATTGGAGGCGGGATCTTCACAGTACCTTCGTTTCTTCTCTTTTTCCACCTCTTTGCCTACCCTTCCACTTATTCCATCCATGTCGCCATCGGTACATCTCTTGGTGTCATGATATTCACCGCTGTGTCATCCAGCTGGGCGCATTTTTTGAAAAAGGGAATTCAATGGAACTACTTGCGCTACTATGCTCCCGGAATCATCTGTGGCGCCGTTCTTGGGGCTCTGATCGCCGATTCCCTTCCCAGCAGACAATTGGTCGTTTTGTTCAGCGCCTATATTTTTTGTTTCGGTGTCTACTTTGTGTTGACGGCAATCAAAAAAGGAAATCCCTACGACATACACGAAGGCCTCAAACCTCCCTATCCGATCACCACGGCAAGCGTCGGCCTGATCGGCGGAACGATCTGCTCGATCCTGGGCGTTGGCGGGGCGCCGATCACCATTCCCTTTTTAACTTCCCATCGTGTCCAGTTAAAACACGCGATCTCCACGTCAGCATTCGTCAGCCTGTTGGTCGGCACTGTTGGTACTCTTTCCTATTTGTATTTTGGCCTGAACGAACATATCAACAACGGAACCATGGGCTATCTCTACCTGCCCGGGATGCTGATTACCGGCCTGACTTCCGTGCTCAGCGCGCCTTTAGGCGCCAGCCTCGCCTACCGCCTGCCCACTCGCGTGCTCAGGGCGATCTTCGGGGTCTTTTTGATTATCGTCTCTTATGTGCTGTATACAGGTTAAAGCATGGCAACTTCCCCACTCATCAGCGCCATTATCCCCGTCTATAACCAGGCAAACTGGGTGCTGTCTGCCATTCAATCTGTGCGGGAGCAGACATGGCAGCCGATCGAGCTTATTCTGATTAACGATGGCTCGACAGACGACCTGGAAGAAAAGCTCTCTCAAATCGATCCCCCCGATCTATATCTCAAACAAAGCAATTGCGGCGCAGCAGCTGCACGGAATCAAGGAATTGAAAAAGCCAAAGGGAAATATCTTACCTTTTTGGATGCGGACGATCGCTGGCCTCAAAATAGAACTGAGACCCTGTTAAACTACATGGAAAAAAGAAACCCCTCAATCATTCTAGGAAAAGTTCGAGAACCCAACCAGAAAGAAATCTGGCTCCCCTCTTTTGGGGCAGCTCTTTTCAAAAAAGAAGTCTTTGAAACTGTCGGACTTCTTGATGAGTCCCTTACATTCAGTGAAGATCAAGACTGGTTCTTAAGAGCAAAAGAACAAGAAGTCCCAATTCTTGCCGTCAATAACGTTTCGTTGGACCGATCGTTAAATCCTTCAAGTTTAACCTACAATAGAACCTGGAATGAACTAGACATTCATCGCGTATTGAAACGATCGCTGGACAGGAGGAGAAAAACAGGTCAAACGGTTCCTAAACTCTCCTCTTATGGTGAAGAAAATGTCTGATCCGCTAGTCACTGTCATCGTTCCAGTCCACAACGGCGCGCCTTTTTTACAAGAGACCTTGCAGTCCATCTATGCCCAAACCTACAGCCCCATCGAGATCATCGCTGTCAATCACGGCTCAACAGATGGAAGCGGAAACATCTTATCAAAACAGTATGCAATACGCGTGATCGATCAGCCCCATCTGGGAAACGCTTATGCCCGCAACACAGGAATCAAAGCAGCTAACGGCGATTACATCGCTTTTATCGATCAGGACGACCTTTGGCATTCGGAAAAGGTGCACAGGCAAATGGATGCTCTGCTTCAAGATCCTAAACTCCTATTTACCATTTCCCACTTTCTTTCATTCCTGTCACCAGGCAGCTCCCTCCCGTCATGGACCCGTCCAGAAACCTTTACTATCGGTAAACCTGACTACTCCCCAAGCAGCCTGGTGGCCAGAAAAGAGGCCTTCGCAATTAATGGATTGTTCCAGGAAAATCTGAAAATTGCCAGCGATGTCGACTGGTTCTTCCTGGCAAATGACAACGGCCTGCCTATGAAAGTGATCCCGGAAGTCCTTCATCGAAGACGGGTACATGATCGCAATCAGTCGCAATCAGCAGCTCCCTTGAAAAAAGAGATGTTAAACGTGATCAGAAACTCGATCAAGCGAAAAAGTCCTTGACTGAGCACTCAAATATTGATTATAGAAGATCACATGACTCGACACATCACTATACCTAAATATGTCTCTCATGAAACGATCGATGGAGAAACCATCGTCATCAATCTCGACAAAGGACATTATTTCAGCTTGCAGAATACTGCTTCGGATCTTTGGAATCATCTCGTTGACGGGAAAAGTCCGGAAACTGTGGTGAACGCCTTTGAAACAAGAGGTAATGTGGTGATGGAAGAGGTGCGGCAGTTTTTTGTCGAACTGGAAAACGAAGGGCTGATCACGCCGGGAGAAAACGTAGAGTTCTTGGAGGACAACATCAACGTCGACCCTGACAACTACTGCAAGCCCTCCTTCCAGAAGTTTACAGACATGGAAGATCTCCTACTGCTTGATCCCATTCACGACACAGATGAAAGCGGATGGCCTCACCAATCGCACTAAATACCGGAAAAAGATCTGCAGTAAACGCCTACTGGGATCATGTATGCGAACAGCGCCAGTCGATCATTAACACTCCTATCAGATCAATGCGGGAAATCGCCGGCCTCCCCTTTCTTATCGAGTTTCCCGATCAGAAGACAGCAGCCAGTATCTCGCTGCCTTTTCCTGAGTCGGATAAAACCTCTGCCGCATTTTCGATTACTATTTGGGACTCAAAAACCAGTCCGATCTCTCCGAAGTGGACAGCTGAAGATCTCCTTGAAAAAGGGGCGATAGCAGGATTTGAAGACAATGATTATCCGATGGTTTACGACATTGGCGCCAGATCGCTTTCTATCGCCAGTCTGCCATCGCGGGAAGCGATCTACTGGACGCACGACCTATGTTCAATCCCTTATTGGGAGAAGGGGTCCTTCCTTCGCAACCTCTTGCATTTTGGCCTACCAATAGAAAACAGACGCCTCGTCCATGCCGCTGCCGTGGGTACAGAAGAAGGAGGGGTTCTCATTGTCGGGAAAGGAGGCGCCGGCAAAACGACGACCGCCCTCTCCTGTCTGGACACGCGTCTGTCCTATTTGTCCGATGATTATTGCGCACTCTCCAATGACGGCACACCTTTCGCTCATCAAGTCTTCACCAGCGCGAAAGTTTCCGCAGAGTCGGCCAAGCGCTTGTCGCTCCCCTTTTCCGCAAACAGCGGTGAAAAAGAAGTGATTGACATCCAGCGCCTGTTTCCCGAGAAATTAATCAGCTCATTTCCATTAAAAGCCATTCTCTTCCCGACCATTGGAAAAGGCGAAAAAGCGCGGATCGTGCCGGCAAACCGTTCGGCCGTCCTGCAGGAGCTGGCGGCCAGCACGATTTTTCAACTCCCCGGAAAGAACAACGATACCCTGCCATTTTTAGCCGCGATCGTCCGCAAACTCCCCTGTTTTCGCCTTCATCTTTCCCAAGATATGCGTGAGAACGGGAATTTCCTGGAACACTGGATAGCCCATGACTGTTAGCGTCATCATCCCCGTGTACAATGGAGAGAAATATATCCGCGAATCCATTCAAAGCGCACTCCAACAAGACCGTTCATCCTTAAGCGAGGTGATCGTAGTCGATGACGGTTCAACTGACCGGACGCGGGAGATCGTTTTGGACCTGTTTCCCGATGTCACGTACCATTACCAATGCAACAAGGGAGTGGGCGCCGCGAAAAATTCAGGCGGGCTGATTGCTACAAGTAAATATCTCGCGTTTTTAGATGCAGACGATCTTTGGCACAAAGATAAACTGCGCGTCCAGGTCGACGCTATAGAAAAGACAGGGAAAGATATGGCCTTCACTCATGTCCAACATTTCAAATGCCCGACTTCCTCAAAAAATACATCTCAATCTCTTGATCCAATGCCAGGGAAGTTTTCAACGACGCTGCTGATCAGAAAAGATGCGTTAGGAAAAACAGGCGGATTTACGGAGGCGAAAAATATTGGAGAGTTTATCGACTGGTATTCCAGGGCAAAATCCGCAGGCCTAACTGAGCTGATGGTTCCGGAAGTCCTGGCCTATCGCAGGATCCACGACCATAACATGACAGTAAATCTTAAGGGATCATTCAACGATTACGCCTCGGTCCTGAAAGCGCATTTGGAGAGAAGAAGAGGAGAGAAAAAATGAAAATGTGGACATTTTACCGCAGCTTTTACTCTGTCCCCCGCAAACTGATGGCAAAAATTATCGCGACAGCAGTAGCCCAATCCTCACTAGTTTTTCTCATCGTTTTCCTGATTCATTACGTTATCAATCAAGCGATCCCCGCCCACGAAATGACCAGCCTGTTCATCTTCCTGACCATCATTTTAGCGGCATCGCTTGCGATCTCATGGCTGACAGTTCTCATCAACAATGAAGTGATCGATGAGATCGGACAGTGCGGCACCCGTTTCCGCAAACACTTGTCCGAGTGTTGCTTTGCGCTCTCAAAGTCCTATCTATCACGCACTCCGCTGGCAAAGATACAAAATATGCTCGTGCAGGACATCCTTAAGGTCGACGAAGCGAGCCTGGCCATCTATGCTGAGCTCATTCCTTCACTGATCACTTCCATTGCCATCAATGGTATTCTCCTTTATCTCGATTGGAAGTTGTACCTGTTCTTTGTCGGAACAATCCCATGTCTGCTTCTTGTCGTCGCTCTGATGAACAAGCGGATGGGAAGATCCGTGCAAAACCACCATCAATCGCTGGAAACATTCAGCGACCACCTTCTGCAATTTCTTCAGACGTTGGACCTCGTGCATATCCAAAGCGCTGTTCCTCAAGAGATGGACCTGCAGGACAAAAAACTGCAATCGCTCAGGGAACACTTTTTCGAGTCCAATCGCATGAAAACGTGGTATCTCACGACGCAAAACCTGGTCGTTGCCCTCTCATCACTTGTGATCCTGGGAATTGGCGGTGCCGGTGTGATGGCCGGAACGCTCACCCTCGGGTCCCTGCTATCATTTTATATTGGCATCGGCATCCAGAAGCGGTATTTGATTTCGATCACTTCAGCTTGCGAAAAATTGATCATCGGAAAGGAGTCGCTGAAAAATATTTATTCCACTTCTCGCACGTTTGACGTCCACCCCTATCATGGAAAAAAGCGCATTGATTTCGATGGCAGGATCTCTTTCAACCAAGTCAAATTTGGATTCGATGAACACCCTTTGATCGACGCCTTTAATCTGGAGTTGGAACCGGGCACAATCTGCTCGGTGATCGGCCCGAACGGTGCGGGAAAGACGACCCTGATCAACCTGGTCCTCGGTTTTTACAAACCCTCTTCAGGAGCCTTGTCCGCTTCCGGGGTACCTTACGACCAGATCTCCATGCCTGACCTGAGAAAACAGATGGGGGTCGTTACCCAAAGTCCCAAACTGAAAACAGGATCGATTTTTGAAAATCTGACATACGGGGTTGAAGGTGCCACGATGGAAGAGGTCGAACAGGCCGCAGAGCTTGCAAAAGCCGCCTCATTTATCGAGGCGCTGCCATTGGGATACGACACGCATATAGGACAACACGGGGTCAAGTTGTCCGGTGGTGAAATGCAGCGGTTGTCGATGGCACGCGCATTTCTAAGAAAACCTAAGCTTCTCATTCTTGACGAGCCAACCAATCATCTTGACAAAGAAGCCGTGACAGCCTTTCTTGATTGTTTGCAATCGCTTCCTCAGTCACCCTCTGTTATCTGCGTCACGCATGATTATTCTCTGGCAGAGCGGGCGGAGTTCACCATTGATTTCAGCGATCAGAGGCCGTATGCAAGAGCAACATAAATGGCTTCTCAAAGCCTCGCTTCTAAATGGGGAGGAAGCTGCGAAAGCCTATGAAAAATGGAAACAGGTGTCTGACATCGAGAACCTGAACCACGGGGAAGCAAGACTGCTGCCTCTTCTATCACAAAACCTGCAATCCCTGAAGATCAAAGATGAGTTGACCGAGAAAATCAAAGGCATGCATCGGCATGCTTTCCTTTCCACAAGTAGAAGGGTCCATCAAAGCCTTCCCGTATTCCGAACACTGAATGAAAAAGGCATCCGCTTTATTGCGCTGAAAGGCCTGGCGATGAATTTAGCCGTTTATTCCTGTCTGTCTCTTCGTCCAATGGAAGATATCGATTTTCTCGTTCCAAAAAGCCGCATCGCCGATGTAATCGATCTCCTGAAGGAAATGGGGTATCAAACGTATCCGCCGACAACGGTCCTCCCGTTCTATTTTGACTATCATCATTCCATCGGGTTTATCAATCAGGACCGGCACATCATCGACGTGCACGCGACGATTTCAGATGAATGTTGTTCCGACGGAGACGCACACCCCTTTCATCAACTGTATGAAACCATCGAATACCTGGAAATCCCTTTCCGGGTGCCTCAAAAAACGGAATTGCTTTTTCATACGATCATCCATGGAATGCGCTGGAACCCCACCCTTCCTTTAAGGTGGGCGGCAGATGCCTCCGCCATTTTGGACTCATCAGCGATCGACTGGGAAAGGATGCTCAAGTATGCCAAAGAATACCGGGTCGTTCTGCCGTTTCTAGAGGGATTGACATTTCTAAAAGAAGAGCTGGACCAGCCTGTCCCGGATCATCTGCTCAACACACTCGCTTCCCTTCCCGTTTCTTCTTCAGAAGTGCGCGAATACCGATTTCATCAATCAGAGTATAATGGCGCTATTGCCAGCATGGTGCATCACTGGGACCGTTACCGTCATTTGGGATACAAGGAGAGCTTTCCCGCCTTTTGCCGCCGATCCTGGGGGATCGAGCATTCCTGGCAATTTCCCCTGGAAGCTTTCAAAAAAATGAGGAAAAAATTCTATTGGATCAGTAATCATACCCCGCAGGAGGATTGAATTTCGGACGGGGCTGCTTGGTGACAAA
>CAZWOB010000095.1:0-7319 GCA_964635295.1 uncultured bacterium
TGATATATAGAAATTATTTTATCTATATGCTATAATATACTTAAGGGTAATAAGGCGTTTTATTGCAGTACAACAGCATTAATTCGTTCAAATATGTGTAATTATACCGATCATGTTTAAAAATTAGGTTTTCGGACAAGAAGATGACCGGAATTTCTGTCAGACATGAATCAGTAAACAGTTCAGGAGGAGGAAAATGGTCAACGAAATCCCATCAGGTGGAACCAGTGGCACAGAAATCACAACTGATCCGAGCCCTCCGGAAACCAGCCCCGAATCAAATGATCCGCCAGCACCGCTGACCTTGGAGCCATTAGGTGATACTTTATTACAAGCTGAAGAACCTATTGAAGTCTCCCTTCTTATCAACGGTCAGATCGATCTCCCGCCAGGCAGGCTTTCCATAGAGGAACTTCAGGAACTGATCCAGGGTGTCATCCAGAAACTTAAACGCGCCATCATTGACGCTCAACAACTGGACCCCTTACTTTCTGAGCGCTGGAATCGAAACCTTGCACGTGAGGCCCAATCATTAGAAGAGCTTCATTCAGAGCTTATCGACGTTGTGGCCCCCTGGTTCGAGCTTGAACAAAAATCAGCAGACGTACTGGCAGCTTATGACGCCCTTGTCATCGCAACCAACGATTTCAACGTTTTCATGACTGACGTCTGGTCTCAGGACCGCAACGCCATCCAGGACTTAAATGCTATCCTGAACACATACAATAATCTGACACCTCAGGGTGTGACAAATATTAATAATAATTTATCCCAGGCACAAAAAAATGCACTTCTTGCAGGTCTCACTCAACAACAGATCGATGACCTCGGAGGCGAAGAATACGCTGTTGCTTTCCAGTACATCAATCAACAGATAGGCCTCTGGAACCAATATGTCGCAGGAAGGCCGGATGTCCAGGCGGCCATCAACGCTATCGTCAATCAGACAATCGCCTACAATACCCTTGTCTCTGAGTACAACACCCTGGCAGCTCAAGTGAATACGGAAAGGCAGGAATATACCTTACCGCCCTTTCCAACATTTACGCCAACGCCCGTTCCAGACCCGCAGCCTTTGTATGTGACTGTACCGACGCACCCTCAGATCATTACCCCGTTGATCCCGTCGAATGCTGCTGAGAGGCTGACACTATTTTTACAACCCCCTGACGATGACCGAACAGATGACTTCAAAGCGGCGCTGGACGCTGTTCCAGGAGTAACGACCGCTCAAGTCAATTCCGCGTTCAATACAGCCGAATCAAATGGCCCCTACGCCACAGAGGCAGCCTTTTACGGCGCAGTACGCGCAGCATTCGGTCCCTTGTTCACTCCACCGGAAGACGGGGATGCGAAGTTTGATCAAGCTCTGAACGGTTTCCCTATCCGCTACGGACTAGAAGTCCCTAACACTCAGCAAATCGGAACGATCCCCCCGCCAGTGGTTCCAGGAGAGGTGCCTGATGTCAACACATTCGACATGATGGCGCTGTTCTTTATTCCTCTTGTGAATTCCTTTGTCAATTTTACCGACCTTTTCAACGAATCACTGTCACTGGAGTATTCATTTATTAATCAGGAAATCTTTTTGCTCTCACTTCAAACGCAGAATTTGACACTTCCTTTTGGTTATCTCGATACGGTTAATCCCGTCTTTCAAGCTGCCGCTAACTCAATCGGCGGTTTAGGGCTGGCTTCAGCTGCCATCGGACTTCAAAGCCGTAGTTTGCAAATCGTATTGTCCCGCATCCTGTTCAGGGAAGTTGCAGCAAATGTCAGTCTGCCGATCTCAGCGCGATTATTTTCACGCATTCAGTTCACTGCGTTCGAGCTGCTGTTTAGAAGTTCGCTTTTAAGTTCATCGCCCGCTCTTCGCTTCCTGGCTTCAAGGCTGGGTTCTTTCGGCGCGCAAAGCCCTGCGGTATTTGCAGCAGTAGCTCTTGCCTATGCAGGAGAGATCGGTTCCATTGTCAGCTCAGGGTTGTTCCGGATCATTGTGAATGGCCAAGTCAACCGGCTGGGATTTTTTGCCCGCCAGCGTTTAAGGGCCGCAAATAGAAATCTTAGAAATGCGCAAAGAGAACTCGAAAGGGCAATCCGTTCCGGCAATCCGTTCCGCATTGCCAGTGCAGTTGAAAGGGTTGCCCAGGCAGAAATAGGGCTTGCGAATGCCACTCGCCTGTTCAATGCGTTTGGAAATACTTCCGTGGGACACTTTGCCTCCCTCTCTTCACAAGTAACTGCAGCGCTTAACCTTTCTGTTCTCGGAGTCTCCTCAGCATTTTACGCACGCGCTTTGGGAATACCCAACCTGGTACCTCAGATTTTCGCCCAAGTGACACAACTTCCACCCGCAGACCTCCTGATCGCATTGGCTCCAAGAGCTACGCTTCTGGACGTCCTTGAAAATCCGATCAGTCTCGTATTTGCCAAACAAACGCTTGCTGATACTTTAGTCTACCGACTGGGATACTCAACCGGTGTAGCTGCAGCTATTGTCAATAATGCGATCAATAACGTGGTGTACTCAGGAATCGGCTTAAACGCGATAAGCAGTTTCCGCAATGCGGTCGTCAATCAGTTTATCGCTGAAGGGATCAGCCCTCTCCAAGCCAATTTACTGGCCAACGAGACCGTCGCTCTGATCCGTGGAGATGTCGGCGTGCAGTACTTGAATGTCGCTTTTGGAGTGAACATCGATTCTTCTGTGGTTGCCGCTTCTTTGGTCAACAGTTTATTTGGAGTGGATATCGGCGTCGGTGGAATTATGCTGTCCAACGCTGTCGTTCGTTCTCTGCAGCATGGAGGATTCGGCTCTCGAGTCCGTCTGAAAAACGAGCTTTTTGAACAATTCCGCGACTTAGGCCTCAGCCGTGGCGATGCCTTTGCGTTCGCCAATCAAACCCTGAATTTTTATGATACTGTCGGGGTCGTTGTACCGCTGACACAGTTCCCCGGACTGACAAACGTTTTGCTCGGCAACCCTTTCCTTAGACGGGTCGCTTTTGGACAAGGTCTCGTACGTCAAGAGCTCATTGAAGACCTGCAAATCCGAGGGCTCAGCAATTCTCAAGCGGAATTCATCGCAGATCAAGTGCAGGCTCTCGCCTCAGGAAATTTCGTTCTGGCGCCTGAATCTGTGAGATTAGAGCTGGCTCTGAGAGAAGCGATCAACCGCTCTCTTGTCAATCCGAATATTTTCGAGACCCAAAGGGAATTCCGCAACCGACTGAGAGACGAACTGCGCGCAGTAGGATTTTCACTTAACGATGCACAATTTCTTGCCAACAGCGTGACAGCATATAATGTCAACGGAGCATTCTTACCTGTCTTAGGGATCTCTGCTTCACGACTGGAAGCTGTCAACAATGCATTTGCAGGAGAACTGACCGGGCAGGGAATCTCCAGAGGCCAGGCAAATCTAATTTTTGAACGCGCTCTTGAAAGAGCAAACCGACGCGCCCCTTTCTTCTCATCCAGTGATTTTTTAAATATCTTAAGAGAAGAAGTATTCAGCGCTGTTGCTGCACAAACGGGACGTGTCGATGGCAGCTATCTATTCGACACAGCTGTCGCATCCGTCACGACCGGATCAGAGCTCTTAGGCTTGGCAGCCTTAACTGAACAGATCAGTAATTCTGCAGTCAGTGTTCTTCGACCAGATCTTGGCGGAGCGCTCTCAAACAGACTGCGCGATCAGATTCTGATTTCTATTTTAGGAGGAAGGACTGTCGATGAAATTTCCAGCGAGGAAGATTCTAATCCTTTGTCGATTGTCAATTTAGTCACCGACCAAGTGAGACGGCTGCGAAATCAGGAAGATGAAGCTGAACAGCTCCGGATGTTAAGGAAATTAATCCAATTGCTTGAAAAACTAGGGACTCCCAACGCATCCATAGGGTATATGCTATCTTCACTCGGCGACAACCCCGGCACGTTCATTGGAGCTGTCAACGTCAGTAAAGGCGGCGAAAACTATCAAGCACTTCAAATTCCAACTTAAACCGAAAATTTTCTCGTTTACCTGGAATGTTTTCAAGGCGGAGCCACCAGAAGAAATGCATCGGATTATTCATGGGCATTAACAAAAAAAAAGTCCGCTTTGCAGATGCAAAACGGACCAAAAACAAAGGAGGAGGTAATCTGTATTGCCTTAGTTTGTGTGATCCAGGAAGTCACAAACCTCAGGTAGATTAATTTCCAACGGCCATGGAATCTGCTCCAACGCCGGCATCGCCAGCAACTGGCCGGAAAACTTATTGCGCTCAAGAGATAAATACTCAGGGACATCATTCATTGAATTGTCCAATGCCTCGTTGATGGCCTTCATCTTTTGAGATTTTTCCTTCACAGAAACCACCATTCCGGGCTTCACCTGGAAAGAACGGATATCCACTTTCTTGCCATCGACAAGAATATGGCCGTGGGCAACGAGTTGGTGGGCTGCGAAAATCGTACTCGCAAATTTAAGGCGGTAAACGACATTATCCAAGCGGCATTCAAGCATTTCTGCTAAATGAAGAGGAGTATTCCCTTTCAGTTTGAGGGCTTTCTTATAATAATTGACAAGTTGCTTCTCGCTGATCATACCGTAAACAGCTTTCAGCTTTTGCTTCTCTTCCAGCTGCAATCCAAAGTCGGACTTCTTACGGCGGCGCGCACCGTGGACCCCGGGAGGATTCGGCTTGTGAATGAGCGGATTGCGGGCCCTTCCGAAAATGTTTACACCAAAACGACGGGCAATTCGATTTCGATTTCCTGTATAGCGTGACATGTATTCTCCTAAAAATCGTACGATTTGCTTATAAAAATAGTTCTCTCCAAATCGCAAGTGCATATTATGTCACACCCCGGGTATTTTTGCAAACATCTCATTGCCTCCTTTTCTGTATATCTAAACCACTTATAATCAAATATTTAATTGGTTTTTAGCGAAAAAAAAGAAAACCCTTTATGATAACACTTAGAGAGGTAGTCTATGAACCAAGTTAAAACTAGCCGTTCAAAATCGCAGGATCTAAGCGAACAAATCGAAAACGCTGAAGAACATGCGTTAAAAGAAGTCGCTTCATTCCTCATCCACAGGCTGCGAAATCCGTTGGGAGGGATCAAAGGGTTTGCGTCCCTGCTTGAAAGAGATTTGGAAGGTCAGCCTGATCACCAGCGTTTGGCTAAAATGATCGTCGATGGAACAAACACACTCGACCAGATCATGGGCGCAATCTTAGAGTATGCACAGCCTTTGGAGCTGAAATTGAAAGAGGAAGACTTCATCGCAGCGGTAAAGGAAGTATTTGATAAGGACCAGATAAGCTGGACTGCATCTACAAAGGAGCTGCCATTGCAAATGGACGGTCGACAGATGCGCAAGGCGCTCAGCTATTTATCGGATGTCGTTGTACACTCGGTAAAAAATGGAGGTTCGGCCATTGTCAATCTGGAGGCCATTGATGGAAACATCGAAATCGTTATTGCAGATAAGGACAACGTGATTCCGGAAGACAGGCTTCCAAAGGTCTTCTCCCCCTTCTTTACAGTTCCATGGGGCGGGGAAGAGGGAGCGTTAGCTCAAGCAAAAAAAATCATTCGTGCTCACAAAGGGGCAATAGAGGTCGATACAAGCAAGGAAAGCGGAACGACGATCACGATTAAAATACCGAGAGGCTAAAAGATGTCGATAGAAAAGATACTAGTCATTGACGACGAAGAAATTATCAGAAATTTTATTGCTGAAACCCTGAAACGCGAGGGCTTCGAGGTTTCAACAGCAGAAAATGGCAAAGAGGGTGTCGGACAATTCAAGGATAATTCGTACGATCTCGTTTTTACCGACATGAAAATGCCTGATCTGACCGGTATCGATGTTCTTTCCAAGATCAAAGAGCTTTCTCCGCAAACACCGGTTGTTGTCATCACCGCTTACGGAAGTATCGAAAATGCAGTCGAGGCTATGCGTTACGGCGCGTTCAACTATCTGATCAAACCCTTTACACCGGATACCATCGAAGCTGTTGTAGAAAAAGCGAAAGAGCATCAGTCCCTGATCACCGAAAACCAATTTTTAAGAGAAGAGGTCTATAATAAAAGAACCAGTTCAGAGAATGGTGTCATCGCTGAAAACCAGGAAATGCAAAAGATCCTGAAAGATGTGGCGCGCATCGCTAAAAGCAACGCCAGTGTTTTCATCACAGGTGAATCGGGAACAGGGAAAGAGGTCATTGCCCAGGCAATCCACGATCAATCGCTGCGGAGCAACCGTCCGTTTATTAAAGTCAATTGCGCGGCAGTGCCGGAGACCTTGATCGAATCCGAATTCTTTGGACATGAAAAAGGGGCGTTCACGGGGGCTAACCAAAAACGCATTGGACGGTTCGAACTGGCAAACGGAGGCACTCTTCTTCTGGATGAAGTGACTGAAATTCCATTGACAGTACAAGCAAAGCTACTAAGAGCTATCCAGGAGCAGGTTTTTGAAAGGGTTGGAGGATCGAAGCCGATAAAAGTCGATGTCAGGATCATTGCCACTTCCAACCGGGATGTCAAGCAGGCGATTGAAGGTCATGCATTAAGGGAAGACCTCTATTACAGGCTGAATGTGGTCCCGATCAACCTCCCCCCTCTTAAGGAACGGTCAGACGACGTCATCCCTCTTGCGACTTATTTCCTGGAAAGAATGTCGAAGGAGAACCACAAAAAGGTAAAAGATCTTAGCCCATCTGCGAAACAGAAACTCCTTTCTTATAACTGGCCGGGGAATGTAAGAGAGCTTGCCAATATCATCGAACGTGCAGTCGTTATGGAAAGCGAAGATAAAATCACTCCCGAGTCGATCTTTTTAGAGCCTACAGGAGACCTTCCGGCAAAGCACAATATCGATATCGAGGCATCGGAAGAGAAAGGCCTTCCTGTCGGGTTGTCTCTGCGGGAGCTTGAAAAACAATTGATTATCGAAACACTGCACGCGCACAACAACAATAAGAAAAAGACCGCTGAAATTTTAGGGATCAGCCCACGTACGCTCCGCAATAAATTGAACGAGTACAAACAAGCGGAAGTAGAGGAACCTATCTGAATAAAAATTTATAGGTAATCACGGACAGGAGAGAGAAACTCAAAAAGTTGGGTCCTGTTGTTTACCCCGCATTTCTGCTTAGCGTTGTCAAGGTGCACTTCGACCGTCCGCTTAGAACGATGAATTTCCCTGGCAATATCTTTTGCGGATTTCCCTGTCAGGTACTCGCTTAAACATCTCTTTTCCGCAGGGGTCAAGGATAATAGTGCACGCGCCCTTTCTGGTTTTGGGTCGATAGAAGCGAGAA
>CAZWOB010000096.1:0-7275 GCA_964635295.1 uncultured bacterium
GATTCCTATAACACGCTTTTCGGAGTGTCCGCTACAACTATACCACTTCAATCTGTTCTTTGAATTCGTCTATTGCGCACAGTAAGTCGTCGATCGTGTTGCCCTATACTTGGAGGTTGAGGGTGTATACATAATCCATCATTTTTTCCGTCTTCATTTATTGTTGTTGTTCTATCAAAGAATCTCCAGGTGGTTGCTGAATGAAGGCTTTTTGTAGCAATGACTTTACGCCTTTTAGGGTTTTGTCCAAGACCAGCTGGTTTATTCCGCGATTCAGGTGTAGTCTGAACTCGTGGTACAGTTCGTCAGCTCCCAACTTGACGCCGTCCTGCTTGCATCTTTCGATCAGCATCGCCATATATATCCGATGATGCTTGCCGCCGAACACTTTCCACTTCATCTCGAGAGAGCTGTCAGAGATGACCCTGACGTTTCTCGGCCGCTCAGTGTCTGCGAGTGATACACAAAAAGCCCAGCGGCAAAGAGTGTTCCAGTTCGGTATGTGCGTCAAGCGCTTGAGCTTGAGGAGGCCGTCTCTTTCTTTTTGGGATAGCTTGATGTTTTCGATCGCCATTTGTTTCCTTACCAAAAATATCCTGGATGTATTGTAGTTGTCTGTTTTGAGTCGTTGAATTCTAAGTGGTAAGCTCTTGAGACCCATGGCATGATCATCCGATAATATTTCTCGTTTATTTCCTCGTCTGTCGATAGCAACAAGACTTGGTGACTTGCATGAGGGAAATATCTTTTGACTATGTTCGTTCGGTGGGTCGTGTCGAGCCTTCCGAGCGGTGTATCGATGATGGTCGGCAGCCTTTTTCCGGACGCCTGCGCGAGTCCCCACAGCAGCGATACTGATAGAAGCTGTTTTTCGCCGGCGGATAACCGATCGACATCGACGATCTTGTTGTCTGGTGCGACCACGTCTATTCGGTATGTCTGCGGATCAAACCTGATGTCTGTTACGAGGGCCTCTTTTCTTAGGAGCTCTTTGAAGCTGCTCAGCACGTATCTCTGGATCCTGTCGAGGTGGTACGCGATAACTTTTTCTTTGAATTTTTCGAGCGTGTTCCGCGACTTCTTTGAGTGGACTATGATCCTTGACGCTGTCTCGCGGTTGTGCTCCGCGTCCACTTCTTTTTCGTATTCTTTTTCTAATTCGGTTGTGGCTCTAATGATCCTTTTCTGAATTTCCTCGTATTCCTTCAATATTATGTTAAGGTTTACCTGGACTTCTCTGAGCTCGATCATCAGGTCTTCTTTTTCTTTGACTATTTGAGCTATTGCTTCTGCCTCTGGGACTTGGGCGAGCTTTCTGTCCAGGTTCTCTGTCTCGGTTTGCAGCGTGTTCAGGTCCTCAATTTTCTGCAGAGCATCCTCGCATTCTTGGGTGAGAGATTCTTGGAGGATCGTGGCTATGGCATCGACGGTCTCAGCTTCAAGGTTTAGGTATTTCTTTTTGTCCTTGGATTCTTTGCGTTGCTTGATGTCCTGGTTCAGGACCTCCCTGATTTCTGCTAGCGCCTCTTTGGATACCTTCCTCTTTTTCAGTTTGCCGAGGATGTTCTTGTCGCGTTCCTTGAGTATGCCGTTCAGCTGCTCGTTATGCCTTGCGGTCTCTTCCTTTCTAGATTGTTCCAAGACTCTTCTAAGCAAAGGCTCGACAAGGACCAACGGTAGGATGCCTCCTGCTGTGTCAACTAATCTTTGTTCGGCCTCATCTATCTGTTTCTTTGTTTCGGCCTTTTTGTATTCGAGCATCTCGCGTTCGCGGTAGAGCTCTCCGCCTTCGAGTCTGAACCGTTCGTCTATTTCGATTACCTGTTCCTGGACTGATTTCACCGCTTCTTCTGCGGCCTTTTTCTGCTGCGCCAAATCACCACTTTTTGCGTTCAGGTCAAGTACCTTCTTTTCGAGGATCTCAATCTTTTTTTTTTCATGATGATCTCTTAGGGCAAGCGTCTTCCTTTTTTCGAGGACGACGAGGTCGGTTAAGAGGCGGTTTACGAGGTCGAGGCCTAAGAGCTGATTGATGCCTGTTGCTATAAGCTCCTCCGATTTCCTGAAGTCAGCGAGATCCTTAATTTTTTCGCCGTCAAAAAAAAAATAGGCTCGATATCCTTATTGGGATAAATTGTTCTACGTATTCGTTCCAAGAGTCCGTGAGGACAGGATCAGTCTTACCGTCGCGGACGACCAGGACGCTCTCAGAAACGTTTTTCCTGTTCTGTTTCCAGGACCGCGTCACCTCATATTCGTGTTCTGTACCGTTTGAGGTGTGCCGGAAACTGATCGTTATCGCTGCTCCATCTTTCGGATTCACCAATTTGTGGATACATTTCTTTAAGTATTTGTCGTATGCGAGCGAGCCTTTGTTCGAACAGTTAGCGAGTTTACCGAACAGCCCAAGCTGGAACGCGTCAAGCAGGGTCGTCTTGCCGACGCCGTTCAGACCCCCGAACAGGATTATTGGCTTTTCTCTGTTCTCTGGCTGCAGCCTTATTTCTTGTCTGCCGAGGTATACCCCGTAGTTATGCAGAGTTATTCCGTCAAATATCATGATTCTTGGTTCGCTTCGGTTTCGGTTCTGCTCTCAGTTTGCCGCACGAACGGCGAACACTGGAGCAACTCAATCTTTTCTTTTATGTCAATTTTTCTGTCACGATAACGCCTGGCTCTGCCTTCGGCGTCTTCCTCGTCTTCATAGAAATGCTTGGTTATCACTTGTTCTAAGGCGTCGAACAGGCCTGACCTGTGCGCCATCGTCCGGTACCTCTGTGATTGGCTGATTAGGCCCCTGACCAGCTGATAGTGAAGCTTGTCCTCGCCGCAGACCTCTTTAAGGATCTGCATCTCGTCCCAACCAAACGCCCGGTTTACGTCTGTTTGTTCAACAGGGAACTTTTCGCCTGTGACTTCCTCGTATATTCGCGGCAGGCTGTCTTCTACCTCATCTTTTTCCTCCAGCCATATCTCTCTAATAGCTATCAGTTCTTCGATCGTTATGATATCGAAGTCCAGAACGTCATCCGGCTTCTTGCTTTTCACTAGTTTTTGGACTTCGAGGAGACGCCTTAGGAGGTCTTCGCGGTCGTCTTGCCAGTATGGCCCGTGTATGGTTCTGTCTTTAAAGAGCTGGACTCTGCCGTCGATGCGTCTGAAGTCTCGCCTGTCCCGGTCTTCCTTGATGTTGAACAAGTCCCTGTATTCGAGCATGGGCTGCATCCATTCTTTTTCTTGGTCGTTCTGGATCATTGCCAACATTGATCGGTCCTGGCTCACCAGGGTGCATACCCAGCAGCCGAATCGGCTGTCGCCGCAGCTCGAAGTCCCCGTAGTGTAAGCCATCGGGCATTCCCTGTCTTTGGTTGCTCCTTTATAAAATTCGAGGATCTCTTTGTTATCGGTCCTCCAAGGTGTTTCGCTGTTTTGAAGGAGGAACTGCCATACGTCGTCGTTGCCCCAGTTCTCTATCGGTGTGTATACGTAGCTGTTTTGGAGCTCTGAGTTGGGTGTCAAGTATTCTTGAACGCGGCCAAGCCGTTTCTCGATGTTTTCCATCGACATTGCCCGCATCGAGCTCTCCGACTTCCTCATACCTAATGCGAGGATGGATTCGCCGTGTTTCTTAATGATCTCTGTTATGAACTTGTTCGACGGATTTATCTTTAGGCGGGACGTGCACCACCTGAACATCGGTCTGGGCGCAGGATATCCTTTGCCTATGAGGTTGACCCAGAATGAGTCCTCTGGTTCGGGGGTCAGTCGGTGCGTCTCTATTGGGATCCCTTTGGATATCGCCGCTAACTGCATTTTTTGTAATTGTTTTGTGACCCAGAACGCGACGACCGGGTTTTCGACGAGCGTGTCGGTGCTGATCACGTGGACTTGGTGTTTTCTTTGACTGGGTGGCAAGGCTTCGAGGCTCATCCATACGAGCTGCAGGACCGCTGTCGAATCCTTTCCTCCGCTGTACCCTATGACCCATGGTGCGCCGAACGACGTGTAGTGCTCGCCGATTTTCTTTGTGAGTTCCTTTATAGTGTTCTTGTATCCGAGTTCATCAAACGCAGACACAGGTTTTGTGTGATCACTTTTTGACATATTCTCCTCGACTGAATGCGTCCTCGACTTTTTGTTCTTCAGGTGTGAGCTCGAGTCCGAGGTGTTTCTTTATAGCGTTGGTGGTGAGTGTCACGTTATGTTGTGCTTTTGAGACTCTTCCGCCGATCATCGCCCTTCCTTCCCACAGTTTAGAGTTCGATCTTGACCAGTCTATGCTTTCCAGTTTTTTTAGTTTGGTTTTCCAGGTTTTTTGTCCGTTCCTGAGGACGGCGTTTCCGACCTTTCCGAGCGCTTGGAGCACGACCGCGTGTGAATGTATGAAGTCACGCCTTACGTCTCCCGACGTTATTTTCCTTTCTTTTACGAGGCGCCACTCATTGATGTGTTTGCCTGTCTCGTTCCAAAACGTGGTGGCTATGTTCGATTTTTCGTCAAAATCCTTTGTCTCGATGCCTGAGAGCAAGGCCGAAGTTGCGTTGTATATGGAGCTCAGCGTAAACAGCCTGCTTGACCTCGGTGATAGGGTGCTTCGCTCCATTTCGACGACACCGTTGAACGTTTCTGTCTTGAACGCGATTTCTCTTGCGAGTTCAGCGGTTTCGTCTCGGTGGTCGTATAGAACGCCGAGCGACTTAGACGGTCTTATAGCGTATCTGTTTAGGTCTGCAAACATTTGTTGGCATTTTTTGAGGCCTTTATCGAGGAAAAATACGACCGCGATGCTTTCGTCAGCGATTTCGGGTTGTTCACGTATGGCTATTTCGATAGCTGCCCTTCTGTGCTGTCCGTCGTTAATGATGAATTGTGCTGACATCGGGACATGTAATAACCCAATTCGAGCTGATTCGTCTTTGGTTCCTATGGGTTCAAACCTCATATCTCCATCTATTGATGCTGTAATCGCTGAAAAGACGTAACTATTTGGATTTTCTAATATATAGCGTGACATGTCCGGAAGGCGTGCTTTGTTCAAAAAGCGTTGTGCTCTTAGCTCTGGCACGAGTTCTTCTTCGTTGAACAAAAATATTTTTGGTATGAGTCGAAGCGGGCACATCGAAACAAAATAGTCCTGTTTTGCCTGAACACCTTTGATGCAAGGAAAAACGTATTCGAATGGGTCTCCCATTGTTGCCACCGTTGTATGTCTTTGATTTTATAGTATATGCTTATTTTATTGAGACAATAATACAAATTTTATGTCTGTTTGTCAACTGTCAACCAAACATTTATATGATATTAACAAACAAAATTAAAAAGTAACTTCTACATAGCAAGACATAGGGGACGTTGCCAATTTATACAAATTAAGGTACCTATACTGTATGGTGAGACAAGCCCGACTGGATGCGCCTGGTGTTTTGCATCATGTTATGGCACGTGGAATTGAGCGACGGCCAATTTTTATTGATGACCGTGACAAAGATGAGTTTGTTCGCCGTCTATCAGGTCTTGCCCTGGAAGGGAAACTGATCGTTTACGCATGGTCTTTAATGCCCAACCACTTTCATCTTCTGATCAGGACCGGAAAGATTTCTTTGTCCAGGAGCATGCGCTCATTGTTAACAGGTTATGCCGGATACTTTAACCGCCGGCATAGACGTCACGGACATGTATTTCAAAACCGCTTCAAGTCTATAATATGCGAGGAGGAGCCATACTTTTTAGAACTTGTTCGATATTTGCACCTTAATCCTCTGCGTGCTGGTGTTGTCAGGGACCTGAAGGGGTTGGACCGGTATCCGTATACAGGCCATGCGGTCCTTGTGGGTCGAATAGACCGGTCATGGCAGGATACTCAAGAGGTGTGGAGTCGATTTGGCGGGACAGATCGGAAAGCTGTGCAGAGGTATCGGGCCTTTGTATCGGATGGTGTTGCTCAGGGCCGAAGGGCTGACCTTATGGGTGGCGGGCTTTATCGAAGCATGGGTGGTTGGCGTGCAGTTGCGGATTTACGTCGAGGCCGCGAGGCATATCGGTCTGACGAACGTGTGTTGGGATCTTCTGAGTTTGTTGCGGCCTTGCTTGAGAAAGCGGATGCTCATTTGAAAGGAAGATACAGGCAGGTGGAATTGTCAAAGCTGAAGCAACGGATTGCCGAAGATATGGGAGTCAGTCGTCATGCCCTGTGTGGTGGAGGCAGGTCTGAGAATGTGTCATGTGCCAGAGCTGTTCTCTGTTATGTTTGGACGTATTATTTAGGAAAGAGCGGCCGGGTACTTGCCGAAGAGCTTGGTGTGAGTCCCCAGGCTGTTTATGCGGCTTATTCTCGAGTGGAACGGGATGGCGGATTGGACGTGGAAGCCATGGAGAGATGGTGCCGGTAAATATATTGTATAAATTGGCAATGTCCCCTATTAATCGTTTTCTGGTAGAAAATGAAACTGTTGTTGACGAACATACGGGTTTGATGTGGACAAGAAACGCCTCTTTGTTAGATTTTTCCCGAAGTTGGTGTGAGGCTTTAGACAGTATCAAGGAACTTAATAAGTCAGCACTATATGGTTATCGTGATTGGAGGGTCCCTAACCGTAAAGAATTATTCAGTTTGATCAGTCATGAAACAATTAATCCCTGCCTGCCGCCGGGTCACCCGTTTACGAATGTATTTACCAGCTACTACTGGACTTCTTCAACGTGTGTGAGGTTGCCAAACCAGGCATGGTACATTCATTTGGGAGGTGGCAGAGTGTTCAAAGGGATGAAGTATAATTCATATATGGTTTGGCCCGTTCGAACTGTAGAGAATAATAAAAGCACGTTGTTTCAGACCGGGCAGAGAATATGTTTTGATGAAGACGGTGTTGTTATAGATTGCCATGGCACCGGTCAAGATGGTGAAATACAGTCAGGCGTAACATTCAGGAATCGTTTCACAGAAACGAAACAGACTATCTGTGACAATGCTACAGGCCTGGAATGGCTGCGGAATGCAAATGTCACCAGAGATGCAGTAGATTGGAATTCGGCCTTTGCTTTTGTTTCAGAGATGAACGGCAAAATGGAATATGGCCATAATGATTGGCGAGTCCCCAATATCATTGAACTAGAGAGTTTAACAGACATGAATCGAGATTCGCCGGCATTGCTATGTGCTCATCTATGTAATGATGTAAAGGAGTTTTATTGGTCTTCAAGCACAAGCATGTATGATATGAATTATGCATGGGTATTATATATGATAGACGGAGGTGTGGGAGTTGGATATAAGCC
>CAZWOB010000097.1:0-7234 GCA_964635295.1 uncultured bacterium
CGGTTGGCGAGGAAGCTGAAGCAGGAAGAAGAACAGGTAGCGAAAAATTGCGAGACCGGATACCACATGCCGACCCTCTCCGTTAACGCCCAGAAGATCACCACGTTGATCGTCATGGAACCGCTCATCACGGTCACATAGCGCAAAAGAGCAATGTGATGGCGCGCGCTGGATGTAAATGCCCAAAAATAGAGAAGTAGATAATTGACTACACATCCGGAGATAAATCCAGTGGCTGAAGAAAACGTTGGATTCAGATGGAAGACTTCGACAAGAGTGATCAGGACAAAATACTGCGTCGCGACAGACAGCGCCCCGGCAACGCAAAACCTGAAAACATCACCCCAGAACGCCTGATTTTCTTTAAAAAACTGCCGCATCACCTTCCCGTAAAACAAAGACCAAAGAGAGTGAGTTTTACCCTCTTTGGCCGTCATTAAACATAGCATGATGGGAAATCTTACTGAAGCAAAATTTCCGAAATTTTACGAATACCTGAGATGGTTGATATTTTTTCTTTCCCTTGTGTGAATGGGAGTTGCTGTATTTTGAACCCCGATCGCCATTCCGCAAAAGGGGCCGGTAAAACCGATACCGAACGCTGGAGTGATCCCTAAGGTCCTTGATCTACGGATC
The DNA here is from genome assembly GCA_964635295.1 of uncultured bacterium. Taxonomy (GTDB): domain Bacteria; phylum Chlamydiota; class Chlamydiia; order Chlamydiales; family Waddliaceae; genus Waddlia. The sequence continues at coordinate 637 of CAZWOB010000097.1, forward strand.
GCTCTGATCTTTTGTTTATAATCGTATCTCTCGCCTCTCTTTGTTTGGTCTGCACCAGCAGCCATGAGAGCTCCTTTCACTCGCGCAAGCCCCTGATGATTGGCATGGATCCAAGGAGTTCCGGTAACAACTTCGACTTTGAAACTCATGTCAGGATTAAACACCTTTTGTAACTTTGAGAAAGAAATACCAGCTTCGCCGATCTGATGATACTTACGCTCAAGATCAGCCCCCTGATAGATCAGCTTGATCGCTTCATCTTCATCCTTTTTCATAATCGCGCTGGCTAACTTCACCGACAAAATCGCCTGCTTTTTCTGACTGATATGATCGCGGATATTCCCTTGGTGAGAAGAGTAACCAAGCTGAAGAATAGTCTTATAATTTCCAACTTTAACACTTTCTTCAGTGCCCACCGCGACGAGAAGCTTTTTATAGCTTTTCTTGTTGACCCGATGCTTTTCTCCGCAAATTGTCACGGTCATCGAGAGCCTTAAGATTTTGGTCACCAACTTGGTCAGCCAATTATTGTAGCTGTTGACGCTTCCCACATAATTTTCGCCCCTAGCGAAATGTGTCCTTCCCCCACTAACAACTGATACACATGTCATTTTATTACACCTTTGTTTTTTTTATAAAAGGTAATGTTAATAAAAAATTTATTAAAAGTCAATTAATATATTTAATATCCATATATTCGCCGATCTCTTTCCTCTTCCACCAATTTTTCGCCCCCCAAGGGGTAAATTCATAGAGATAGAGCTTTGCTCTTAGAAATTTAGGTGGATGACCGGGAAAGGGGTGAAATCGCACTAATTTGCGCACTTCGGGAGAGTCCTCAAGAATCCTGACCACAAATTGCTGAAACCACCGAGAATTCTCAAAAGTGGTAAACGGGAGGAACCATGCCTGCCAATCCAAACGTGGTTGAAAGGGGGCGATCCGACGAGGTCTGCGCTCCGGTTCTGAAGGCTTGAACCAAAATAAGAATTCCTCCCATTGCTCCCCGTCCATACTTCCCTCCAATACCACTTCGTATCGTTCGGTGGTCATCACGGCGAAAATACCAAAGCGGTTTCCCAAATGATAGGGAAAGAGATTGCGGAACAGACGATTGAGCCAGGGTGTTCGGAAGAAGTGATACCAAAGAGCCAATAGCTGCACAGCCAATAATCCAATCCCTCCAAGAGAAATGAAAGAAGAGATGACCCAGGAATGGGATGCCGGATCGGGAGCGGAAATATACCCTGACAAATACGTATTACTGATCAACAGTGAAACAGCAACTGAGGTCAGATAATTTAAATACGAATAATTGCCAGATACCCAGATGAAAAATTGCAGTCCGAAAAACCCTGCAAAGGCAATCAGACGCATCTGCTCTATTCCGAAGACTAAAAACGGCAGGACAATTTCAGCGGCGAGCATGGCAGCGACTGAGAGCTTCTGAAACCACACGGGAAGTTTGTGCGCATACCACGCCAATGTACTGGGAATAGGCTGGGTCTGATAGTGGACGCAAAGAGCAGTCAGGTTCTTCCAGGAGGGATCGCCGCTCATCAGCTTGCAGGTGCCCGCTTGCAGATGCATGCGGAAAATCAACACATTGACGCTCAGCCAGACAAAAATGTTCGGAACGACTGTGAGGCTCATCAGCAGCGCGTGATAACTAAGCTCCAGGAAAAACCCCTCCCAGCCAAATCCCAGAAAATCCTGTCCGATAGTCACAATGGATAAATGCAACAGGATCAGAACAGCCAATAACAAAGGAGGACAAACCCCTAACATCAATAAAACCGATAACACGGAACCGATAACCGGTACGATAACTAATGCCCTATCGCTACAGTTGAGCCAAAAAAGAGTGGGCAACAGAAAGTACCTTCTCTTCCCCATTCTTTTTCTAAAGACTTCCAGATATTGCTGTGCAGGGAGGATCCCTTTTTCTCCCACCAGCCCTTTGATCTGAAAAATAAATGGGAAAAAGGCAAAGAAATAGATCATCCCCAGCAAGCGTGGAAACAAGCTGGAGATGATCGTGTACGCCTCCGGAGGTATCATCTCTAGCTGCCGTCATCCTCCAATGCAACAAGGAGCATATTCTGTGTCCGTCCGTCAGCGAAATGCACCCTGGCGGGAGCCTCCTCTTGCGTCAGGTTGAAAATTCCTGTTTCCACAATGGGAGAGTTTTCACTCTCGGCCATCTGCCAGGCGGCGATCTGGGTATCCTGATCGACCCTCCCTTCAACTTCGTAGGACTTGTCCGCTGTAGAGTTGTAATAGTAGCCGCTCAATTGCCCATCTTTGCTCAAGGAGAGCTGGATGTAGCCATTTGGAGGCGCGCTGCTGTCATCAGGACTTGTCAATGCAAACATCCCCAATGGAAGCCAGTCCTCGTCCGCCACCTCGTCAGCGTCGGAAGCGGAAGAGATCGCCTCGCTTTGCTCAGAATAGGACGGTGCGCTTACATCGTCTGAGTACCCGGTGTCGTCATAGTAGCCCCAACCCCCATCATCGGTATAACCGTAATAATAGGGGGTTCCCCAGTTCCATCCGGCCCAGCCAATAGCAGCAGCCCAGCCGGCTCTCCTCCACCAATGGTCATCGTCAAAATGGTCGTGCAATCGATCGTGCCTGCTTTCGCGAATGCGATCACCTTTATCTTGCCATCTGTCCCCCGGACGCTGTCCAGGACGGTCTCCCGGTCTTCCCGGACGATCCCCAGGTCTGCCAGGTCTTTCTCCCGGCAACTCTGGACGAGGCCTGTCTGCCGGCCTTCCCGGTCTGTCCCCTGGCAATTCCGGACGAGGCCGGTCTACGGGGCGGCCCGGACGGTCAGCTCCCGGGCGTCCTTCTGGGCGGGCTGCGGGACGTTTCTGTTTTTGTCCCAAAAAGTTTTCAATCGACTTATTTGTCGGCCGCTTGCCGAGATCTCTTGTCGAGGGTTTCGTCGGTTTGCGTGTTGCAGCGGGTTTTCTTTTTTGCTGAGGCCTTTGTTGAGAAGGTCTGGTTTGCGGACGGGACCTGCTCATAGAGTGTCCTCTGTTCACGCTATTCCCCTGCCTGGCATGTCCGCCCCCATGCATGGAGCGTCCGCCTCCTAGGCCTCCGCCACCACGGGCACCTCCTCCCCCTCGTCCGCCGCCGCGGCCGCCGATCGCATCCAATTCAAGCGTTGTCAGAAGAGAAACACTCAGGGCAAACATCATCCATTTCATCATCTGCTTTTTCATGTCCTACCCCCTTTTCCTAATCACTTTTATCGGTTCAATATTGGGAAGGATCTCCCCGTCAACGACCCGTCCGGAGATTTCGTAAGTAAACGCGTCGCTTCCTTCTGGTGTGATGACTTGAATTTGAGACCCGATCCCTCCGTCAGGAAGCGTATGCAGCGACTCGACCACCCATCGGTCTCCCATCTTCTTCCACTCTCCTTCCGCGAACCCGCCGTGGGAATCGAAATGCCAGGAACGGATGGTTTCATTGACAGGGTCCCAACCGATGATCACCTTCCCTTCCAGCGCCTCCTTGCCTAAGGTCTGAACGGTGTAGTGCTGTTTAATGAAATTTTTGTACTTGTCCCATTCATATGTCGATTCCACCTGGACATCTTCATCTGAATCTTCCCAATTGCCGATCAGCCACTCGAGACCTTTTAGCTGCTCATAGTTTGAAGGAGGTGCGCTCTCTTCCGCTTCCCCTTCGCTGGCCAGATACCAATCGCCGTTCATTTTTTGAAAGGTCACACGGAAGCGGGTGATCTCCTTATCTCCTTCTCCATCTGTCACTGTCGCTGTGCCGACCCCGACGGCTTTCCCGCTGGAAGGGAACGAGATCGATTCAATCGAAACCTCTAAAGTGAGGTCCGGTTCATTTTTAAACAACTCTGCAAACTCGTCTCGAATTTCTTCACGCCCGGAAACCGTGCGGCCGGTGTTCAAATTGGTATAATCTGCATCTTCAAGCCAATACCCCGCAATTTTCTCCGCGTCACGATCATTATAGGCTTTGACGTAATCTTCGGTTTTTTTGCGGACCGCTTCTTTATCCCCCCGCTCGTCAGATCCATGCGTGTAGCCCCAAATGATGAGGGGAACAAGTAAAATTGGAATCCACTTTTTCATCAGCATCTCCTATGTCTTTTAATTTCTTGATAGACCTTTAATCTTTAAATTTGAATAATTATCTTATGTTATTAACTTTTATAGGTGTAGGCGAAGCGTTTGATCCAGGGATGGGAACTTCCTGCACTCTTGTACACGGTGAAAAAACGACCCTCCTCATCGACTGCGGCTATGCCTGCCTCGGACAGCTATACTCTATATTAAACAGCCCCAATGAGATAGATACGATCTATATCACCCATTTCCACGCAGATCATCTGTTTGGGGTCATCCCCTTGCTTGCAGCATGGAAAGCCTGGGGACGGACTGCGCCTCTCACCGTCATCAGCCAACCGGGAATTGAGGAGAGGATCGCAGCCTTGATAAGGTTGGGATATCCGCACTGCGATGAGCAACTGCCCTATAATATTGACTATCTCGAAACTGTCGATCAGGTAAACGTAGGTGGGATGCAGCTCACATTCGCTCCTTCCGACCACAGTCTGACGAATTATGCCGTGAAAATATCAGAAGGCGATCAAGCAATCGGTTTCAGCGGAGACGGCGGACTGACGCCTGAGACAAGGGAGTTGTTCCACGACTGTCATATCCTTGTTCACGAAGCATTTGGATTGGAGAGCGCGATCGAAGGGCACACAACGGCAAAGGAAGTGATCGCCTACGCCCGCTCGCTGCCCAACCTGCAAACTCTGGCACTCGTCCATCTCCAAAAGGATGAAAGGTCAAAACACCTCGATCAATTCAAGAGATTGGACAACGGGGAGGCGTTCAAAATCTACTTGCCCGAACCAGGGAGCACTCTCCCGATCAGATCATAGCTTGAAACGTCTGTGATCTCCACCTGATAACGCTTGCCGAAGGCGTCTACGCCGCTAGCGTCGTTGATCAGCACCTGACCGTCAATTTCCGGACACTGCCCGCGATGGCGGCCGACCATCAGGACACGGGTCTCAGGGTGATACCCTTCGATTACGACATCAAGGACACGGCCAACCCATTTTTTCTGTTCCTGTTCCACGATCTTTTGTTGGATTTGCATCAATCGGTCATAGCGTTCCTGTTTGACCTCTTCAGAAATCTGATCGGGAAGGTCGTAAGCGTAGCTTCCTGGCTCTCGGGAGAATTGGAACACGCCGACATTATCCAATTTGTAATCTTCCAAAAAACCGGCCAGCTCTTCAAACTGCTCCTCTGTTTCTCCCGGAAACCCGACGATCAGGCTGGTGCGGATGGTAATATCGGGAACTTCTTCCCGCATCTTTTCAATTGTCCCGACGATCTGCTCTCGATTGGTCGCTCGGTGCATGCTTTTCAGCATGTCATCGTTCACATGTTGGATCGGCATATCGATATAGGGACAGATGCGGGGCTCCTCTTTCATCAACTGGATCAGGTCATCAGTGATCTCATCGGGATAGAGGTACATCAGCCGGAGCCAGTAATCCCCCTCTTCTTTCAAGAGCTCTTTTAACAAATGGATCAGACCGTCGGTGCGCTTGAACCCGATATCCTTGCCCCAATCGCCCAAATCCTGCGCGATCAGGATCACCTCTTTGGCTCCCTGGTTCAAGAGGACTCGGAATTCCTTGAGCACCCGTTCAACCGGTTTGCTTTTCAATGGCCCTTTTATCGTAGGAATGATGCAATAGGCGCATCGCTTCCGGCACCCTTCGGCAATCTTTAAATACGCGAAATGTTTTGGTGTGGAAAGGGTGCGCGGCACTTCCCCCGCCTCGAGATAACTCCTCGCATTGGTGACCTGTTCTCCCTTTTCCCCCGAACGAACGGCGTCCAAAATCCCTTCAACATCTCCCGACCCCAGGAAATAGTCAACTGGACTTGTGATCATTTCCTTGTGGCTTTGCACCATGCATCCGGTCACGATCACTTTCGCCCCCTCCTTACGCTGCTCCAATGCTTCATTGATTGTCCGCAGGGACTCATCACGCGAAGCTTTCAAAAATCCGCAGGTATTGATGACGATATGGTCTGCATCCTCCAGCCTTTCAGACGGCTCGTAGCCAGCCCTTAACAAGATACCCAACATCACTTCGCTGTCGACCAGGTTGCGCGGGCACCCCAAACTAATAAAGAAAATTTTATTTCCTCCGATGCTAAAATCCGGAGACGTCCTCACTTCACTTACTTGATTGTACATGTCCAACATGTTGGGTATCCTTTGAAAAAATCTACTACCAATTTTAATTGGGAATAGTTTACAACATTCTTGGAAAAAGAACATCATTTATGACGACAGATACACGTACAGAAAAGAAAAAAGTCCTGTTCAAGGGAAAGACGAAGGACGAGTTCCTGACAGAAGTGCGCCGACGCGTCGATGCCTACTTTGCAAAGACGGGAAAATCCAGGCATGCCAATACGGCCCTTCATATCAAAGGGGCGCTTCTCTTTGCCGGTTTTCTTTTTTTCTGGATTATTTTGATGTTCGGCTTGTTTCCCGCGGTCCCCCGCCC
>CAZWOB010000098.1:0-7217 GCA_964635295.1 uncultured bacterium
CTCAAGCCGCATGTCTTTTCAAATTTCAGCATCGACCGCTCCAAACAGCCACTGTTATTCGGTACCCCAATTCCCGCCCTACTTCCGGATCTTCCTGAAGATTTTCATCTCACCGCCTATTCGCACTCTTTCTTTCTTTCCTATGAACTTGATATTTGGAACAGAATACGCTCCGAGCAGCAAGCTGCCTGTCTGGAAATGCTGGCGACAAGAGAAGACCTTGAGTCAACGGCTTTGCTATTGAGCGGTACAGTTGTCGATGCCTGGCTAAGCTTGATGGAACAGCATCAACAGTACGCGCTTATTCAAGAACAAATAGAAGTCAGTCAAAAACTTCTCAAATTGGTCGAAGTGAGATACGGAATGGGTGTAGCGCAGGCCATCGATGTCACGCAACAACGGCTCCAGCTCGAATCGGTCATCGAAAATACATTCCCGATCCAGTCCAATATTGAAGTGATCGAAAATCAGCTTAATGTCCTGTTGGGAGGAGTCCCCTGCGACTGCAGATTTCATTTCCCCGAAGAAGGGATTGAGCTTCCTCCATTTCCGGATATTGGGAGCCCGTTCGACCTGCTCGTCAACAGACCTGACTTGCGCGCCTTCCAAAAACGGATTTCTGCCGCTGATTACGGAGTGGCTGCGGCGATCGCTGCCAGGTTTCCGGCACTGTCTCTGATGATGGACTACACCAATTTCGCGCAAGAGATCGCCGATCTTTTCAAACGGTCGGCATGGGAGATCGCGTTGAATACGCTGACTCCCCTATTCGATGGTGGGAAAAGACGGGCCGAGGTGTTGAGAAGACGGGCCATTCTTTGTGGTCTGATCACCGCCTACACACAGGCTTTTTTGAATGCTCTGGAAGAGGTCGAGAGCAGCCTGGCCGAAGAGAAGTACCAAAAAGCGCTTGTTGAGCAGATTCAAAAAGAACTCGACATATCTGCAAGAAACCTCGTGCAGGCAAGACGGTCCTATCTCAACGGACTTAACGATTATCTGACGGTGATCACAGCGATCCAAGTCAAACAGAACCTTGAACGCAGGTTGATCAATGAGAAGATCAATCTGTTAAAAATCAGAAGCAAGCTCTACCGGGCTTTGGGAGGGGTGAATTGGACTACATGCAATTCCTGAAGAAAATTGGATCGAACAACCAATTCCGGTTGGTCGTATACACCATCCTGTCTCTTGGGTTGATCATCTTTTTGCTCAACCTGCTTAAACCCAAAGCTGAAGAATCGGAGGAGATCGCTTCCGGATACCGCGTCGATGTTTTGGTCGTCCATCCTGAAAACGTCCCGGTTGAAATGCTCAGCTTCGGTTCGGTGGAACCTCAACGAGAGCTCGATATCAGCTCAGAGGTCAATGGGCTTGTCGTTTATAAATCGGAGAACCTTGTGAAAGGGGGAACTGTCAGCAAAGGGGAAGTCCTGTGGGAGGTCGATCAGACGAATTACAATGCGCTTCTTGAACAAGCAAAAGGGAACCTCGAAAGGGCGCAATTAGAATTGGAAATAGAAAAAGGACGGCAACAGGTCGCCAAACAAGACTGGGAAATGATCTCCGAAGAGGTCAAAGAGGAGTTCCTGGACTCAAACCTTGCGCTTCGGGTCCCCCACTTAAAAGAGAAAGAGGCAGCGGTTTTATCTGCCAAAAGCCAATTGAGCAAGGCGTTGAAAGACCTTGAGAGAACTAAAGTCTATTCACCGTTCGATGCTGTGGTTGTCAGTGAAAATATTGAAGTGGGAAAATTTCTCACCGTACAGCAGCCCGTTGCGAAGCTGGTTGCTTCAGATGCGTTCAACATCGAAACGAGCATCCCGCTTGATTACCTCAACTGGCTTGACCTGGACAAGAATAACACCGTCATGGTCCGGCAGAACATCGGGATAAAAAAAATAGAGATGGAAGGAAAAATCCTGCGCCTGCTAAGCGATCTGGATTCCAGAGGCAGAATGGCCAGGCTGCTCATCGCCATCGATGACCCCTTGCGCGTGCAGCAAGGCTCGGACAACAAGTTCCCATTTCTGTTGGGGACATTTGTCGAGATCGAGATCATTGGCAATGAGGTCGAGAATGTTTATCAGATCCCCCGCACAGCCCTTAGGGAAAACAATATCGTATGGACAGTCGCAGAAAACGACAGCTTGAAGTTCAATAAAGTCGATCCTGTCTACAAAACTGAAGAGTCTGTCTATATCAAATCAGGGTTATCCAACGGAGAGAAGGTGGTGCTGACAACGATCCCAACAGCGTTCGAAGGAATGCCAGTCATCGTCAGGAGCACAAAATAAAGAAAGATGCATAAACCGGATAAACAGTCACAGCAAACATTCAAGGGACCGATCGCATGGTTCGTCAGAAACAGCTTTGTCGCGCACGTGCTGACTTTTATCCTCTTGTTCGGGGGCTTTTTCATCGCCTTCAATCTCAAAACCGAGATACTGCCGGAATTTCAAATTGATATCGTCAGTATTTCTATCGATTACCCCGGCTCAAGCCCCGAAGAGGTGGAAGAGTCGGTCCTGACTGTCATCGAAGAGGAGATCCAGGCCATTGATGGGATCAGGGATATCCGCTCGATCGCTTTAGAAGGGAAAGGGATCGTCAGAGCTGAGCTCAACAGGGGCGCTGATGGGATCAAAGCCCTGCAGGATATCAAGACTAAAGTCGACAGCATCCTCTCATTTCCTGATGAAGTGGAAAACGAAGTGGTCGAACTACTGACAAACCGAAAACAAGTGATCTCACTCATCCTCTATGGGGATCAGTCCAGGATCGATCTATACCGGTATGCACAAAAAGTAAAAGACGACCTTGAAGAGATCTCCGGCATCTCGCTGGTCAGTCTGACGTTGGACATTGACGAAGAGATCCACGTCGAAGTTCCTCAGGAAAATCTTAGAAAATATCACCTGACGCTCAAAGAAATTGGCGATCAGCTTGCTCTTACGTCTAAAGATATCCCGGGCGGCAACATCAAAGGAGACAATAGGGAGGTATTCCTCACTCTAAAAGAGAAAAGGGAAACCCTGCAGGAATTTCAGGAAGTCCCCATCCTCCGCGACAGGAAAGGAAGCATCGTTACCCTCGAAGACATCGCAGAGATCAGGACCGTTCAATTTCCTTCTGAAAACCTGGCATGGTTCAATGGAAAACCAGCCATGAGAATCGATGTCTTCCGAACAGGAGAAGAAGACCCCACCAAAATAGTCAAGCTCATTGACAAGTATGTCAACACCCTCAACGCCTCGCTTCCGGATACGATGAGGGTTTTCTCATGGAAAGACGAAACTGAACCCTTGTACAACCGGATGTCCACATTGCTCAACAATGGTTTCCAGGGTTTTATCCTGGTGATCATCCTTCTTTCCCTTTTTCTCGAACCCCGGCTGGCCTTCTGGGTCGCGGTAGGAATTCCCGTTTCCTTCTTCGGATCATTCTTCATCATCTGGCTCACTGGCGCATCGATCAATATGATCTCGCTTTTCGCCTTTGTCCTTACAATCGGGGTGGTCGTTGATGACGCCATCATCGTCGGGGACAGTATCTATCAAAAACGGTCTGAATGGCTCACCCCTTTCGAAGCCTCGATCATCGGGACGCAAGCGGTCAAATGGCCAGTCTTTTTTGCTGTTCTGACAAACATGGCAGCCTTTTTCCCCCTCTTTTTTATTCCAGGTGCGTACGGGAAGCTCGTGTACCAGATCCCTGCTGTCGCCATTGGCGTTTATTGCGTCTCATTGGTCGAGTCTCTTTTTATCCTCCCCTCTCATCTCAAATCAAAATCCAGCCAGATGAAAGGGTTATTTCTGCTGATCGATATTCCCAACAAAAAGTTCAGCTTTCTGCTCAACCTGTTCGTTAAAAAGTATTTCTTTCCGTTTTTTTCCGTTGTCAGCAAGCTAAAATATTTTGTCCTTACCTTGAGCATTTCGATCTTGATCGTCGTTTTTTTAATGCTCTCATGGGGATACATTCCCTTTGAGTTCCTGCCCCGGCCAGGCTCCGATTACGTTGTGGCCAGCGTCACGCTTCCTTACGGATCCTCTCTGAGATCGACCAAGGAAATCGAAGAACATTTAGTTAAGAGCGCGCGAAAGGCCGCGCTGAAATTTGGAGGCCCCGAGCTGATCCGCGGGATTTATACCCAAACAGGAACGCCTCTAAACCTCGTCAAAGATATCGGTGAAAAAGTACCGGGAAGCCACCTGCTCGAAGTCGAGGTTTCCCTCATCCCTCAGAAAGAACGATCATTTACCGGAGATGACTTCTCTGACGTATGGAGACAGGAATCGGGCGAGATGACAGAAGTGCAGACGTTTACGTTTCCCGGCACCGATGAATTCAGTTCCAAAGGAAAAGAGATCTTTTACAATTTGTCCCATAAAGACAGGACATTGTTAACGAACGCCTCCAAAGATTTCGCAGACTCACTGAGAGCCCTGCAGGGGACATACTCAATCGATCAAGGGGTGGTCAAGGGCAAGCCCCAAGTCACCTTCCAGACAACGCCGATTGCTGACAGCTTAAATCTGACCGCAGTTGAAATCGCCGATCAAATCCGCAATGCATTTTATGGATACGAAGCGCTTAGACAGACGATCGACGGAGAAGAGATAAAAATTAAAATCCTCCTCCCCGAAGCCGAACGTTCAAGTGTAGAAACCCTTGACCAGCTCGTTATCCTTACCCCTCAGGGAGGAGAGATCCCTCTTTCTCAGGCGAGCAGCTCTATCCTTGAAAATGCCTCCCCAGTACTCCAGCGGCAAAACGGGAAGAAAATCCAAAAGATCAAAGCAGGGGTCGACCCTAAAAAAGGAAACCTTAGCTCGATCATCTCCAATTTAGAAGAAGAAGTCCTCCCTCAATTAAAAAGAAAATATCCAGGCCTCTCCTTTTCAAAGGAAGGGGAACAAAAAGCGCAAATGGACTTTATGGAAGCCATGAGGACAAATTACACCATCGGGCTTTTGCTTATATACCTCATTCTGGCGATGTGCTTCTATGACTACTACATCCCTTTCCTCATTATGGCAGCAATCCCGTTTGGCACCATTGGAGCAGTCATCGGCCATGTTATATTAGGCGTTCCAGTGAGCATGGTCAGCATGATGGGAATGATCTCCCTTTCAGGAGTGGTCATCAACGACAACCTCGTCCTGATCGAAGCCATTACCCAAGAAGTTGAGAAAGGCGACCGCCCTCTGCTCGACTGCATCCTGTCCGCGATCAGAATCCGGTTTCGGCAGATCCTATTGACATCGTTGACAACATTTTTCGGAGTATTGCCACTCATGCTTGACACCTCATTCGAAGCGCGTTTTCTGACTCCAATGGCAATCTCACTTGGATTCGGCGTCCTTTTTGCGACAATCATTTCCCTGTTGCTTGTCCCCTCCTGGTTTTTGATTGTCGATGACATCAAGAAACTTGTTAAGCGATTAAAACGAGAGTATGAAGTTTGATATGAAAGATGAACGAGATAGAAATACAAAAGCGATCTTCCTCGAAAAGATCTCGATTTTCAAAGAGATCGATTTTTCAAAAAATGAGGCTGTGCTTGATCTGTTCGAGAAAATCTCCATTGCCAAAGGCAAGGACCTGATCAAGCAAGGTGAACGCGCAGACCATGTCTACATTGTGATGGACGGAAGCTTATCCGTATCGATTGAAAGCGACAAAGGGAAAACGATCCAGGCAGACAATCTGGGGCCTGGGGAGTTGATTGGAGAAGTTGCTGTTGTTTTTGGGGAAAAGCGGACAGCGACCGTGACAGCGAACGTTAAAACGACGCTGCTCCAGATCAAAGAAGAAGATTTTCTTTGGCTTTTGCAGAAATTCAGCTCTACCCTCTATGCCGTCAAACAGATCATCTACGACAGGATCAAAAGCAACAGGGTCAGATCATCGATCACGCGATTGTTTGATAATATCAAAACCGATGAGCTGAATGCTTTTGTCAATAACGCGAAAATACTGGAGTTCGATCAGGGCGATACGATTTACCAGTACAATGAACCTTCAAACGACATCTACTTGCTCATCAATGGACGTCTCAAAGAGCGCAGGCATCGGGAAGATGAGACCGAAACTGTCAGAGAGATTTTTCAAGGCGAGTTCTTCGGCGAGCTTGACTTCTTATCAGGCAGGAACAGAACCTCTTCGATTTACGCCCAGAGACGGAGTCTGGTCGTTTCGATCCCCGCGTCGATATTCAAGAAACTGCAACAGGAATCGGGTTATATTTCTGAAAAGCTCTTGCAGATGTATGTCGACCGTTCATCGCAAGAACGCGTTGCCATCCAGCGCAGGCCTATTTCGAAAGTGATTGGGATTGTTCCCTTCTCCAGTGACCTCCCCTATCGCGAACTCTCCGAAGACCTCGCAAACAGGTTGGGTGAGCTTGGGATCAACTGCTCCCTTTGGAACAGTGAGGCCATTCAAAGGGAGCTGAACCTTCTTTCCATGGAGAATATGGTCCCTGGTCATCCCCTGTTTTTAAGGTATTTGAATTGGTTGACTGACCTTTCTTACGAGTCGGATTGCATTATTTTGGTGTTCGACCCACAAGAAAACAATTGGAATCGGGCATGTCTGGACAGCTGTGATGAACTCCTCCTTTTTGCGGAAGGCCAGACCTCATTCGAAGAACCACGCTCGCTTGAGCTTTCAAAAATCGATCATGACCATACACGGACAAGGCTTGTTTTCTTCCATGAGAATGAGAAACAGCGTCCAAAAAATACTCGCGAGTGGCTTGACCGTATTCGACCTACTGACCACTATCACATCAACCTTGAAGGGGAGAAAGACAGGAAAAGGCTCGCCCGCTACATCGGCAATCAAGCGACAGGGCTTGTGCTGGGCGGCGGAGGAGCGCGCGCCTTAGCGCATGCAGGCGTATTAAAAGCATTGGAAGAGGCTGGGGTCCAGATCGATTTCATCTGCGGAAGCAACTTGGGAGCAATCCTTGCCGCCTTTGTAGCGCAAAAACTGCCCTATGAAAAGGTCAGGGAGCAATTAATGGCGTTTATGGAGGAACTCGGCATAGACTACACATTTCCAAAGGTCTGTCTCTACACCGGTTATGGACTTGAGGATTCTCTTAAAAATGCGTTCGATGGCCTGAACATTGAAGACCTTTGGATCCCCTATTTCTCTGTCAGCACAAATTTATCGATGGGAAGAGAGCAAGTTGACAGAAAGGGATC
>CAZWOB010000099.1:0-2714 GCA_964635295.1 uncultured bacterium
GGTATTGAAAAGACTCTTTGCAAGGCTTGGATCATATTTGTCCCTTATTCTCTAAATGATTAATTCCATGACGAGATTATATCTAGGGTTAGATTATTCGTCATTGGATGATTTAAGAGAAAAAGAAATATTTGCCTTTTGAAGCTTCTCTTTTGCTGATGCGGAAATCTTGTCAGCTTCAATCGTCACCTTTTTTGTCAGCTCGCCATCTCCCAGAATTTTTAATCCATGAGATTTGCCGTTAATGTAACCGTGTTCTCTCAATGTTTCAATATTGACGGTCTCACCATCATTGTACAGTTTCTCGATCTGTCCAAGATTGATGCTGTCCAATCTTTTTTGAAACCTTACATTGGAAAATCCTCTGATCGGCAGCTTCATGAAGGTTCTAAACTGACCACCTTCATAACCAAGGCGTCTCTTGTAACCCGATCTTGATCCTGCGCCTTTTTCACCGCGGCCGCATGTTTTACCAACGCCAGAACCAATTCCTCTTCCGACTCGACGGCGGGTCTTTGATACTTTCGAACTATTTTTTAAGTTGTGTAACTTATGCATTTTCCCCTCTCAACTTTCGAATATCCTGACGACCTGTTAACTCAATCAAAGCCTTGAAGGTAGCCTTTACCTGGTTAATCGGATTGTTGGAGCCTAAGCTCTTGGCCATGACATCTTTAATGCCTGCCATTTCCAATACGGCTCGGACTCTGGACCCGGCAATCACACCAGCGCCTCTTGGAGCTGGACGCAAAAGAACTTTTGCACCGTCCCAATCGACAATCACCTCATGAGGAATCGTTGTTCCTTCAGTAGGAAATGTGATTAGATTTTTTCTGGCCGACTCTCCACCTTTGCGAATAGCGTCAGTTAACTCGTTAGCTTTCGCAAAACCGTATCCAATTTTACCTTTTCCGTCTCCAGCAAGGATAAGTGCAGAAAAACTGAATTTTCGTCCACCTTTCACAACTTTTGAACAACGATTAATATAGAGAACCTTTTCTTCGATCTCGCCTTTTTCTTGCTCGCTCATTATCTCAACCTATCTTTAATCACTTAAAACTTTAATCCAGCGCCGCGTGCAGCGTCTGCCAATTCCTTAAGAACGCCATGAAATTTATGCGCTCCCCTGTCAAAAACGACCTCTTTGACGTTCTGCTTAACCGCGCGTTCAGCAATGATTTCTCCAAGCTTGCGGGCGGATTCTTTGTTGCACTTGTTAAATTCCGTTTTTTTCAAGTCTTTTGAACGTGTAGACGTTGAAACCAGAGTCACCCCTTTATCGTCGTCAATCAGCTGCACTTCAATGTGCTGATTGCTTTTTACCACGCACAATCTTGGTTTTAACGAAGACCCTCGCAAATGCTTGCGAACTCTGAAAGTTCTTCTTTTTCGCTTTTGATTTTGCTTATATTCGACAGTTTTCATAATACCCTTTTACTTTTTAGCAGCCGATTTACCTGCTTTTCGTCTAACATATTCGCCAGTGTAGCGAATTCCTTTACCTTGGTAAGGCTCAGGTGGACGGATGGCACGTACTGTTGATGCGAACTCCCCGATAAGCTGTTTGTCAGCTCCAGAGATGATAATTTTGGTATTTTTTTCAATTTTAACCTCGAGTCCAGCTGGAATATCTAAATTTGTTGGATGAGAGAGACCCACCTGCAAATTAAGTTTATCGCCTTGCACCGCTGCTCGATAACCGACCCCGATCATTTCCAGTTGTTTTTCAAATCCTTTCGCAGTTCCTTCAACCATGTTTTTTATCAAAGCATGATAGAGTCCCTGGTAATTTTTCATGTCTTTCGCTTTTGGATCGAGCTCAACGTGAATTTTTCCGTCGTCAACCTTAACATCAACACCTTTCATGATTGTTTGTTCAAGCTGGCCTTTGGGGCCTTTGACTGAAACTGTTAGTTGATCGACTTTAACTTCCACCCCATTTGGAATCTCAATTGGGACTTTTGCTTTACGTGTCATTTCAGTATTCTCCTAAACTTTCAATTACCAAATGAGACAGAGTAGTTCTCCGCCGACCTTTTTATTTTCCGCATCGTTTCCAGACAATACTCCACTTGAAGTTGAAAGTATTGAAACACCCAATCCGCCATAAAATTTGGGGATTTCATTGTGCTTCACATATTTCCGTAATCCCGGCCTTGATAGCCTTTTTAGTCCTTTTATCGCTGGCTGTCGATGTGCGCCGTAGCGAAGGAATATACGGATCGTGCCACGATCATTGTTGTCCTTCTTCACGAGGTAATTCTCAATAAATCCTTCATTCTTTAAAACGTCTGCAAGGCTCTGCTTCATCTTGCTCCAATTGATATCGACATAGCGGTGTTGGGCCTTCAAACCATTTCTAATTCTTGTAAGGAAGTCGGCGACTGGATCAGTTACTGCCATTTTCTATCTCCTATAAATATTTATATGGTTACCGACACTGGCAACTTTTTAAAAGGCAAGCCAAGCAATCTTAAAAGTTCAATACACTCTTCATCATTAGTTGCTGAAGTCACAAATGTGATATGCATACCTTGAGTTCTCTTCACATCGTCTAAATTGAGTTCAGGGAAAATCTGCTGATCATCCAAACCCAATGTATAGTTTCCACTGCCGTCACCTTTCGGATTAAACCCACGGAAGTCACGAATTCTTGGGCAGACGATATTGAAAAACCTGTCCATGAAGTCAAACATTCTGTCACCTCTAATGGT
>CAZWOB010000099.1:2814-4740 GCA_964635295.1 uncultured bacterium
TTTTCTCTGTAATATTTCTTCAACCTAGACATCTTGCACTCTTTACTTTGAATAACTTTATTCGCCTTTCTTCTTTACTGAACGGTATGTTGACTCTGTATCACCTTCGCGATAGACCAGAATTCGGTTGCCTTCGTGGTCAACGCCAACTTTCAGTTTACGAGGCTTTTCTTCATCAACGCACATGGTGACATTTGAAATGTGAATAGGCCTTTCCATATCCACGATGCCGCCTTGAGGATTGAGTTGACTCTTTCTTACGTGCTTTTTTCTCACGTTGACACCAGCAACGATCACACGATCGTCTGTACGGGATTGTACTGTTCCGACTAATCCTTTGTCATTACCCGCGATGACCATTACTTTGTCACCAGCACGAATTTGTTTGTTTTGCTTTTTCTTTTTTTGCATTGGTCAATGATTCCTCTATCTTAGATAACCTCTGGTGCCAAAGACACAATCTTTAAATAGTTTTTGTCACGCAACTCACGAGCAACAGGACCAAACACCCTGGATCCACGCGGGTTTCTCTTGTCATCAATCAAAACACATGCGTTTGTGTCGAATCTCAGCTTTGTGCCATCGGGACGCTTGATGTAATACTTCGTCCTGACGATCACAGCTTTGACAACTTCACCTTTTTTGATTGAACCGTTTGGTTCAGCTTCCTGAACAGACGCAACAACAATGTCACCTACACCAGCGTATCTTCTTTTGGACCCGCCAAGGACCTTGAAGCACTTAACTTTTTTTGCACCGCTATTGTCTGCTACTAATAATTCTGACTCTTGTTGAATCATTTTCTATCTCCTAAGGGAGTCCTTCGTTATTAAAATTCGATTTACTTTAATTGCTTTCCACCACGCGCCATCTTTTCAACTTGGAATAGGGCCGCGTTTCCGAAATGGTTACAGTATCACCGATCTTGAGCTGATCATTTTCTGTGTGAGCATAAAACTTGTTAGCTCTCTTGATCACTTTACCGTATCGAGGATGCTGCATCGTACGTTCAACACGCACGATCACAGTTTTATCCATTTTATTGGATACAACTGTTCCAGTTTTTGTTTTTCGATTTGCTGTACCTTTAGCAGTCATAGTTTCCTCAGCTTTTAGCTTTTCGCCAGTTCTTTTTCACGAAGGATCGTGTTCAACCTGGCGATATCTTTCTTTTTTTCTTTTAACAAATGCGGCTTTTCAATCTTGCTTGACCGTTTCTGCTCATTTCTTAATTCGTACAGCTCACGCTTTGTCTCATCACGTTTTGCAATCAATTCTTCTACTGATTGATCTCTCATTTCTTGCGGCTTCATAATCCTTACCCTTAAACTTGTTCTACCCGGTCAACAAATCGGGTTTTGATTGCCAATTTCGCAGCAGCTCTTCTTAACGCATTTTGAGCGACATCACGAGGGACATTGGCTACTTCAAATAAAATCCTACCAGGTCTGACAACAGCTACCCACTGATCGACTCCACCTTTACCTTTACCCATTCTGACTTCAGCAGGCTTTTTTGTAATTGGTTTGTCAGGAAAGATCCTGATCCATACTTTTCCACGTCGGCTGAAATATCGGTTGATCGCAACACGGCACGCTTCAATTTGCCGCCCTGTTACCCAGCCTCTTTCAAGAGCTTGAATACCAAATTCACCAAAATGAACAAAATTGGCCCCTTTGCTCAATCCACGCATCTGTCCTTTTTGAACTTTGCGTCTTTTTGTACGTTTGGGCATTAATACCATGGCTTATCCATTCTCCTTCTTGCTGTAGTTGTCATCGCCTCGGTTGATCCAGACCTTTACGCCAATGGTTCCGTATGTTGTTTCTGCACGACTTGTAGCATAATCAATGTTAGCTCTTAGTGTATGCAGAGGAATACTTCCTTCTTTGTACCATTCGGTCCTTGCAATCTCAGCACCACCTA
>CAZWOB010000099.1:4840-7111 GCA_964635295.1 uncultured bacterium
TACGGTCTTCAATTAGAAATTCACCGAATTCTTGCTTGTTGGCAAACCACTTCGATCTCCAATCTTTTTTTCGTATTAAGCGGAATCCGATTGGATTTACTTTTTGTCCCATTCGTTAAGCTCCTTCTCCAGCACTTACAACCACTGTAAAGTGACTCGTTCTTTTTAAAATCGGATGACGGCCACCTCTGTTACGAGGCTTCGCTCTTTTAAATGTTGGCCCTTCGTCAACACGAACTTCGCTAACAATCAGGTTTTCACGTCGCGCTTCCAATTGTGTTTCAGCGTTTGCGACTGCGCTGTCAAGAGTCTTTTTCAATAGTCGGCCAGCTTTCATATTGCTGTATGCCAACTGCAAAGTGGCTTCTTCGACAGCTGCTCCTCTGATTAAATCAGCAGCAAGCCTCGCTTTCCTTGGGCTAATTCTGACATATTTTGTAATAGCTTTTGCGTTATTCTCAGCCATTTTATTCCCTTATTTCTTAACTGGGTGTCCTTTAAACACACGGGTAGGAGAAAATTCACCTAATCGGTGTCCCACCATATTTTCAGATACAAATACGGTTATGAACTTGTGGCCATTATGTACCTCAAAAGTGTGTCCTACCATATCTGGAATGATCATTGATCGGCGTGACCAGGTTTTAATTGGCTTTTTAGTTCCTGCTTCGTTCTGATCATCAACTTTCTTTAATAGATGGTGATCTACGAAGAACCCTTTCTTAAGCGATCTTTTTGCCATGGTTATTTTTTCCTACGATCTTTAACAATAAGTTTTCTTGACTTGGAAATCGATCTGGTACGATATCCTTTGGTATACATTGCCCATGGAGTTTGGGGAATATTACCCTTATTTCTTCCTTCAGCACCACCATGCGGGTGGTCGACAGGGTTCATCGCTGTACCACGAACTGTTGGTCGAATTCCCTTCCAACGGTTTCTACCGGCTTTACCTTCAACTCTCAAGTTGTGCTCCGAATTTGAAACGCTTCCGAAAGTCGCCTTGCAGTTTTCATGGACCATCCGTACTTCCCCAGATGGCATCCGCAATGTTGCGTATCCGCCGCTTCTCGCCATTAATTGAGCTGACAACCCTGCAGATCTCACAAGTTTCGCTCCTCTACCTGGAATCATTTCAATACAATGAACGACTGATCCAAGAGGCATATCTTTAAGCTTCATGCAGCAGCCGACAGAGTAAGGAGGTTTATCGCTAGTCATCACAACTGAACCTTCTTTCAGACCGTGAGGAGCAATGATGTATCGCTTTTCACCATCGACGTAGTTCAACAGCGCAATGTAAGCTGAACGGTTTGGATCATACTCGATCGATGCAACCTTCGCTGGAATATTTTCTTTGTCCCTCTTAAAGTCGACAATTCGGTATTTTCTTTTGTGCCCACCACCTTTGTGTCGGCATGTAATTCTTCCAAGATTGTTTCGTCCGTTCGTCCTTTTTTTAGGAAGAAGCAATGATTTAGTCGGTTTGACAACTTTCCTATTATTCTTGTTCGGACGGGTCAACTGCTCCCTCTTCGGGAGGATCAATTGTCTGGTTCCTGGTGTTCTTGGCCGGTACTTCTTTAACATCGTTTCATCCTAATTTAGAGATTCTCGATAGTATCGCCCTTTTCAAGGGTCACAATCGCCTTTTTAGTTCCTGGACGGAATCCCGCGCGTCCTCGCACTCGGCGTTTCTTTGGTTTCAAATTGATCGTATTTACAGCTACAACTTTAACGTTGTTCTCTCTGTAAATTTCTTCTACAGCTTTAGCAATTTCATTTTTGTTTGCCCGCTTATCCACGACGAAAACATACTTAGGGCTTTCACAACGCTGAACACATGGGTTGCTATCGTTGTTGACCAGCTGCTGCAAGGTCATTGCCTTTTCCGTCACATGGATGCTTTTAACGACTTGATAGGGATCTTTCTTTTGCATTTCCTTTTACCTTGTCTACGCTAGCCATTGATTGATTTCTTCCAAAGCCGCCTCAGTCACAACAATATTGTCAGCCAGCATGAGATCATACCCATTAATATTTTTTGCCAGCGAGAATTGCGTTTTTGGAATATTATTTAAGCTCTTTCTAAAGTTGGAATGAACATCGCATTTGACGCTGACAGCAACTTTTTTGTTTGCAGTCTCGATCTCTTCACTTTTTCCCTCTCCCAAAAACAAGACCCTTTTTCCAAGGTTTGTTTTCTCAATAAAATTAGAAAGAGTTTTTGTCTTAGGTTCGTTCATTTCAGTATTTTCAAGGACGATTACT
>CAZWOB010000100.1:0-7080 GCA_964635295.1 uncultured bacterium
GGTTTTCGTATCAACAAATAACGTACCAATAACTGTGTATCCGCCGACAAGCGATGTGGTAAATGGGGATGAAAAATGATTCTCGAAAGTTTGGGAAATAGAATAGGAATAATTAAAATCGAAAAACCAGCAAGAGTTAAGAAAATAACTTACACCTAATTGCAATGTACCTCCCCAGATCCAATCGGAAGTTGAAAAACTCACCGGCACACCTGTCGCTTCACGTGGAAGACCCTCCCTGTTAGCAAATCCAAATGCCTGGTAGATATCTGTTTCTGCATCAAATAAGGACGGACCTATCCCCAGATAGATTTTATAATCTCTAACACACGTACCAAAAAACGCCAGGAAATCTAATCGGTGAGTGATCTTGCTTTGAGCGGACTTGGTTATCACATTGCCTGTAAAACTCTCATCCATTTCTTCAGCAACAGGATCGAGAAAGCCTGCCTGAGGAGTGTCAAGGAGCTTGTCAGTTGAAGTGAGATCCAGATATTGATAGACGAATTTTAAACCCCAAAAATTGTTGCTGCATCTAAAAAAATCGGTATATCCAACTTGAACGACAGGCGCTAAGGTGTCTAATGTTTGAGAAAGTGGTGCAGCGGGCCCACCAGCTTCCCCAGTTGCCACAAGAGTTTCAGTTTCATCATAAACGTCTCCATTGCCGGTCGCGCTATAATTTTGTTCAAATTTAACAGTATTATAACTTGCGCCCAGTCCAAAAAAATATCCGCATTGCTGTGGAACTCCACAACATGCTCCGTCGGCAGAAACTATTGATGGCGTATGCATTAAGAGTGAAAACAAACATAATTGAAAAAATTTATTCATCACAGTCCTTCTACGTAAGACAAATTAAAGAAAATTTATTAGCAAGTTTCTATTTAATCCCCAAGAAAAATAAAAAGCGATCATGAAGCAACGGACTCAAGTTAAACTTTGACAGATATCGGCCCAGTGACTAATCTGCAATATCCAAAAAGCGACAACAGGAATTATCCCTATGAGAATCCCAAGCTTGCTAATGTTCATCCTCATTTCAATTGGAACAGTATACGGAGAAGGACACTTTGATTATTCGACCGCACTAGTCCGTGAATTGGCGGATACATTTTGCGACAGTCTCAAGCAGGAAAATCCGGAACAGCCCATCGATTTAGAACTTGCCAAGCATCAACATCACACCTACTCAGAACTTGTCTGCAGTTTAGTGACGCATGCAATTTATCTCCCAAGCGATCCTATGCACCCCGACTGCAATTTTATCGAAGATACCGCTATCTTAGTTGGAAATGAAGCTGTCATCAGTCGTATGGGCGCTCAATCGCGACGCGGTGAAGAAATTCCTGTGATGGAGGCCTTGGAAGATTTAAACCTATCCCAGATCCACCGCATCACAGCACCAGCCACTATGGACGGCGGTGATATTCTATACACAGGACGCCACCTGTTTGTCGGTCAAAGCAATCGGACAAATAAAAAAGGCCTCACACAACTCTCGCAGATTTTCTCGGACAAGTTGCCGGTGATCCCTATTGAAGTAGAGGGATCACTTCATCTAAAATCGACAGTCAGCCAGCTTGATTTTGACACCTTGATCGTCTCTGATGACGCAGAAGGACATCGCGTTCAAAACGCAATTGAATTGGCAACTCCCTTTTACCAATTTATATCTGTCCCAGACCGTGTAGCGGCTAATGTACTGAGAATTGGAAACACACTGATTATCCAGGCGGGTTTTCCCGATAGCGAAGCGATCTTGAGACACGCTGCTGAAGAGCGACACTTGGAAGTGATCACGCTGGAGATGAGCGAACTGATAAAAGCAGACGGCGCACTGACTTGCGGAAGTCTCCTCTTTTAATCTGACTTAGCTCTTGCAAAAGGAATCGGAAAATGAATTTGATGCACATCATGATCGCTCTCCTTTTCTTCACATTCTTCTGCGCAGCAGCAGTATTAATTATAGCATTGGTAAGGTCAAAGAAACTCAAATACATCAATCTATTGGCAAACATTAACCAAAAAGTTTTCATGACCTTCTGGTTGGGCTCCTTTTTTGCCAGCTTGTATTTATTCCTAAATACCTTTGCCAGAGGTTTTCTCAACAAAGACTTTTTTCTTGACGCATTCGCCTATGGTAAGGAAAAGCCCGGAACATTTTTCTATCTCGGAGGTGTATGCTTTGTAACGGTAACGCTATTGGTGTACATTGTCAGAATTGCCGGTAAACGGGTATACATCCGCATACAGAACACTAGAAAGCCTTAAACAACTCCCCTTTCAGATCGGTTAGAACCTTTGTGCTCGACGAAGGAACCTTATCATCTACTGTAAAAGGATGAAATGTGCCCCACGAATTTTCCTGGAGAAATTGATCCAGATATTCAGGCTTTTCACCACATGGCCATCCGTAACAATAATGCAAAGTCCTGGTGGACGGCTGTAAAATTTCAGCGCTCACGGTCCCCCAGGGCAATGGATATGCATCTTTGTCATTTTGTTGACGTGTTCCATGATTGCAAATTGAAAACCCCCAAGCTTCAAGTAAGGGATTGGTTAAAGGATCCCTCTCTCTTTCTTCATGATCGGAAAGGATGCGAGAAATGGCATTGACGTCAATCTTGCCCTTCCACTGTTCGAAAAGCTTCTGTCCATTTTGCAGCCGACAACCGTTATTGTTGTCAGGGTCCGCCCTGCTCGCTTTTGGATCGCCATACTGCATGGCATCCATCGACTGGTAGCAATTGACGGCAAAAACTACCCCAGGCTTCTCTTTGGAGAAAGTGTCGATCAATTCAACACCAAAGCTACCCGCTTCCAGGTGGGCGATTGCCCCCTCGCTATCCGCCAACAGAACAGAAAATGGGGGCGATACTGCTTCAGCGCTCCGAAATAGATCAATTCCCTCCTTAACATCACGACACTCGTTCATCAACCGTCTCGATAATAGAGAGAAAGAAATGGGGTGGGGATTTTTGGGTTGTGTCTCACTTTCGAACAATAGTGCGCATGTAAAGGAAAGCCCTGCAGCGTTGACCCCTCTTGTCGTATCTCCATCTTCGCAAAAATATCCCCTTTCAGCAAAAGAAGGGGGTCTCGTGACAACAAGCTCTGTACCGACATGAGCAATCCCTTTTTCAGGATGCACAATGCGGACAAATGTCCGTACATCATAGGGATCATCACTCACACTGCCGAGCAAAGCTTCGCCATTTGTTGTGCAACCTCTGCCAGTCACACCAATTAAAAAACACCCCATTGCTTAGAATCCTTTACTTAAATCTATCCTTTAAATCTTCTCTCAAAAAAACCTTGAGAAGGGACTTCCAAAGCCGTATTAAATCGGCTGGAGCAGTTTTGAAAGGCTATCAAGGCGGTCAGCTCTATCACTTCATCATCTGAAAAATGTTCCCTCACTTCAGCAAATAGCGCATCTGTCACTCTGTTAGGAGTATTTGAGATCGCTTCGGCATATTTCAGGGCAGCTTTCTCTTTTTCGCTAAAGAGACTGCTTCTTTCAAGCTGATCAAGCTCGTCCAATAGTTTCCTATCACCTTTCCTCTCAACGTATAACGCGGAGTTGATATCGACACAAAAGGGACATTTGACGATCTGAGAAATGCGGGTGCAGATGAGCGCTCGAAGCCTGGGCGAGATGGGTGACGATTTTCTGTTCAAAGCTCCATAAAACAAAGAAAGCCCCTGAAAGACTTTAGGCGACCGCCCCCAAAGTTTGGCGGATTCCAATACCTCCCCATACTTCCTTTTTTGAAGCCAAAAAATCAACCTCACATACCATGGATAGTCGTGGATGGGTTTGACATCTAGTCTTGGCATATGACCTCCGAATACCAATCACTGTTGGCTCCTGTGCGTTTTACCTCTCTTTCTAAACCATTGCAAATATCATTTCCAGAACCTATATTCATTTCCTCATCTACGGTGGAGTAAACAATGAAACGAACTATTGCCATTCTTCTGACTAGTGTATTCTACGCTTCTGCAGCGGCGAGTTCAGGCTCGTCTTTAACTGGACCTCAACTCGACCAGATGGATCCTATCTCCCACACAAAAGACCTCTTTAATATCCCGGAAGGAGTGATCCATCTTGGGGGACATTCTCTAGGACCGACTTATCAAGGCTCTGTAGACAGAGTCCTCTATGAATACCAGGTAAGGAATGATCTGATCCTTGGCGGGCATTTCGCTTCTACTCACCCCGCCGCCGAAGGCAACCCTGACCAGGGAAGACATTGGTTTGATTGCGACCGAAATGTTAAAGCGTTGGAAGCCCTTGGGCAAATGGTGGGAGCTTCACCCGACGAACTCGTCATGGGGAACAGTCTGACCGTAAACAATGTCCTGATGATCCAGGCTTTTTACAGACCGAACATCTCCACAGGACGCTACAAAATCCTTCTGATGGAACACAGTTTCGCATCTGATCAGGCTGTCGTCATGTCGGTCCTTCGTCAAAAGCTGCAACTCCTCAAAGATAACGGAGTTGAGTTCGACCTCCCCGATGATCCGTTTGAATTTAGAAAAGCGTTTGTGATAGAACTGAAAAGCGATGGAAACGGTTTATACGATTTGAATGAACTTGAGGAGATCACCAAAAACAAGGGCCATGAAATCGCGTTAGCGCACTTGGAGGCCATCCCTTTTACAACCGGTCAGCGCTTCTATCGACCTGAAGCGGTGCAACTATTGAAAAAACAAGGCATCCGTGTTGGCTTTGATCTTGCCCATATGGTCGGTAACCGAGCGGTAAAACTTTCTGCCGATGGGGTCGATTATGCGACATGGTGCGGATATAAATATCTCACTGCGTCAGCTGGAGGTGTAGGTGGCTATTTTATCCATAAAGCGAATGTTCCCTTTGTCGACTACTTTCCCGCGCAAGGCTGGAAATCGATGCAGTCCGAACGCGTTTTCGATGTCATCCACAGTTGGGACCCGACAATTTTTTATCAGGATGCAAGAAGCACACGTCTTGGAAACCCTCCCCCCATTCCCATGGCAGATGCTCAAGCTGTACTTGAGCTCTATCACGATCTGGGTATTGAGCAAATAGAAGAGAAATCAGAAAAACTGACAACATTCCTTATTGAACAGCTGGATATGCAGCTCAAGGATTCCATTGAATGGATCACCCCCTTAAATCCAGAAGAACGCGGCGCGATGCTTGTCTTCAAGATCAACACCGAAAAACAGGCATCGACGATTGAGGAAGAACTCCTCAAGCGTGGTTTTGCTGTCGATGTGCGCCCTCCTGCAAACATACGCGTCATGCCCCACCCTTTATACGTCAGCTTCAAAGAGGTCGAAGCATTCGCTAAAGCTCTGAAGGATGTTTGTTTTTAATTTTCGACAACGAAGGTGATTTTCAAGATCGTTCGATAAGCAGTGACTGCCTGATTGTCAACGATCGCCTGAATCTCCTTAACATACACACCCTTAATGCCTGTCACAGATTTCGCTGCGTCTTTGACACCATTTTGAATAGACTCCTCAACAGAAGACCCTTCAGAAATAACTTCAATAATTTTCGCTGTGGACATATTCCCCTCTCCCATAAAATTCCTCGTCAATTACATAATACACTTTTTTTTATTTATTAAAACAACGAGTAAGTATATTACTGATCCTTAATTGTTTATACATTTTCTTAAAGATGTAAATTGCAAAAGGAGACATTGTTGATTTCTCACGATCTAAAGGAGGCACGAAAACGATTAAGTCAAAAGCTCGTCAAATATCGGGAATTGCCCGAGGCTGTTGTATTGGGCCTGGCGCGTGGAGGTGTCCCTGTTGCATACGAAGTCGCAAAAGCCCTTAAACTACCTCTCAATGTCATCGTGCCCAGAAAGATCGGGGCCCCCTATAATCCTGAACTTGCTATAGGCGCGATCGTTGAAACTGGAACGGGCTTTTTTAACAAGCCGCTAATACAAAGTTTAGAAGTGCCGGACGCCTATATTTTACAAGAAGTTGCAGAGCAAAAAGCGCTTGCTAAAGAACGAGTCAAGAAATATCGGAAGAATGCCCCTCTGAAAGAGATCAGCGGAAATACAATCATCCTGGTTGACGATGGGATCGCAACAGGAGCGACAATGTTTGCTGCAGTCAATGCTGTTCGCGAGTTGGGAGCTGAAAAAGTGGTCGCAGCCGTTCCTGTCGGTGCGACAGACTCCCTTTACCAGCTTGAGCGGTTCGCCGATGATGTCGTCTGCTTTCATCCCAGCGACCAATTAATGGCGATCGGCTATTTCTATGAGAACTTTGACCAGACGACAGATGAAGAAGTCATCGCTCTTTTAGAAGATGATTACCTCTCTAACGGCTAACGGCCGGAATGAAAGGAAGAATCAGGAAACCTCTTCTGAACAACTTCCCAATTAATATCCTTCATGAAAGCGTCGATATAGGATCCACGATCAATTCCATAATCAAGCATATAGGCATGCTCCCAAATATCCATGATCAAGATTGGGTTGGCCGCCGCAAAATGACCGTTTTGATGGTCATCGATCCAAACATTCACCAACCTTCCCTGTGCGGGATCAAGATAGAGAATCGCCCATCCCACACCGCGCATAGCCCCGGTTGCCTTAAAATCCTTTTCCCAAGCGTCATAGCTGCCAAAGTCTTGAACAATCCGTTTGTAGAGAGGTCCTTGAGTGTCAATTTTGGTTTTGCTGCCGCCTAAGTTACTGAAATAATACTCGTGGAGACGCATTCCATCAAACTCGAATCCTAAACGCCTGCGGATCTCAGCGCACTGTGGAGTGCGATCTTGACCTTCTTTCATGCAATTTTTGAGAATTTCCAATAAGAGGTTTGTGTTTTTGACATACCCTTGATAAAGCTTAAAGTGCGCACTGAGCGTTTTGTCACTAATCTTGCTGTTACCCAAAAGATAAGAGAAATCTTTTGCTTCATATTGTGTCGGCGTGGAAGAGGTCCGGGTTTGCGGCGGTTGCATCGGTTGTGCTGTGAGAAGTCCAATCAGGCACGTGAGGATAAAAAAAGGAATACCGATTTGTTTCATCAATCTCTCCAATGGGTTATTGG
>CAZWOB010000101.1:0-7064 GCA_964635295.1 uncultured bacterium
GGAAAACAGATCGGCTATGTGAGGATTCCCCATTATGGAGGAGGCAACTACTCTGCGAATAAATTCGCTGATATCATCAGTAAATTCGAGATTGAGACAGATGCGGTTGTGATCGATCAGATCAACAACCCAGGAGGAAATGTCTTTTACATGTATGCTCTTGCCAGCATGTTATCACCGACTCCGCTCGAAGTGGCAAGTCATGAAATGGCGATCACTCAAGAGGATGTCTTTTTCGCAATTCAAGGAGAAGAAGATCTTAGAGAGGTGCGCAATGATGAAGAGGCTTGCGACGTAATTGGAACCACTTTATGGGGGTACCCTGTAGATCTGTCCCTTGCTCATCAAATGTTGAACTATTTTAAATTCATCATCAACGAATGGGAGGAGGGGCGTGTGCTGACAACTCCGGAGTATCTTTTTGGTGTGAAACATCTCGCTTTGCACCCCAGGGTACAGCTCTCTAAGCCAATGATCATTCTCACCAATTGTCTCGATTTCTCATGTGCTGACTTTTTTCCGGCCATCATGCAGGACAACGGCAGGGCGACCATTGTTGGAACGCGAACAGCAGGGGCGGGGGGATATGTGCTTTCCCATGAATATCCCAACCTTTTTGGTATCCAGAATTATACTTTTACAGGATCCTTGGCAATGCGGCCAGACGGCGATCCGATCGAAAACCTGGGAGTTGTCCCGGATATTGTGATCGAACTAACACCGGCAGATTTGGAATTCGATTACAAAGACTATGTCGAGAAGAT
This sequence comes from uncultured bacterium, assembly GCA_964635295.1. Classification (GTDB taxonomy): domain Bacteria; phylum Chlamydiota; class Chlamydiia; order Chlamydiales; family Waddliaceae; genus Waddlia. The sequence continues at coordinate 765 of CAZWOB010000101.1, forward strand.
CCATCAAGCTGTAAAGGAAATCAGCTCTTAAATCTGTGTTTGTGCCCTCACCTATAGCGATTGAACATGGATTAGGTCACTTTCGTAGGTATAAATTATAGATAATCAGTGAATTATGTATTCCATCCTATCTTAATACTTCATGCATTAAAAAATAAATTTTTGATATATATAGGATGTGTCTTCAAATTTATTGAGATGCAGATGTTTAGGAGTAAAAATCGTAATGGATAAGTGTCACAATCATCGGGTTCTATGTATCGAGGATGACGAGGGAGTGCAATCTCTGATCACGATGAGGCTGGAACGGGAAGGTTATCAGGTTGATGGTTCAAGATCCTTTCAAGACGGCCTCAAGAGGGCAAAGGAACATCCCTATTCCATTATCCTGATCGACTATCATCTTCCTGATGGTGAGGGAATCGATTTTTTGAAACAATTGCATGGTGCCGATGATGAACGCTGTTTCGTCATGTTGACAGGGATGGGATCGGAAGAGATCATCATCAGCGCCTTCCACAATGGAGCGGATTACTATCTCGACAAGGATTCGGAGTTAAAGTTTCTTGACCTTTTACCATCGGTATTAACGCAATGTATTGAGAAAATAGACCTGGTCAGGGAAAAGAAGCGGTTTGTAGAAGAATTACAGACGAAAATGGATGAAGCTGTTCGTGACAACGAAAAAAAAGACAACTTCCTCACAACGATGACCCATGAGCTGAAAACGCCTTTATATACGATTACAGGCTATTGTGAGTGTCTCAGCGAGGAGGTTTATGGACCATTGACGGAAAAACAAAAACAAGTGCTGGCGCAAATGCAGAAAGCGGCGATGTTTCTCAATACGGTCGTCTCCGATCTCATCACAATGAAGATGTTGGAAAGGGATAAGGTTAAATTAGAAAAAAAATCCTTTTGTTTAAAAGAAACGGTTCAATTTTGTTTGGACATGGTCAGGGACAAAGCACAAGATAAAGGGATCTCAATCAAGTTGGAGTATCAGCTGGATCCGGAATTTAAATTATTTGCCGATCCGGATAAAATGACGCAGGTGCTCATTAATCTGATCAGCAACGCGATTAAATATTCCGAAAAGGGAACAGTTCTCGTTCGTGTGGGCCAAAGCGATTTTTTGGATATTATGGTCCAAGATGAGGGAATTGGAATTGATAAGGAGAATCAGAAGAAAATATTTGAGCCTTATATTCAACTTCCATCGATCAAAGGGAAGAGAGGAGAAGGTTCAGGGCTTGGTCTTGCGATCACGAAACGTCTCATCGAACTGCATGGCGGAGAGATCGCTTTGGAAAGCCGTCTAAATGAAGGAACAAAAATTTATGTCCGATTACCAGTTAAAACAAATCAATGCGTTAATTGTTGAAGACTATGATGTCAGCTCAATGATCATCAAAGATATGTTGAGCACGATAGGCGTGAAGTCAAAGATCGCCACGAACATGGAAGAGGCGATCAGCCAGGTGAAAGAGAGCGCATTTGATGTGATTTTTATGGATATCCAATTGGGCAATGAATCCGGCCTGGACGTGACGAGAAAAATCCGAGAGATGGAGATCAAGCAACCGCTCATCATTGCCTGTACCGCGAACAACGCCATTACAAGCAGGGATGAAGTGATTGAGTCAGGCATGGATGATTATCTGACCAAGCCTGTCAGTATTCAATCCTTCAGAGATATGCTGATCAAGCACAAGATAGTGGAAGGATAGGGGCTAGGACTGCTGCATTCCTAACTCATCCATAAAAGAAAGGCCAAAAAGAGCGAAGTCGCTCTCTTTGGCCATCAAACGCGAATACTGTAGTATGAAGGAAAATTTCCCCAAAGTTCACTGGATGTTGCTAATCAACATTTCAAATGCCACATCTAATACGCAAAGGATACGCGGACGAAAATCCCGTCAAATCCTAAACTATCAGTATGGCGGTCAAGATGATTTTCACCCGATGTATCACCGCTATTCAAACTGATAAAATCCGCAGTGTTGAGCCAGTGATGGAATTCATACCCAAGAGACAAAGCCCAGTCCCCGCAAAGGAAAGAGCAAAGGCGATACGTGATGCCAAAGTTTAAATCCATAACACTGACAGCTCTCCAGCAATCATCGCCAAAATTCACTTTATTGACAAAGGCCGCGCCCCCTTCGTTTGTTTCAATCTTAAAATGACGGTCGAAACCTGCAGTGCCTATTCCTAGGGACATCGATCCGAAGAAATCAAGACAATCACTTAAAGTGTATGTGCTTTGAGCTCCTATATAAACACCGTAGAAATCCATATCATTACTTTTGTAAACTTTATCTACGGGATTTTGCGGTTCAATCCCCTCAATGTCTGATGAGCTTCTGGCATAATGCACATCAAATTCCTGATCAATGGAAGCAAAGCGGAAACCAGCGAATACTCGTCCGTTTATACAGTCGGTGAATGCTAGAGGATGCCCTATTTCTATGTCGATTTGATTGAACTTGAGATCGTAGCTTCCTCCTGCATACTCAATCACTCCGTCAGTTGTTTCAGCATAGTGATCGCCTAATTGAGTGCGTCCCAGGAACCCGTTCGGGTTGGTTGTTACAGAAGATTCATCGCTGGAAAAGTAGGTGTAGCGAAGTCCAAAATCGATGTCGCCGCATTGTTTTAAGACTCCTACGCGGAAACCACTGTCCCATCCGGGGCATACGTCTTTTGAAGCTGTGATAAACCCGTTGATGTCCAATTCAAATACGTAGTCAAGATCAGCTTTTCGAGTTTTCCAATACAGCCAATCTGCATAGAAGGACCAGCCCTCGCAAGGCTCGCAATCGCAAAAATTAAAACCGCAGTCAGTATCGCATCGATCAACAGTTGCAGCTGTGGCCTGTTGGCTTGCGGCAAATACAGTGAATGCGATTATCCATTTGTTCCATGACATGAATGACCTCCAAAGTGTTAAAAGGAACTGATAGTTGTTAGTTGTTCAGTGGACTGCCAAGTCCTATTGACCCTCTTATTTGTAAGGACTCTCGGCAAGAGCAAATCCGGTTTTTGGCTGCATCATAAACTCGGGCGTCCCCATCTCGGGCGTAATCCCCGTAAATGTATTCGTCATGATGCAGGTCCACCTATTATTTATGTTGAACGCACCCGAATTGTATTGTTCCATTTCAAGCTCTCCAGGAGTTGCTGTATCATAAATATTTAATTCCATACAGGGAGCCGGGCCGCCTGAGCCATTATAGGCACCCCAGAAATTTCCTTCTGCGCAAAGTTGCTGGGAATCGAATCCATCAAGATAAACATCGACATGGTCTCCAATATTATTCTCGGCTCCGCTTGAGCCTTGGTTGACCAAAGTCTCCATCCCCATTGTAAAAAAGGAAATTTGGGCTTCAAGTCCGCTATCGTCCAACAGATATTGTGTAAATTCCGCCCCGGTAACGTTGTTAAAAATCGCATTATTTCCCAAGTCGGTTTCAGTTCCAAAGTCAAGGTTTGCATCAACATCATTTAATAAGATGGCAAGACCCGAGCCAATGCAATTTGTCATCAGGCTATTGCGGACTTTAAGATTCACAGGACAGGCTCGTGAAAGGAGTTCAAAACCAAAATCCTGTCCGTAATTTAACGGGGCAGCAGCACCCAACAAATTAATGATCGCCGAACGGGCGGCATCCGTATTTGTTGATTGATGGTTGTAAACCTCGGCATTGATTTGTCCGCTTACGGTGGGATTTTGATTGGAGATTAAAAAGAGATCGCCCACTACGTTTGTCGCTTTGGTAAGATGGGTAAAAATGTTTAAAGCTTCATCACTGGACTGAATCATTCTAATTCCTCCCCAGGGTGCTCCAAACCCCTCAACGAACCCTCCGACATTCTTGACCTCGACATTTTTAAGGGTAATGTTGACAGGACCGGCTGTTGAGATGGACTGAAGGCGGATTCCTTCAGTCAACCATAAAGATGGATCGGGAATTTCGGGGTTGGATGGGAGCGTTTTCACTACGGTATCTCTTATACTCACATCGGTCTCACCATTAAAGAGTATTTGTATACCGCTCGTCATCGAAGCATCACCTGAATGGGTAATCAGAAGATCTTTGAGAGTTAATGATTCCTGAACCAGTCCAGATACTGAAGGATTAAACATGAACTGGCTCGGTCCTCCTGCGTTATTACGCACATGAATATTGATTACCTTTGTGTTGTCAGCCAACTGGATAGCTGCGCCGTCTAAAGGGCCCGTTGCATTATTTGTCATAACGGTTACTTGTGCATGGCTGACGGTGTCGTAATCCTCTTCCTGCATCTGTGTCACCGTAGGTCCGATTCCCCTCAAGATCTGACCAGGTTTTAAAATGATATTTCCATCAAGCGGATCCAATGATGGCAGAATTTTAATCTCATCACCTGGACCGGTGCATTCATTGATCTCTGAGACAGTGCCTAATGGCTTTTCGATTGTTCCGATTCCGTCTTCAGCTCCTTCAAGCACATACCAGACTGTCCGATTGTCTGTATCTGCGAACAAATGACTGGAGGTTAGCAAAAAAATCACCAATTGAAAGACGACTTTTGTGGGGCGCATCATTTTCTCCTTCAATATCCTTAAGGGGGGACAAATAAATGTGTAGATTCAACGTGATGCTATGTAAAAGAAAATTTAATAAAAAGTAAAGTTATAAAAACGGAGCTCTCAAAAAGAAATGAGCCGACGAAAACAGTGTCGGGAATTACAAGCAGGGATGAAGTGATTGAATCCGGCATGGATGAATATCTGACCAAGCCTGTCAGTACTCAATCCTTCAGAATAGTGGAAGGATAGGGAACAAGTCCCGGCTAGGTGTTCAGCACCTTTTGAACGCTGCCTTCCCATTCTTTGATGAATCCGAGGAGCTGCTCTTTTGTTGGACGGGTTTTTAAAAATTCCCGCGTTTCCGATTGACTGCTGAGGTGGGCGATCTTTGCGAGAAGGTGGAGATGGTTTTTATCGTCTGACGCGAACAGGAAAAAGAGCGTATGGACAGGCTCGCCGTCCAAAGCGTCGTAATCCAGAGGTTCTTGAGGATAAACGACAAATACAGAGTCTTTACCTTGCCGAATGACCGACTCTCTTGTATGAGGAAGGGCGATTCCATGGTTGAGGGCTGTCGAATGTAGTTTTTCCCTTTGTAGAAGGAGCTCGGATGAAATATCGGGATCGAGCTGAAGCCTCTTGGCGACCCTTTGCATCGCATTGCGAATGATCTCTTCTTTAGTTGTCCCGGGAAGATCGGTGATGACTTCTCCCTGGTGGATCGCTCTGTACAAACTGAATTGCTGCCGGCCGCCTTTGGTCTGCGGTTCAGCTTCCGAATCATTTGCTTGAGGCTGCCCTTTTTCTGAAGATTGATTCACACGTTGCCCCATGACCCAGTCTTCGATTTCCAGACGATTGAAACGATATTGATGGTTGATCTTGTATGCGGGAATTTTTCCGTCGGTCAGCCACCGACGAATCGTCGTTTCAGAAACGTTAAGCAGGTCGGCAACATCCTTTATCTTAAGATCCATCTTTCTATCCTCTAAAAATCCTTGAACAGCTTTATAATACTCGTTGGTGATTTCAGAGTTAACATTTTTTTTCTTCTTTCTTCATCTTTGATCGCAACCGTAATACCTGACAAGATTTGCAGGTACTCTGTCTGTTTGTCGTCCGGCCCTCCGATCATGAAAATCACCCGCACAGGGGCGCCGTCCAAAGCGTCCCAATCAACTCCGTCTTTCAGGACGCCGATCGCAATGAAAAAGTCGTCATAGGAAGGGAGTTTGGCATGGGGAATAGCGACTCCCATTCCAATTCCAGTGGAGACGATCGTTTCCCGGTCGACCAGGGCCTGAAAAAACTCATCTTTGTTCTCGATTTTTCCTGCAGCAGAGAGTACTTCGACCATTGCCAGCAGGGCCTCGTCGCGTTCTTCCACACCAAGAAAAGTGATGAATTTTTTATCCAAATACTTGGAGATTTTAACCATAAATCTAGTGAGTGCCTGTGTGGCCGAATCCTCCTGCTCCACGTGCTGTTTCCAACAGTTCGCTGACGGGTGTGAAGCGGGCTTGAACAACGGGCGCAAGGACGAGTTGGGCGATCCGCATGCCCGGTGTTATCGTAAACTCATGTTTGCCGTGGTTGATCAGGATAATCCCCACTTCGCCACGGTAGTCGGCATCAATCGTTCCGGGAGTGTTCAACACAGTAATTTGATGCTTCAAAGCAAGGCCGCTTCTTGGGCGTACCTGGATCTCAAATCCGGGAGGGATCGC
>CAZWOB010000102.1:0-1997 GCA_964635295.1 uncultured bacterium
ACATCCTGGCCATGAGGAAAGATCACCTCTTTGACCCCGCTCTCCCCTTCCTCTGGCCGATCGCGCCGGATGAGGCTGACAATAATCCCTTTGGGAAGTGACAGATGCTGAAGGGGCACATCGCTTTTACGCCATTTTTCAGGAACGGCGAGCGTTCTGAGCTGCACAGCCCCATGAGCGAAATTTTCCACTGCCAAAGAACCGGGACTGACCATGTATTTTAAAATATCGTTGGCCACCAAGAGCTCGGGGCCGATAAAATAGTCCACTTCAAAGATGTGGGAGAAATCCAGCCGCGTCCTGTTCAGATACCGGTTGTCGCGCACCCTGGCGATCGTTCGGGGATAACCGAGGTGTTTGGCGATCGTGCAGGCTGCGAGGTTTATTTCGTCCTGATTCGTCAAGGCGATCAGGAAATCGGGGGTCAGGTCCAGGAGGTCGTCCAGAAGCTGCCAGTCGGTGCCGGACCCCTGCCGGGTGGCCACATCCATTTCCCAGGACGCTTTTTCCAGTTTTTTTGCGTTAGGGTCGATCAGTATGACATTATGCTCTTCTTTAGAAAGCACTTGCGCAATGTACCGACCAACGCCTCCAGCGCCAAGAATCACAATATTCATCCAGACTCCTCAAATTTTTTAATTATGTCGGAACAGACGTTTTTTTTCATCCTTCAAATAAGGTAAGAGATTTTTTTAATCATTGAATTATTAATCAAAAATCGGTATCAATTACTATTACAGCGTGGTTATTTTTGATACCTATTTTCCCTCTCGCTAATTAACAAACTACAATATTATGATGAAAAAATTTACTACATTTATTACCGCTAACATAATCCTCCTATTTTCCGCGTCAGCGGAAGAGGCGGAGAACAATTTTCCATTTGAATCGATCTCGGAAGCGCTCCAGAGCCCCTACCAGTACCAGACTGTCAACGTCATTACCGGCGAATACTGTGAGAACTGTATAGACGTCTCTTTAAAAAACTCCGCTCCATTGGAGCTTAGAAGATACTACACCTCTCAGGATCCGATTGCGCATGGCTGGCATTTCAACCACCCGAACATCCTCCATTCCGAAGGGGAAATTCCCACCGAATGGATTCCCGAGCCTCTCCATTACACCTTTGACGATCAAAACCGCCTGACAGGAATTTCAACAGAGAAAGGCGGCCCCCAGCGTATCGGTTTCCAATACATCAATGACGGACTGACGGTAATGGAGGTGGAAACCGAAGACAACCAGCATTTGGAATATACGTTCGACACCTACAAAACTTCCATGGCAGCGCACCCATACGTCCTCACTCAGGTAAAAGACAATAAGGGCAGGGAGATCAACTATCAGTACATCGACCATCCAAGGGAAAGGCGTCTGCTCCTGAAAAAACGGGAAGAGCCGGAAGGTAGATATCTCATCACAGAATATTACGACTCCACCGCCAATAACGTCGGGGGAAAAATCGTGATCATCGACGACCCGAACAGGGACCCTCGGATTGGAAAGGTCAAGCAGCAAAAGGCCCCCGTCGGCCCCGATCATACTCCTGTGATCACCAACCGTTTTTTTTACGGGCCGGGATTGACAGAAGTCTATGATGCCATAGGAAATAAAACCATCTACAGATACGGAAAATTTCAGAAGCTGATCGGCATCGACCACTATTGGAGTGAAAAATCCCTCTATCGGAAGGAAAAGATCTACTGGGACGCAAACGGAAAGATGACCGGCAGAGCGGTAGAAGACAGTGAAGGGAAAGTCCACTTTCTGCACACCTATAGCTACGATACATCCGGCAATGTTTCAAAAACCACTATCTGGGGTAATCTGTCCGGAACAGCCTCTTCCCCGATCGAGATCTTTTTCGACGGCCAGCCGGTCGATCAATCCATCGAGCACTACTCCACTTATTATGACTACTCCGAAGACGGAAAACACCTGCTCCATGAGCGGGAGGACAGCGGACTTGAGAAGCACTACCGCTACAAAGACGAAAA
>CAZWOB010000102.1:2097-5263 GCA_964635295.1 uncultured bacterium
GAAACCTACGATATTTTTGACAGGGTTGTCCAATCCACAGATCCGAAAGGCTACTGTACGAAGACGTGTTACAACGCCTGGGGCAAACCGACCGCGGTGATCCATCCAGACGGTACTCAAGAAACGTTTGAATACTATCTAGATGGATCGCTCAAAAAGAAAATCTCCCAACAAGGATCGGAAACGCACTTTCAGCGAGACGTCTTCTCCCGCGTGACCAAAGAGGTGTATTACGATCATAAAGGGCAGTTGATTGGAGAAAAATCCTTCACCTACTCCCCCTTCCGCCTCGTTTCCGAGACAGCAATGGACGGTTACACCACCAACTATACCTATGACGGAGCGGGCAGGCAGATCAAGATCGTCAAAGGGGAGCGTTATAAGCTGGAGATCACCTATGACGCTTCGGGACAGGTCGAGAGCAAAAAGGAATGGTATGGGGACAGTCAGGATGAATATGTCCTTGGCATCATCGAGCGGGACGACCGCCGTGAAGTGATCGCCATGGCCGTTCAGGATGCAAGCGGCCAGGTGCTTCGCCAGCATGAGATCCCTGACGTGAAAGAAAACGAAGACTATGTTTTTGAAGATGAGCTTTTTTACAATTCTCTTGGACAGCATGTCTTAAAAAGAACAGAGGTGAATAAAAAAGGAGAGTCGACAACGACCACCTTCGACGCATTAAACCGTCCGGTCGTCATCGAAAGAAAAAACAGCCTGGGCGCCCCTCTGACTTTGAAAGAGATCAGATATGACCTTTCAGGAAACAAAGAAAGGGAGATCCACCACATCCTCGTCAATGGAGCTGAATCGGGGACCTATGAGATACACTGGACATGGGGGCCTGACAACCGTCTGGAGAGTGTCACCGAAGGATGGGGAACACCGCTTGCGCGCACAACCTCCTATCACTATAACAGCGAAGGGCTTCTTGACCAGACGATCAAGCCGGACAACGTTGCGATCTTTTTCGAATACGACAGCAAAGGAGCCATCACCCGCTTGACCAGCTCGGATGCAACTGTCGACTTTATGTACAGCTATGATGATCGAGGACGTGTTGCCGTAATTGTAGACAACATCACCGGTGCCGCAACATCGAGAAGTTATGATCAGTCAGGAAAAATGACCGCGGAAACCCTGGCAAACGGGATGACCCTTGAATACGGCTACGACCTTCTCGGCAGATTGCGGAAATTGATCCTCCCCGATCAATCCGGGATCCAGTGGGACTATAATGCCGCTTTTCTCACTTCCATTTCCCGCCTCTCTGAAAGTGGAAAAAAACTCTATTCCCACCGCTGCACGGATTATGATCTTAAAGGGAGGCTGCAGGAATCAGAAATGATCCGGAACCTGGGATCTCTCCAATACGACTATCACGACAAGCAAATTGCCGGAATCCACTCCCCTTATTGGAACCAGTGGTTAGAGTACGACCAATCAGGCAGGCTCGCTTCGATGATCACAGAAGACCCCTTCGGATCCCTCTCAAGCTTCTTCGAGTATGACGATCTCGATCAGATCACCTCGGAGTCCGGACTGGACGATCATGCGTTCAGCTACGATTCCATTGGCAATCTCGCCTCGATCGACGGACTGGACTGCGCTGTGGATTCCCTCAACCAACTGACCAGCACCGGCTCCCATTTGATGAATTACGACAAGAACGGGCAGTTGATCGAATGCTGGGAAAACGGGCAGCACTATTTTTTCACATACGATGCCCTTGGGCGGCTGCTCTCCGTAAAAAAAGAAAAAGAACATTTGCTCGCATTCACTTACGACGCCTTTGGGCGCAGGATGTCGAAAACGGTCTCTCACTACCGCTCAAAAGATGATACCTATCAAATTGAGACCTCGGAAACCTATCTCTGGGAAGGGGAAAACGAAATCGGCGCAGTCAACGCGATTGGAGAGACGACCCAACTGCGGGTTCTCGGGCATGGTCTGGGAGCAGAAGTGGGCGCCGCTGTCGCGATCGAGATTGGGCAAAAGCTTTATGCGCCTGTTCACGACCACAGGGGAAACGTGAGCTGTCTCATTGATGCAGAGAAAGGGATTGCGGTCGAATGGTATCACTACAGCGCCTTCGGGGCCTGCACCCCTTTTTCCATGCAGTATAAGCCGGTCGACAACCCCTGGAGGTTTTCCAGCAAACGGATCGACAATGAAGCCAACCTCGTCTACTTTGGCAAGCGCTACTATATGCCAGGGATCGGACGATGGATTTCGAAAGACCCGTTAGGCACCCCTGAGTCGATCAACCGCTACACATTTTCCCTGAACCAACCGATGGCGCGGATCGATCCCTATGGGCTGTTCTCCTTCGGAAATCTCTGGGAAAATATCACAGGATTTATCGGAGAGGCCTGTCATTACGCCAATTTAACACTGACATCGCTGAAGAACAAACTCAGCTTTGAAGACTACATCCGTCCGACTGTCACGAGTTTTGGCGAACTTGTCCTTGGAAAAACGCTTCTGCAAATGACAGGGTTTTATCAGGACTATTCAGAATCGGGCGTACATGGCAAAGGCGAACTCAACGACAAGGTCAGGATCACCCTGGTCAACGGGATACTCAACGCGCGCTGCGACTACAGGTTATCGCTCGATATTATCTCCAACTCTCACGGCGGCGTCAATATCCACTATCTGTTCGATGCGACAAACGGATGGACAAACGACCTGCTCCGCGCGGCTTTATCCCGACTAGGATACATCTCCCCTATTTCGTACCAGTTGGCAGAAATGTGGAGGCAGATGATCGATGAGATGGGAGGGATAGGCGATGGGGGGCTTATCATCCATTATGCCCACAGCATCGGCGCGACCCACACAAAAAACGCACTCAGTCTTTTATCTCCTGAAGAACGTTCGATGATACGTGTTTACACATTCGGCTCCCCGACAATGATCTCCGACCCCAACCTGGAAAGCGTTAAAAATTTCATTAGCTACAGGGATGGGGTCGCCATGCTTGATCCGATCGGTTTTATTGCCGGTCTTTTCGGTCTGTCGGACAACGTCGCCATGGTGGGATCCCCTTGGGGAATCCCCTTTATCGAGCACACGTTGAACGGGGGAGCCTACTACGATATCATTAGAATTTTAGGCGTTCATTTCCTGAAACATTACGTCGGAGCTTCTTAATGTTGACCCT
>CAZWOB010000102.1:5363-7024 GCA_964635295.1 uncultured bacterium
GGAATTGCCAACCGTTCTGTACTTATCTCTGACAAAGGGGAGGTGACCGCATGGTATGACAAGGCCCATCTGTTCAGCCTGGTCGGAGAAGAGCGCCACATGGCGTCGGGGCGTTCCCGAACACTCGCTGATACCCCCTGGGGGCCGATGGGGCTGGCCGTCTGCTACGACCTCCGTTTTCCCGAACTTTTCAGACGGTACGCAGTCGACGGAGCGGAGTTGATTTTTCTCCCGTCAGCGTTCCCCGAGCCCAGGCTTGCGCATTGGCGCACCCTGATCCGCGCCAGGGCGATTGAGAACCAGCTGTTCATGGTCTCCTGCAATCAAGTAGGGACCAAACAATTGGAACATCCAACCACTTTTTTCGGGAACTCCTGCATCATCGACCCTTGGGGGGAAACCGTTATTGAGGGGGGGACCGAAGAGCAGCTGCTGACAGCAGAAATCAACCTGTCCAAAGCCAGGGAAATCCGCAACTATATGCGGGTTCTCGACGACCGCCGTCCCGACCTTTACTAAAGGTCTGAAATGCGGTAGAATATTCCGCATGAAATACACCCCAATTGTCGGAACTTTAGGTTACATTCTCCACCCTGACGGAAAAAAAGCGCTTCTCATGCACCGAAACGCCCGGGACGACGACGATCACATCGGCAAATATAACGGACTTGGCGGAAAAATGGAGCCAACCGAAGACGTCGCGACCTGCATGAAACGGGAAATCATGGAAGAAGCCGGCCTCGAAGTTGAAGAGATGCAGCTTAGAGGAACGCTGAACTGGACAGGTTTTGGCCCGAAAGGGGAGGATTGGATGGGATTTATCTTTCTGATCACCCGTTTTTCCGGCACTCCCTATACGCATTGTCCAGAAGGAGAGCTGGAGTGGGTAGCGCTTGACCAATTCGATGCGTTGCCAATGTGGGCCGGTGACCGCTATTTTCTCCCTTTGGTCTTTGACAAAGACCCCCGTCCTTTTCATGGGTATATGCCCTATGAGGGGGATAGGCCCTTGAGCTGGACTTTTGTCCGATAAGGCTTGCCTAAATCCATTGAATCTCCTATAATCTTGCCTTTTCATGCACTGGTAGCTCAATTGGATAGAGTACCCGGCTACGAACCGGGCGGTTAGAGGTTCGAATCCTCTCCAGTGCGCATCACTCTGGCAGTGCAACACCATGATCGTGCAAGCTTTCCCATCAGGCCCATTTGAGACTAACGCATACGTCATCGCTTGCGAGAACACGAAAAAAGCCGCGATTATCGATCCTGCCCCCGATTCTGCCGACGCGATCATCACCTATCTGAATGAAAAGGATCTTAAACCCGAAATGATCCTGATCACCCATTCCCATTGGGACCATATCGGCGATACCGCAACGCTTAAATCGACCTTTCACACACCTGTTTATGTCCACCAGCTCGATATGCCCAATCTCGACAAACCCGGATCCGACGGACTCCCCCTTTGGGTGGAAATTCAAGGGGTCCATCCCGATAAATATCTCAATGACGGGGATGAGATCCAAATAGGAGACCTCAAGCTCCAAGTGATCCATACTCCGGGACACACACCCGGCGGCATCTGCCTTTACTGCCCTGAACACAGCACACTGATCTCTGGAGACACCCTTTTTGCCGGCAGCATCGGCAACCTCTCCTTT
>CAZWOB010000103.1:0-6970 GCA_964635295.1 uncultured bacterium
AACCCAAAGATGTTTGCGGTCATTTTGCCATGGGGCTTTACCACCCTCCCCTCAAAAATGAGGGAACGAAATGATCTCTTTTATTGAAGCCCTCGCAACAAATCCCCTCCTTTTATCCGCAGTCATCGCGGGCATGCTCGCATCTGTCGTCAGCGGGATTATCGGATCGTATGTCGTCGTCAAGCGGATTGTGTTCATCAGCGGAGGAATTTCCCACTCGGTTTTAGGAGGCATCGGCCTCTGCCTTTGGCTGGAAAGGGCAAAGGGTGTCGCATGGGCAACACCTCTCCTCGGCGCTCTAACGGCGGCAATAGGCTCCGCCCTCGTGATCGGATGGATCCACATCAACTGGAGACAGCGTGAAGACTCCGTAATTGCGGCCCTTTGGTCTGTCGGCATGGCAACCGGTATTCTCTTCATCTCTCAAACTCCCGGTTTCAACGTTGAGCTGACTAATTTTCTAATCGGAAACATTCTCTGGGTTTCGAGAACAGACCTAATGATCCTCGGGGCTCTGGACGTAATCATTCTTGCGATCGTCTTTTGCATGCACAAGCGATTTTTAGCTATCTGTTTTGACGAAGAAGAAGCAAGGCTGCAAGGCCTGCAAGTAAACGCCCTCTATCTTCTTCTTCTTGTTCTGACTGCAATCACAATCGTTTTACTGATTCAAGTGGTCGGCATCATTTTAGTGATGACAATGTTAACGATCCCGGCGGCAATTGCTAATCTCTTCACTTCAAGATTGTCACGCATGATGATCATCGCAGTGATCTTATGCTCTTGCTTCTCCCTGTTCGGCACCGCAATCGCCTTCCATGTCGATTGGCCAGGCGGAGCGACTATTGCCCTGTTAGCCGGAATCGGCTATCTGCTGGCTATGTGGCTTTCCCCACTTCTGAAGCGTCTTTCCTATCGGGTTCAGGGTTAGTGCAAAATATTGTAAATTTCTATATTATAGTTATTTAACAAACTTTATAAAAGAACACTCAGATGAAAAAGCTAATATTTTTTCTTTTATCTACCCTTCTGTTAACCCTAATTTTTGGAATCGTGATCATCAGCACTGTTGAGATTTTCAGGGAAGAAATGAGGGAAATCCACACAGACAAGCTGGCCAAACAAGACTACCACCCCAAGAAAGATCTCACACTTCGGCACGGAGAGCTCGAGGACAATTGGTTTATCTCGAGCCCGATAGCGAATCTTGTCGATGATTTATTATATAGAGGGGAAAAATACAGCGTACGGAAACCGGCAACCTTTTTTCTCACCCGGTCCCTCAGCGTTTATGTCTATCCATTATTTGCTGCCGGAGATTGCGTTTACAATACCGGAAAGGGAATATTGGGCATCCCCAATTCTGAAAGAAGTTTTGAAAAAGCAAAAAGCGCGGCGATCGGCCTCCTTTTTTCACCGGCCGGCATGATCTATCCGGACCTTGTCACCCACCACTTTGTTTCGAAAAGGAAAACTCCCTTTGAAATTGTCCCCTACGGCAAGCTGTACTCCTCGTATGCTCTTGAGCTCTTTCCGGAAACCCCTGAAGAGGTCAAAGAGATCATGCTTAAAGCAAAAGAATCTGGACGACAAGTGACGTTTGCGGGAGCTTTGATGAGTCAGGGGAAGCAGGCTCTACCAGCATCCGACAGAAGCATCCTGATCAATTTTTCCCGCATGAATTCAGTTGAGATCAAAGGAACGAAGGCTCGTGTCGGGGCCGGCGCGACATGGAATGATGTCCAACGAGAAGCGAACAAACATAAACTGGCAGTCCATGTGATGCAAGCCTCCAATATCTTCAGCATCGGCGGTTCTTTGGCCATCAACTGTCACGGTTGGGACCACCAAAGCGGCGCTCTCAGCGAAACGGTTGAATCGATCCTCCTTGTTCGACCTGACGGAGAGATCGTCCGCGTCAACTATGGAGACGAACTCTTCCATCTGGCCATTGGCGGACTGGGAGGATTTGGAGCGATCGTCGAAGCCGACATCCGCTTGGCCCCCAATCAGAAACTCCACTATTTCGGCGAAGAAGTCGCTCCCGATCACTATTTGAATTACTTTAGAGATCGCATTCAGAATGACGAGGACATGGCCCTGCATTACTACCGCCTTTCCCTTGAGCCGGACAGCTACTTCCGCACAGGGATCGCTGCCAACTATGCTGCCATGGGGCCTGAAGGCGTTGTCTCCGATCTGGAGGAGGAGCACCTGAAAGGGGATAGAAAGGAAAGGATCAAAATCCAGCTTTTGAGAAGACTGAGGGGTACGCACCAGACCGCTTGGGAGATCGAAAAGAGCGAGGCTTTGAAAAGTTTCGAGACGACCCGCAACGAAGCGATGCGGCCGCCGATCAATCTTATTTTCAACAACTCCAGACGAGATGTGGAATGGCTTCAGGAGTACTTTGTCAAAGGGGAGCAACTGGAGAATTTTTTAGAATTTATCGGAAACGTCTTAAAAAACAACCGCGTTCCGGTCTATAACGCTTCAGTCCGATATGTCAAAAATAATTCATCGACACTTTCCTACGCGAAAGATGGCGAGATGTTCGCTGTTGTCCTCTTTTTCAACCAATCGATGCTGCCTGAGAACATTGAACAGACCCGCCGCTGGGTTAGACAGGTCACTGATTATTTGAACGCACATGAAGGGACATACTATCTCCCCTATCATCACTTTGCTTCACGGGAGCAGTTCAGAAAAAGTTATCCGGAATGGGAAACGGTCCTGAGAAAAAAAGAGCAGTACGACCCCGAGCAGCTGATCGCCAGCGGCTTTTACGAGGAGTATTTCTCCGAAGCCCAATCACCTATGAGAAAAACCGACATTATCCGCGAAGTGTTTTCGCGTGAGGATGGGCGCACTCAAATCTCCCAATTCTTAAATATCGTTTTCATGCAGTTGGACGAACAGCAATTTTTCCGATTGATCGATGAAATATTGTCTGACATCACTTTGAGCGATGAAGACATCTATCATCGTCTGCATGCCGATATCGACAAAGCATCTCCGGGAACAGTCCAACAGATCCTGATGACTTTCCGCTCCTTGAAAGCGCTCAAAGAAGATCTATCGTCGCAAGTCGAAACGCTCATGAAAAATGAGAAGGTCTCAGGATATGTGGAGATCGGATATCCAGGCAGGCTTGTTCGTCCGTTGAAAGAGAAGATCAACCTAGAGGGGCCTGTTTATGTCGTCAATGATGCTGAATCGCTATCAGATTATCTCCAGTCTGGATACCCGCGACCCTATGATAAATTTGTCTCGCTCAACGACTATGATCCGATCCGTACAGGGGATATTCCATCTGGTAGCGTCGACCTTGTCTCCTGTTACATCGGTCTTCATCACATACCGGTAGAAAAATTGGAACCGTTTATCAGATCGATCAAACGGGTTTTGCGTCCCGGGGGAACATTTATTTTAATGGACCACGACGCCTACAGCGAAGAAATGAAAGATATGGTCAGCGTTGTCCATACGATTTTCAACGCGGGCACAGGAGTATCTCCGGAAGATGAGGCCGCTGAATACAGGAACTTCCAATCTCTTACGTACTGGACCAACCTATTGGAAAAGGAGGGTTTCAAGCGAAGCGGCCATCCTCCATTGATCAGGAATGGGGACCCAACGCTTAACTCTTTGATCAAATTTACAAAAGAGCCAAGTGAAGTATCGGAGTTCACAGACACTGTTCGAAAATCTCCTGACTATTTCAGACCTGGGCTCCAGACCTACTTGACAGCTCCGGAATGGCAGAACGTGCGCGTTTCCCAGTCGTATGGCGAATTTATTGAACATACCCCCTTCTACGACTTCCCCTACTTCTCCGAGCTTGCAAATTTTTGGGGCGTCTTTGCAAAAAGCTGGACAGCTGCTAGGCGCGATTATTCGTTTTGGGAGGTCGCTTCGTCTGAATACACGATGATGAACCTGTTTATCGGAGTGATGATGACTGCGGAATATTCCCTTAAAGGACTGGTCTCTTTACCCTTTTCCTGGCTATACGGCAGTGAAGAGTTCAAAGAGGCTTCAACCATCCAGCTTCTTGCTCGGATGCCTGATGAGGAATCGCTTGATCCGCGAGTAAAAGTCATGGGAAAATTCCCCTCTGAAAATCTCTATCACTTGGAAATACCCCGCTATCTCCCCTTTAAGGAGATTCTTATCAGTCTCGCCGATGCCGGCGCTGAGTTTTCTGAGATCGCCGGACAGTCCAACATTCAGATCGATCTTTTCGTCCCATCGGAGAAAACGATCGATCTTCCTGAAGGCTGCATCCTCTTGTACACCACTCCCGCTCCTGCGGATCCCGATCACGCGTACCTTGCTTGCGATATTGAAGTAAACAAACTTGGACAGGTTTTAAGGGAATTACGGAAGAAACAAGTTGAAATTGTCCTGATACACGACTATTAATAGGGATCGATTAACTTTAGGAGGTGAGTGATGGCAGCATCATCCCACAACGCAATATCCCTTTTTAACAGCTTGAGACAAATGCAGGCAACTGCTGGAGAATTTAATACATCCATTGATGTTCAGGCCAATGCCGCAAAAATTCTCATGGGTGACAACCCTCAACGCGCATTTGAGGAAGCCCACCCCGATCGACAGCAAAAGTTGACCAGCCATTTGGAAACACTTACAAAAATGGCACTAGGCATATTAGGACCTAAAGAGGTCGAATTTTATGCAACGGAATTTAATCGCCGTGCCGAGCATTTTGAAGAGGAGACACTCTCCTCCTTGAGATCAGAAGTGCAAAGGATTAAAGAACAAGCGTTATCGGTATTTTCAAATCAAAAAGACCTCTCCTTTGAAGAGGTCTGGAAAACCTACCATCAATCGATTCCTCACATCATGAGAGCGGCTAATTTGGTGAGCAGGCAGATCGCGCTGTCCAACATTGCCGTTTCGGCTGGGCATAAAGTGGAAGCGCGCGGGTCGAGTCAAGCAGACGCCGACGCATTAATTGACCGCGCAAAGGCTGCATTGAAATTGGATGATCCTAAATCTTTGATCCCGACAGATGAGATCGCACAGATCGAAAGACAATTTTTAGAGGAGACGGGCAGGTTGTAAAAAACTGCCTAAATAAAAATAAAAGTTGACTTTTAACAAGATTTTAATTATAATCTTTTAAACAAGTCATAATAAAAGGTAGCATTATATGAGTATAACAACTGGCCAAACACTTTCTATCAGAGCATCAACTTTAGGTGAATATGAAATCGCTCCTGATGAAATCGTGCCCGGTTTGTACCTGGGAAGTGCTGAAAATGCATATAATGACGTGCATTTATCCGCTCTGGGAGTTACTCATATTCTAAATACTGCGAAGCAAGCAGAAAACCGACATGAAGATAAATTCAAGTATTTGAAAATTTCACTCATTGACAGTGATGAAGAGGATCTTTCCCCCCATTTCGAAAAAGCAATCGCCTTCATCGATGAAGCGCTAAAAAATGGAAAAATCCTTGTTCATTGCATGTCAGGGATGTCCCGTTCAGCTTCGTTGGTTGGAGCCTGGTTAATGAAAAGACACGGAATGACATTTGAAAGAGCTCTTGAGGAAATGCAAGAAAAGCGGCCAATCGTGGATCCGAATGAGGGGTTTCGCGATCAGCTCGCACAGTACGAAAAAGAGCTTTAAAACTCTCCGTAAAGGAGATGGTCCATCATTTCAGAACCTTCGCGCAAGTCAGCTAAGCGCGGTTCTCTATCCAGATTTTTGAGCGCAAGCATACCCTTCAATCCACTCTGTATCGATTTTTGAGCATCTGCTCTCGCCGAATCGTCTGCGATACTGCTTGTGATTGTTTCTATATCCTTTTCTAAATCCTCTGCTGCTGCAATCAGATCTGCGGGAATTTCCAGACTTTTGTAATCACACTCGAGGTCCTCGGCATAGATTTCTATAATATGCCCACCTGTTCGGGTCTCAAAATCAAGACTTGAAGTCTCTAGAGAATTATCGTTGTCCGCAAGGTATATCCTCCCTCCGCTTTCCATAAGCTGTTTCATATTTGATCGATCTGTATTTCCAATGATATGGTCAAAAACAGCCATTCTCATCAGAAAGTCCTCAGTCTTATCACCCAATACGCTCTTTAGTGTTTCAGATTCCACGTCGTTGACTTCTTCAAGCATAGGAGTTAGAAGAAATGCTGTTTTAGAATCGCCAGGATTTTCAATAAAGGTCGTCGGAAGCATGAAAGCTTCAAGTCCAAGGCGTTTTGCCACATCGTCAACAACTGCCGCTGATTGCGCGACTTGCAAAGGGACTCTTTTAACAAAATATTCTTTTCCATCGATGGTCGTCCGATACATTCCAGTTGTATTTGCCGTTCCCGTACCCATTTCACGCGTTATTGAGTGAGCTTCAATATCGTTCAAAAGCACCTCTTCATTGTCCTGCACTTCGGCACCGGGAAAAAACGGGCGGTACACAGCTGTTTTCATCTGTTCCTTTGTTGGCATGGCAGTTGAGGAGGAAGACTGGCCGCCTTGAGTAAAAGTAGTTCCTTCCTTCTTGGAGACTTGAGATTTTACTGACGCAACTCCATGTTCGGCCACCTCAGCCAAGCCCTTTCGAACATTGGGGATCTGTGAACTCCCAAGCCCTTTTACAGGAGTAGACTTGGAGGTTCCCTGCGCGTTGGGATTTAGATTTTCCTTACCAACTGCATCGATTTCCTCTTCAGATTTGGAAGTTGTTTTCTTTTCCTTTCCAAGGAAATCAGAATACTGTGTCCCGGAAACAGAAAAATCAGAACTTATATTTTCTGGCATAATAACATAACCTATCCTATATACATTAAAACATATTTTTAATTAAATTAATAGGTTTGTTTTTATTCTGATAATTTTTCGAACTACAGGAATCCTAATCTATGAGACGCAGATGAACCTATCCGAATAAAAAAGTTTTACTTAGATTTGAGTCCATTTTTTTTCAGGT
>CAZWOB010000104.1:0-6679 GCA_964635295.1 uncultured bacterium
GGTAGGATACAGTATTTTAATTTTTGTCAAAAAAACTTATGCGTAAAAGTATGGCAACGAAGACACAAAGATTATACACTTAGTCAAGTTACCAACAGATGTGGATTATTCAGTCAAAAGCAAAACGCAGGGACGCAGAAGTTAAACCCTGAAAATACTGAAATCCTAATCTTCAGAAACGTTGGGATCTTGAAATTCTTTCTGTTTGTACTTCTTGGGATGTTCGATCCGCTTGATTCCGTTCTTGTCGATGATCAAGCGGAATTTCTTTAGTTCAACCGTATTGTTCTGGTCTTTGTCCAGAAAGGTATTTCGGATGATGACATTGACGTGATAGACTTTCGGCAATGTCGCGCGGATAAACTTGAACGATACAGGATCTACCTTGAGATAGTCATGAGTGGGGTTGTCTGCCTTGTTCAGAAAGCGATTGATGTTGTAGCGAAAAATGAGGTTCAGCGCATGCCTTCGGGCATGATCATGATCCTTGTTGTTATAAAGGGTCAGGACCTTCTTGTAATAGATCACCTTTTCCGGGCGCTTGATCGTTTCCAGCACATTGTGGAACTCCAGGTTTCTTATCTTGCTGATCTCTTCAGGCAGGTTTTCTTCTTCGGCAAAGTAAACCGTTTCATTAAGTTTGCCTAAATTTTTGGTTTTATCAGGAGAGACGATGATAGTGCTGTAGTTGTAAAACCAACGGCTCAATCGTTTAAATGTGCTCTGTCTGAATGATTCTTTGATCCTGTCCTTAAGAATATATAAGAAGACCGTCAAAAGGATAAAAGGGAGGGAGTTGATGATCAACACCTGCCCCTGGAAAACGAACAAGACGAAAAAAAACAGCATGGCGACACCTGCGGAAATGCTTCCGATCAAGTGGCCAAAGCGCTTTTTTACAGTATGGCTGCTCGTATTGAGCAAGAGGGCGTCCAGAATGAACTTGTTGAGCAGACTGCTTCGGTAAAGGATATATTCGTTGCTCTCGCTGTCTTCATCGGTGATGGACGGTTCTTTCAGCACATCCTTTCGGTATTGCCTTTCTTTTTCCAGAAGTTGGCAAATGGGCTCTGTGATCCTCAATGGGACATCAGGAATCCTGTCCCTGATTTCGGACAAAAGTCCAGTGAGATAGTAATTGACCGTTGTGCTGAAGAATTCATCAGCATATAGGAAATAGCTGACCAGCCGCTCATTTTTCCATTTTTTCTTATATTTATTTTTCAATTTAAAAAATGTTTCCCGAAGTAGCTCAATTTCCTGGCATAATTTGGAGGTTTTGTGGTCCAGAGGGGAGTTTGAGCGCACTTGCTCGACCAGTTCCTTTACTCTTTCTCTAATCGAGCTGCGCACGATATTCCCAAACAGCTTCAACTCATCTTCCGCTTCCAGATAGGCTTCTTCGCACTCATACCTGCCAATTAACACGTTGAGAACAGAGAGGGGGGATTGCTGGTTTTTGAGATCATTAAGTTCGGAAAGGGTAAATTCAGGGGTTTTATATCGAAGGAAATTCGTACGGTCGCGGTAAAATTGTTCCCTCGGATAAGTGTCCTCATTGATCTGCAATGAATTGGGAATAAAAAAGAAAAACTCCTGCGTAAACACATTCTTGTTTAGCTTTGGATTGGGGATGAACTCAGATTTCAGCTCTATCTGCCATTTATCCCTTAGATGGACATCCCCCACCATGAGTTCCTTAATAAAACGGTCCATTACACCTGCTCATTTGGTTTTGAACGTGATTGGAAATAGGAGTAACTGACACAGATGACAAGAAACAGCGCAACAAGCCCCCATCCAAAAGCCATGACGCTCCAGGAGGGGTACCCGCCATAGGTCTCTGAGATGTTTTTGACAAATGTTTGACCGAGAAATGTGATCAGGCATAGTGGAATGACGTATTTGATCAGTAAGTTCCAATTGCGCCCAATTCTAAAATGGGAAACTCGATTGATGTAGCTTCGCATGTTTTCCGCACCATATACCCAGCCGACGCAGATCGCTTGCAGAAGGCCCATTAAAACAAGTCCATAGTGGGTGATAAAGTGATCGGCGATGTCAAGGTAGTAGATTCCTGCAGTTGACGTGAACACGAGGCTGCTAAGAAATCCTGCCAGGCAGATAAAGAACACGATCATTTTTTTGCTGGCTCTTGGGAAATGATCTTCGAAAAGAGCGGCGACAGCTTCTGTGAGAGAAAAGAGGCTGTCGATTGCGAGCGTGACCAGAGTGATAAAGAAAATGATCGAAAGCAAAACTGCGCCAGGGATCAGGGAAAGAGCTTTGGGGAAAACGACAAAGGCAAGGGCAGGCCCGGAAGCTGCAAGCTCCTTAATGGAAACGCCGCTTTCTTGTGACATATATCCAAGGGTAGTAAAGACAACAAAGCCTGCCATCAATGCAATTCCGATATCAGCAAGACTCGTAATCAGTGCGCTTAAAACGATGTCGTTGTCTTTTTCCTGGTAGCTCGCGTAAGTGATCATGACGCCAAAGCCGAGGGAAAGGGTGAAGAAAATCTGTGTGACAGCGGCCATCCAGACTTCAACATCCAGAAGAGCTTGAAAATCCGGCGTTAGAAAAAAGGCGATGCCATCGGCAGCTCCGGGAAGGAACAGCGTGCGTACAAGCAGGATAGACAATAAGATGATGGGGAGCGGCATCGTGACCTGGATCACGCTGCTGACGCTGTTGACTCCTTTCCAGATGCAAAAGTACACCATAATCCAGGAGATAAGCAGCATGAAGACAACTGGTGTCGAGAACCCTTCGATCGTGCTGGCAGATTCACTGACATTGAGTACGTGATTGAAAAAAAAGTCTTTAGTATCCGATCCCCACTGGAGGTCGAGGGAATAAAAAATGTAGAGGAGGCACCATGCCATGATGACTGCATAATAGGCGGCAACTCCGAATGAGCTTAGCACGGATCCAAGTCCGATGCCGCTCAGGCGGCGATCGATCTTGCGCATAGAGCCGACAGCGCCTTTCTGCATCTTTTGGCCCAGGGAGAATTCCAGGATAAGTAAAGGAAACCCAACGAAGAACAGCGCGATGAGATAAGGGAAAAGAAATGCGCCTCCGCCATATTTTCCGACAAGGTAAGGAAACCTCCAAACATTGCCCAGACCGACAGCAGACCCGACAGCGGCAAAGATAAAGAGTGTTTTGGAAGGCCAACGGTCTCGTTTGATCATTCAGTCCATCGTCGTCGTTTTTTTTCCTTGTATATCATTATTTACATTATTTTTTGCACAGGTTATCTTGATTTCAAACAGGAGTGCATTTCATGAATAAAAAAACTTGGATACTGGTCGCAAACAGCGCAATCGCACGTATTTTTAGATTAGATAAATTACAACTTATTGAAATGGACACATTTGTGAATCCAGAGGGGCGGATGCACAACAAGGACTTGACCTCGGACAAGCCGGGTGCGGCATTTGACGGCTCCGGACGCTATCCAATGAACAAGTCCCATACTTTAAAAGAGGCGGAAGTGGAAGCTTTTGCGAAAAAAGTCGCCGACCACCTGGACCACGCGCGTGCCAGTGGAGAGATTGAGAGGCTTTTCATTGCAGCCAATCCAGGATTTTTGGGATTGATCAGAGGGGCTTTGACACATCCGTGCGAATCGATCGTTGAAAAGTCGGTGGATAAGGATATCACGAATATGAAGCCGGATGAGATCCGCGGTTACTTCCCGATAGGATTATAATGAGCGAGCATCCAAAATTAATCGCTATTGCAGGGAGCTTGAGAAAGGGCTCTTTCAATAAGAAGCTCATCAAGATCGCTGCTGCAGGTGCTAGAAAAGCAGGTGCGGAGGTGACAATCATCGATTTAGCTGATTATCGTCTTCCCCTTTACGATGGAGATCTGGAAGCGGAAGAGGGGATCCCTGAGAAAGCACAAGAACTGAAAAAGCTTTTTATCGAGCACGACGGATTCCTGATCTCTTCACCTGAGTATAACAGCAGTATTTCCGGCACCTTCAAAAACATGATTGACTGGGTTTCCCGGCCTGAGAAAGGGGAGCCGAACGTTGTCGCATTTAAAGGCAAGGCTGCTGCGATTATGAGCGCTTCTCCTGGCGGGTTGGGTGGTTTACGCGGCCTTGTCCATCTAAGGGCTATCCTGGGAAATATAGGAGTGCTTGTTCTACCGGATCAGGTGACGGTCTCTAATGCACATGAAGCGTTCAATGAGGACGGGCAGTTGAAAGACCCGAAAAAACTTGAGCAGGCGCTTGGTCTCGGCAAGCAATTGACAGAGCTTTTAAGCTAAATCTGCTTTATGCTTGAGATAGTTTTTGTAATTGGTGGTGCTATTGAGGTAGGTCGCTTGACTCCATACGATCACCATACGGTCGGCCTTGAATTTTTTGACTCTTGTTTTTAAACCAAGAAATGACAAGTTTACGCCGGCGAGCAAGTGAATACGGTTCGCTCCCGCCGGTTGAATGGACATCACATCTACTTTGCGCACTCCAAGAGGTGTGTCGCACCAGAAATCAACTCCTGAGTTGATTTTCATTGTTCGATGGCTGCCGTCAAACGCAAATTCCATTTTAGAGTTTTTGTTGTGGCCTAATAGGATAACTGTTCCACCCGGGGGATCAGACTCTCCATTGCCATTGCGAGAGTCCAGCCAGAGAGTAGCAGGAGACTGGAACGCGACGGTGATATTGCCGTTTTCTTTTCTTTCTATCTTTCCAATTTTTCTTGAAGGGATCTGAGAAAGAAGGCCAGCCCAGGCATCCGAAATCTCTTTTCCACAGACTTTTCTGATTTGAGAGATCAGTTCCTTCTGTTCAATGATTCCTGCCCTTGGTTTGATCGCTTTTCTTCTGGCATTTTCGGTTTTTTTTGCAGCCTTATGAGCTCTGGACTTTGAGGGAATCAAGCCATGCAATTGTTTCCATTTGGCGTAGCTTTTGCGGTTGAGATAGAATCTTTTTCCATTTCCAGCCTGAACGACTTGAATTTTGACGGAAAAAAGACTTAAAAATAGCGCAGTAAGCAAATTGTAGGTTCTGATACCCTTTTTTCCTGTATGGGGGTTGATATCTTTTGAAGGATCAATTGTCTGACTATGCCACTTTTCAATCGTACAGCGCGATTCAGAGAAAAATCCTGAAGGGTGCCTATATACAACCATTTTCAATCCTATTTATTGATATTCAAATGATAGTTATAAACTAATTTTATTAAGATTTGTTAAAAATAAAGTTGTAAATTTTATACTTGGAAAAAGTGTGTTTTTTTTTAAAATCATTTATAATAAGTTTAAGGGGGTGTCTACAAAGTAAATAAAGTTTAGATTGTGACAAATTTTTCTCTGGGAGGGTCGCTTGGAAGACGAGGTAAACTGGTATCAGTTGGTGAGTCTGAAAGTGATTCTACCAGGGAAAAAGATGTTGCAAGCTGAGCTTGATTTACTTTGTAGACACCCTCTAAGGGGGAGGAATTATGGCTGATCCATTGCGAGATAGTTCATCGTTGATTGGACAATTATATACGCAGCTGCAAACTGAAAATGCGAAAGTTGCAGAAGCGAAGTTTGATTCAGATGGTTTTGTTTCTAAGCTTTTTCGGAGGTTTGCACCAAAACAAACATCTTCTAACCCTGAAATAGACGAGAAATTTCTTAAAGAAACCGATCGTTTAAAGTCAGATTTTGTTGGGCTTGATCCAGGGGCCCGGATTGAGGTGGCCAGGCAGTTAATCTTAGCAAATGAGAATAAAGTCAAGGGAGCTGAAATTCTTGCGCGTGCTCTCCATTTGGAGGGGTTGCATAGTCTTTCCGTCGATAGTCAATTTCCCTCAGAGTGGAATGAGTTGAAGGGGGCATTTGTACACCAGGTACAATTATTTATAGCCCACGATAAAGAGGCAAGATTGGAAGAGGCTATTGGTCGATGCAGGGGGGCAAGTAAAGCAATATCTGCTCTACAGAGGATGTGGAACAGCGCTAAACCTGAGCAACAAAAAAAAATGGCAATTTCACTTTTTCAAGAACTCGGAATACAATTGACAGATGAGTCTACTTCTATAGAGAGGGCTTCAAAACAAGTTAAAGAGGATCTACAATTTGAACAGGATCTAGGTTATCCGCCATCTCCGGATATATCTTCCAGAAAAGTAATAGTTGATTCAGAGCTAACCGAACGTCAAAGAGAGGTATTGTCTGAAAGGGCAGATACGATAAGTAGATTGCAATCTCAATTTAATAAGATCAAACATGCAAATGAACCAGAAGCTTTGGATCAATTATATGGGATACACCTTACTTTATCTGATTTGAAATATGAATGGGAGCAGAATTCCTATGGTCTCCCTCTCTCTGAAAGTCTTGATCAGTTATCTGAGGATGTCAAGCAGCAGATTGACGTTTGTGCAAAGGAAATGCGGTTAAATGGTGACCTACAGAGGGATAAGATAACGGCACTCGCGAAGGACTTAATGGAATTTCTAGAGGGTAGCAGCGGAGAAAGGGTTGAGCAATTAAGAGATGAGTTTCATGGGTATGGCCAAACCGTCTCATCTCAAGGCTATGGGCCAAAATATCCCTCTCATGCGTTTTGGGCTACTGGTAGCTCTCTTATTCATGAAGCTGAAGAGAGCAAAGATGATAGCCGTATCGCAGAAGCACATGCAATGTCACAAAATGCCGC
>CAZWOB010000105.1:0-2088 GCA_964635295.1 uncultured bacterium
ACCCTGTCTTTGGGAAGTTGTTCAATAAACTCGGTTTCTAATTTTTTATCCGTAGGATGTGCGACAATTCCCTCAGGATATCTCTTGCTTTCTGTATAGGAAAGATCCAACCCAAGAAACACGATTGGCGAGCTCTTGAGATGGTCTGCCAGAGACAAGCAGGCGCACGTTGTACTGATATTAAAGTGAACTTTCTTCTCCTCTATCCCCAACTTGGTCAATATCCAATTGATGGCGCCATAAGATTCAGGACCTCTGAAAAACAGCCGCTCGCTATGCAGTAATCGAGCTGCGGATGCGTTGAACTGCATGGTCTGAAAATAGGGCACGGTGAAAGCGGTATTTGTCAGCATGCGGCTTTCAGAGGTTTTGTTCGGGTCGATCCCGCAGCCAAAATGAGGAATAATCCCATCGCCATTCAAGACATTCATCCCTGTCCCCGCTCCGAACAGAAGCGCGCGGTTTTGTAATTGCTTGATTTTCGGAAGCTGACTTTTGATCGAAGGCCCTGCGGCACAGATCAACGAGGGAACACCAACAAACTTTTTAAACAGATCTCTCCCTCGGAGCATTGAGGGCAATGAAGGTAGATTGGCTGTGAGGTTTTCAACAACTTCTTTAATTCGTTCGCTGTTGCTGAAAGCAAACAACCATATAAAGTCCTGTATTCTGACATGAATGCTTTGTTTCAAGAACTTACAATAATCCGACCTTTGCTCCTCATAAATCTGCGAACATAGGATCAGATAGGTCTCTCGAATCCCTATATGAAGGAGCATTTCGAACCCCGTGGGAAAGCTCACGCTTTTTTTGCCCAGATCGGTCTCGATGGGAACTAACAGACATTGCGGATGGGAAAGCATATGAAGAGCTGTCTCAGTTCCAAAAAATGCCTTGATCGAACTGAAATCATCTTCCAAAATGATCAACAGCCGTTCCGGATCCTTCTCTAGCCACGGCTTAAAAACTATAAAGTCAAACCCAGCTCCTAGCCCGTACTGAAAAATGGTTTTCAACCCGCTTTTCAATTCCAGCTCTTCAAACCGCTTCTCGGCTTCAACTAGATCTTGGGTATCGTCTATTTTTTGGATAGTTGCGTCATCGATAAAAGAGACGTGTTCCGGCCACTGCTTTTCAAATAGTTCAAGGCACTGTGGATAATATTGTGTCATGTTAATCTGATGAATCCGGACTGCCGCTTTGATCTTTAGGATGTTTAAGCAGCTGGTCCATTAACTGCAGTGTTTGTTCAATGGATTGAATATCCTCAGACATCTGCTCAGCGATTTGATCGAGCTGGTTTCCAAGGATTTTTTGCGTCTCAGGCGTTTTCCAGAGTGCCTCCTTGGCCCCTTCTGTCGTTTCTTCCTTGAACGACTCGATTTGCTGGTACACTTCCCGCAAATGATCCATCTCCGAAGCAAGTTCCTTCACTTCTGAAGCGAATTCTCCGGCGTCTTCCAATCCTTCAGAGCGGTTCAGCTCAGGGACGATATGATTCACATGGCCGATGATCTCCTCGATCGACCCTGCAAGTTTGCCCGCCTGCTTCGACACTTTTTCAAAGTAATCCTCTCTCAAAAGCAGCTCGGCAGGAAGTTCAACCCCGTCAGAAGTCCACCCATGCACGTAGATCACTTTTCCATTCTCATCATAAAAGATCTCTCTAGCCAGCTGGCCGTTCAAGTGCCAGGAACGGGAAAATCCCACAGGCTTGTCCTCGATGTAGTTGATCTCGATCTCCTTGATCCCGCCCAGGTTCCAGATAATTTCCTTCCCGTGCCTCTTTCCTCTGATGTAATTCATCTTTCTCTTCAACACACGGCTTGGAAAATACTGGCAACAGAGTCCATCAAGCTGTCCCTCGAGATAATGGGAACTGGACTTCAGGCTGCCATTGGGATAGAAGCTTTCCTGCCTTCCTGCCCGCCGACCATTTTTATGCCCTCTAATGGCGTACAATGACCCAAAACGATCGTAAAAGACCGATTTCCCATGTTTGTTCCCATTGAGATAAAATGTCTGACAGGCCAGACGACCATCTGAGAAGTAGCCTCTTGATGGACCATGCAGATTTCCCGATTGATA
>CAZWOB010000105.1:2188-6588 GCA_964635295.1 uncultured bacterium
TCTTTGCAAACAGCCTTGAGGAACTGATAACGCTTGAGGTTTAACTGCGTCCTTCTCAAGCTGATCTCTTTTTGATCAATCCGTTTATCCTGCTCCCGATAAAGGGCTTCCATATCGTCTCTTCCGTAGAAAGAAAGAAACGATTCGTTGAATCGGGATAAAATCGCCTTGAATGCCTCTTCCTGATTAAGCTCCTTTAACGCTGCCAACGCAGCATCGGTAATGAGTTTCGGGTTGTCTTCTGTCGAACTTTCAATCTGCTGATGAACATTTTTAAATTCATCGATCAAGGTTTTACAAAACTTTTTACACTTCTTTAAACTTTCTACCAGCAACCTCATTTTATCTGAGATCGCATCAGCATCAAGACCTCTTTTAAACCCGCTTTCCTGCACCCGCACATGGATCAGCGTTTCGAGGTCTACCGGGGTTTTAAGAAACTGTTCTTTAACCTCGTCAAGTGTCATATTTGGCACTGCTTCAGCCCCGATCCCCCCTTCTGTCGCATTGATCACTTTAAGGTTGGGCTTCGTAATGCAGAATTGAGAGATCCAAACCGACTCCTGTATCCATTTCCATAGGGTCTGGACGGGGGTGCCGTTGATATCATCCTTTTCGATCACCTGTTCGTTGACACTCCTGGTCTTAGGCTTTTCACCAAGGTCAAGAATGGGATGGGGAAGAATGCCCGAGGCATACGATTTCCCATCCGTATACGCCATATCTGCCCCTACGAGGATAATTGGAGAGCACCCAAGAGCATGCGCAAGGGCAATGCCGAAATTCACAACATTTGTCCCTTCATCAAGACTCTTTCCCTGGATCCCCAGCTGGTCTTCAAACCATTTTGCAATCTGGTACCCGCCGCTTCCGCTGACATAGAGATGCTCGCCATGCAAAAGCCTCAAAGCTTCAGGGAACACACGGTTTCGGAAAAAATACGGGACTTCGTAACCCTGATTCATGAACATGCGCGAGTATTGGCTTAAATTCGGGTCGACGGCAATTCCAAAATGGGGCAGCCACCCTTTGGCGTTGACGGTATTCATCGCCGACCCTCCAGCGATCACCAATGCATTGTCGCCCAGAGCTTCCAGAAGTTCGCGGTTCTTATCCAATGATGGACCAGCACCGCAGACGATAGCGGGAACACCCCGAAATTTTTCAAACATCCTGTCGGCAAATTTCGCTTCGGGCAGCTCAAGTAAGTTTCGATAATAATTGGCAAAAAACTGCCGGCCGTAAGAAAGCTGTT
This sequence comes from uncultured bacterium, assembly GCA_964635295.1. Taxonomy (GTDB): domain Bacteria; phylum Chlamydiota; class Chlamydiia; order Chlamydiales; family Waddliaceae; genus Waddlia. The sequence continues at coordinate 3,444 of CAZWOB010000105.1, forward strand.
CCAATAATTGATAGGTATTGAAATTCTTGTAATATCCAACTAGTCGTTGACAGTCCTCGACCTCTTGATGCTTGTTCTCACCATAAAGTTTCAGATATGAAAAGACGGGTTGATGCAAAAACAGGATCGCTGGGATCGATTCGAAACTGGACTCCATGAGGTTTCCCTTTTCGTCCTTATCGAGAAAATACAGAAATGATTGTGGGTGAGAGAGCAGGTCCCTACCAATTTCGGAATTGAAGAGATGATAGATCACTTCGATGTCGTCTTCGAGAAAAACCATCCTCCGTTCCCTATCCTCTTCCAACCATTGACGGGCTGCGGAAAAATAGTGGCCAGCCCCCACCCCGTAAACAAACAAGACTTTCGACTGATACAAGTTTAACGAACCGAACCACTCTTCCGCTTCCCTGAACGCTCCCGAGGAGGAATGGAAGGCCTGCTCGGTCCCGTTGAACACTCCTTTAATATTCGGCTCCCCTTTTTCTGTCTCACAAAACGCGATTCTTTCCGGCTCAAGCTCTAAGAGAAGTGTCGATTGCTTCGGACAATCCGGCGCCCATCGACTAACATTTTTAAGGAGTCTCTCAGTATGGGTTTTCATCTCCTACCTCCACAATAAATCTCATAACGGCACTATCCTGGACAGAACACTTAGGCTATTGACAAAACCGGGAAGCGGACCTTCCGGTTTTGTCGACTTTAAAGTGGCAGCCACCCTTGGCCGCCGAGCCTTTTAAATTTTTTCTTCCTTTTTTTACCGGAAGAATTTGATTGTTTTTTTTGCATTTTTGCAACGCGGGCCCTGAGCTCATACTGTTTTTCCAGCGTCTCCAGCTTATCCTTCAACTGACTGGCCCGCGCGATCATCCTCTGACTTTGGGTATTGGGATTATCCTTTGATTCATCGATATTTTTATTCAGCTCTTCATCAGTAATCCCGCTCATTTTGAGCGCTTGATCAGTAACGTTGCGAAAAAACTGCACCTTCATTTCCAGAAAGTCCAGCTGGTTCAACAAATCATCATTCACCTTGCCTTTGATCGCTTCCCGTTTATTTTCGTCAGCGACCTCAAGCAGCTCAGCAATTTGATCAAGTAAAATATCGAATGGTTCAGATTCCACAATAAACGATGGGTTACATATTCAAATTTAATTATAACACATTATCTTTAATTAGCAAATTATGCAGGATACTAAGAATCAGCTTTTTAACTTTACACTCTCTCGGAGAGGAGAGTATTCCGGAAGCCCATTGCAAAATTGATAGCGATTTAACGAGGGGTCAAACCATCCGGTTTCAACCCCATCTTCATTTGCAAGAGCGATATAGTAGGCCCTGACGAACCGATTGTATCCGATCACTTGCCCTCTGGCTTTTGAATTCAGTTTAACCGACTTACATTCAATAAGAAGGAGTGGATACAACGAGTGGTCCGGATGAATATCTTTGGCAAAGCAGATGATGTCTGACCGCCTGTTTGGAACTGTGGAAGCTTGCTGGTCGAGATGGAACATCTGGTCCAGCCCCTTTTCGACCGAAAGAGTTTCCAGGGGATAGCCCAGTTTATTGACCATATAATTCAGAAGAGATTGCCTGACAACCTCTTCTGGAGTAGATATGACTGAAGTTTTTCTAACTAGACAATAGAGCGTATTTGCACTCAAGACTCAACTTCGATCACGCCGTAGTTATCGTCATTTCGTCGATAGATCACTTTTAACTTTTGATCTTCCTCGTGTCGGAAAATCAAAAACGTATCAAGCGAAAGCTCCATTTTCATGACAGCCTCGTCAAACGTAAGCGTCTTCAATGGAACGGATTCCTGTTTGACAATTTCGTGCGGCCGATACCTTTCGAGAAGATCCTCACGATTTTGATCTTCGATATCGATATTGATATCCTCAATCTCTTCATCTTCCGGTTTTTTGAAGACATTGACTTTCAGGTCGACGATATTGATCGGTTTCGCTGTGTGCTCGCGGATGCGTGTCTTATACCTTCGCAGCTGGCGCTCCAGTTTTTCGACTGCACGGTCAAGAGAAGCGTACATATCTGTACTGGAAGCGTGGCTCTTGATCTTGACATGGTCGACTTTGATGACGATGTCGACCCTGTGTTCCAGTTTTTGGATGTCCATCGTGACATGGACATCAATGATGCGAGAAGTAAAGCGTTCAATCTTTGATAACTTATCAATCGCATAGTCTTTCATCGCGTCAGTGACGAGGACATCACGTCCGGTTACGTGGATCTTATAGCCTTCGCCGACAAACTCTTTTGCTTTTGCATTCCCTTTCATGATTTCAACCTCTTCCCAACTTTTGAATTCAGGCCAATTAGTAACTGCACCGAAGAGGACTCGAACCTCTAACCACCCGGTTCGAAGCCGGGTACTCTATCCAATTGAGCTATCGGTGCATTTTCAAGTAGATATTCTAACTGCATACAAGATAAACTAAAAGCAAAAAAAGGCAACCCTTTTCATGGAGCCTATACCGACCGTGATTCAAAATTTAAGTTTCAGGAGAGGAAGCGACCTGAATTTGAGCCAGACGCAGTCGACGCTGAAGCAGTTCAACTCGAATGAGTTGGACGATGCAAGCGGGATTAAATTCAGCGGCAAGCTGACGAAGCATGGAATCAAATTTTGAATCACGATCGGTATATACATTCTGAAGGAATTATCCTTCAAACTCTTCCAATTAAAGACTGGGACTTGCTGATCACCGCGTTCACAAAAGAGAACGGGGTTGTTAAATACTATTATAAAAACGGGCAAAGCCGAAAGCGAAGCAAAGGAGCGTTAACTTCACCTTTGACTCGGGCAGAATTTGTTTGCCGAAAATGGGGAGCCGACCTGGTCCCGCTCAGCGAGATCTCTGTCATCGACGTTCAAATCGACTTGAGAAAAACCCTCGAGCTGTTAGAGACCTCCTGTTCATGGTTAAAACTTATCCAACAGTCCCAGCTCCCCGGCAAACCTGCAAAGGAGCTGTACCTCTTATTGATAACATTTCTAAATACGCTCCCCGCTTATTCGAACCCATCGGCCCTCGACGCCTGTTTTCACCTGAAGCTGCTCAGGCACGAAGGGCTGATCGAACTGGACACCTCATGTTCTGTCTGCGGCAGCCCATCAGC
>CAZWOB010000106.1:0-6526 GCA_964635295.1 uncultured bacterium
GTATTTTAATTTTTGTCAAAAAAACTTATGCGTAAAAGTATGGGCTCAAAGACACAAAGATTGTACACACTAACTGAAGTTACCCATGGATGTTGGAACTGAAATTAAGAAGTATCAGTAAAATAATCTCAGTTCCTTCCTCTCTGTAGTTGGAAATCAATCATCAATACTCAAGAAAGTGTGACTCAGGCAATACTTGTCCGCCGTCAATGATCAACGACTGCCCCGTGATATACCCCGCTTCATCGCTCGCCAAAAACAATAGCCCATAAGCGATGTCGCGACCCGTTCCAAGCCTGCCAAGCGGTACCGCTTTGGTCATCGCTGCCTCCTGTTCCTCACCTAAATCTGCGTACCCTTCCGTCATGACATTCCCTGGTTCAACCGCGTTGACCGTAATGTTGTATTTCGCAAGCTCGATCGCGGCCGTACGCATAAATCCATTCATTCCAGCCTTCGAAGCGCAATAGTGCGACTGCCCGGGCAATCCAACGGTTGGCCCGGAAATCGACGAGGTAAGGACAATTCTGCCATAGTGCTGCGCCTTCATGGTGTCCAGGCAGGCTTTGACAGCGAAAAATGTTCCCCTTAGATTCGTTCCGATCACATGGTCCCATTTCTCAGCGGTCATCTCTTCCAAACGGCACTCTGGATAGATCCCAGCGTTCTGGCAAAGAATATCAATGCGTCCGTAGCGTTTGACCACCTCCGCTGCCATTAGATGCATTTCTTCTTCGTTTGATACATCAGCGCAAACATAGCTGGCCCTAAAGCCATTCTGTATCATTTGATCCACGTTCGCTTTTAGTATTTCTTCAGACCGTGCAACGAGTATGACTTGCGCGCCCTCTTCAGAAAAAACTTCAGCTGTCGCTTTTCCGATCCCCTTGCTCGCCCCGATCACAATCGCGACCTTGTCCTTAAGCCGTCCCTCCTGTGCGCTGAGGGGCAGTGCGAAAGTAAGTAATAGAAATAGAATACGTGTCATCATTTTTCGACCTCCTTGGTGACGGCATTGATCAATTGGAAAGCGATGTCGGCCATTGTATTATTTTCATCCAGAAGGGGATTGATCTCCGCAATTTCGAGACATCGCACTTTAGGGGAGGCTGATAGTCCGACCAACAGTCCCTCCGCTTCTTCTTTTGTCAATCCATTGGCGGCAGGATCTCCTGTACCACTCGAGATGCTGGAATCCATGCTGTCCACATCGAAGGATAGATAGATCACATCGCAGTGTCGCAGTCTTCGCAGTGCTTCGGTCACCACTTCTTCTACACCTCTTCGACGGATCGCATCAACTGGATAATTTTTGATGCTGTACTTGCGCATTAGAAAATCTTCTTCCGGCTGTGTGTCTCTAACAGCTATGTAGATGATGTCGGAGGGTTGGATATTGCGATTGGGGCCGCCAAGCTCTTTGACGCCATCCCACAAAGAAACTGTCAGTTCGTCCGGTTTGTTCTTCTTTTTTAAATAGTTGTCCTCCCCAAGAGCAATGGCTACCGGCATTCCATTAAGATTTCCGGTAGGGGAAGTGTATGGAGTATGAATATTTGCATGGGCGTCAATCCAGATCACCCCGATCCTTTGTTTAAGATACGCTTTTTTCATTCCAGCCAATGTACCAGCAGCTGTACTGTGGTCCCCGGCGATGACGATCAAAAACGACTTTTTGTCTTTCATCGTTCGGGCAACAGGAATTGTCATTCGATCAATGACATTGGACAGAGCTTCAATATTTTTTGCGTGCGGGGTCTTTTGGTTGAGATAGAGAGCGTTATTTTCAGGTTCGATTGTTTCTACAGGATGGATTTGAAAATAATTGCTGTTGGCATTGATGGCAGCGATTTCAATTGCTCTAGAAGCTAAGCTGGCGCCTCTTGTGCCTGCTCCGATTTCAGAAGGAACTTCAAGAATTTTGACAGTCTTTGCTGAGAGGAAGACGGTGAGAAGGATCAATGTCAGGGTAAAAAACTTTTTCATAATATACCGATCATGTTTCAAAATTAGGTTTCATACGTCGTCGGCTTGCCTCTGAATTTCTACCCGCCTGCATCGCCCAACTCATTCGAGTTGAGCTGCTTCGGCGCCGACCATGTCTGATAGAAATTCTGGGCGCCTCCTCGCCTGAAAATCTAATTTTGAAACATGATCGGTATAATCCTTTGCAAGTTGCTGGAATATTTTATCGACCCACTCTATACGATCAGTGTTGTTTATCGCAAAAAAATAGAAATTCTCTTTGTCCCCTTTGTTCATGAATAATTGCATTGTCCCTTGTGATTTATGCTCAGCAATGACCCAGTTCACGATTATTTGATAATTTAGTCTGTCCTTAAACCCGAATGACTGCATCTTGTCGAATGACGCGATGGGGGTTGGTCGCACCATTTTCGTTAACGGATGTCCTTCCAATTCGAGGAACTGCAGCGGCGGGTTATCGGAATCAGAAACAGAAGCCGCCAGGATAACGGGGCGTTCGGACGGCGGTAGTTGGTTGATAACGTTTAGAGCGATCAGCGTCGCTGCTTTGTGATGCCCATGTGTTTGCGGAGTGGGAAGCATCGTGAAGACGGCGTCATACTGTTGACATTTCAACAGGTTTTCCAGTTTGCGTTCGATGCTCTGGATGTCCCAAACTCCTTGAAAGACCTCATTTTCATCCTGTGTGTAGCGATGGTCTTTCTCATTGAAGAAATAATAGTGCCTCACACCCATGATTTTGCCGCCGTTTAGCGCTTCTTGTTTTCGGATGCGCGGCAGGTTTGCCCGTCCCACTTCCTCATTGGTCAGTTTCAGATTGTAGTAAGGTTCTGCCAGGGTCGAGTATTTATAGCCCCCCTCGCCATTTGTGATCATGACGACATCAACAATGCCGTTCAAATGATGGGTAATGGAATAGACAGTCGCAGCGAACATGGTCTCATCATCTGGGTGGGCGACGACGCATAAAATTTTGGGGCCCGCATTCAGTGAAGAGAAAAATAGAAGAAGACAAAAACTCAGCTTTTTCATTTTTTTGCGATAACGGTTGGAAAAATTCCCTGCGAGTCGGGAATCCATTGAAATGAATTGAACCCTGCTTCTGTCAGCTGCTCTTCGGTCTCATTTTGTGTGCGGAAGATCTGAAACTTAGGCTCCAGGACGTGAATGAACAGCTGTCTCTGCATTTCTGCATCTTTTAACACAATGTTCTCAGTGTTCCATTCGGAAGGAGGAGCGAGATAACTTGTGATCAGCGCGCCCTCATTTTTTAGTGCGCGATAAAAATTCTCATAGAGAGAAACCACTCGGCTGTTGTCAGGCTCGTAGATATTGAGCCCGTAGCTTGTGATCAGATCATAAGAGTCTTTCATGGGAAGATTCCAGGCATCTGCCATGATCCACTCGCAATGCGGGGCGCGTTTTTTGCCGATGTCGAGACTCTCTTGATCAATATCGATCCCTGTCAGGCGACAGGATTCAATTCCACGATAATCGAGCGTTAGAAGGTCGCTCATTAACCCGCAAGGGATCGAGGCTAGTTGAATACCGCTCTTAAGACGGCATTGCGTCTCCCTTTTGAAAATTTTGAACCGTTCCTGGGTCGCTACCACAACCGGACTTCGATTGAGGATGAAATCTTCAAGGTCGGTGAGGTTTTCCTTAGGGTTTTCCGGGTGGAGAAGGATGTAGTCCGTCCAGTACCCATTGAGGCCTTGATGCGTCAGCAGGAAGCGTCCAAGTTCGAAAGTGGCCAGCTGGTCGATCCATTCATGTTGGGTTGCAACGGTGATCTCCGGCAGGTCGCCCCGCTTGCTGCTTCGTTCTTTCAGGGCTGAGATACGATCATCCAAAGTCCGCCCTTGTGTATCGTGGGAAAGTGGGATAGTATTTTTCATAACAAGGAACAATACCCATTAAGGAATAAAAATGAAAGTTCTCGTTGTCGGTTGCGGTCAGATGGGGGCATCGCATGCTAGAGCTTATGAATCGCTTCCCGCATTTGAAATTGCAGGCCTTGTCAGTCGACAGCCCGATTCTCGCGAAAAACTCTCAAAGGAATTAGGGGGGAGACTTTGTTTTTCATCATTTGAAGAAGCGATTGAGAGCACTAGGCCTGAAGTCGTCTCGATCAATACGTATCCCGATTCGCACTTCGCCTATGCCAAGAAGGCGTTGAAGAGCGGTGCGCATGTCTTTATCGAAAAACCGCTTGCGGAAACTGTCGAACAGGCGGAAGAGATTATCGCCCTTGCCAAGACAATGAATCGAAAGATCGTTGTCGGGTATATCCTTCAACATCATCCCTCATGGAACCGTTTTGTGAAAGAAGCTCAAAAGCTCGGCGGCCCTCTTGTGATGCGGATGAACCTCAACCAGCAAAGTTCCGGTCATCAATGGGAGATCCACAAAAACCTGATGAATTCCCTTTCTCCCATTGTTGATTGCGGCGTTCATTATGTTGATATGATGTGCCGTATGACAGATGGGGAGCCAGTCTCCGTGCATGCGATCGGAGCGCGGCTTTCTGATGAGATCGATCCAGAAATGTACAATTATGGACAGCTTCAAGTGACCTTTTCAGATGGATCGGTGGGCTGGTATGAATCGGGATGGGGACCCATGGTGAGTCAAAGCGCCCGTTTTGTCAAAGATGTGATCGGGCCTGGAGGGAGTGTCAGTATTGTCCCTGATCCGAATGCCAAGTCCGATGAAATTAAGGGGCATACAAAAGCGAACTGCATGGTGATCCACCGTTCAGATTTAAATGAGCAGGGAGAGTTTTGTTTTCCCGATCAGTGGATTTCCCTGGATGATGAACCTGACCATGACGCACTGTGTTTGAAGGAGCAGGAGTTCTTGCTGCGGGCGATTCAAGACGATCTGGATTTAACAGACCATTGGCGCTCAGTCATCAATAGTCAGAGAATTGTTCAAGCGGCGGATACTTCGGTCAGACGGAAAGAGCCTGTTCAAATATTAGTTTCTCAATTGTAACATTCACATTTACAGTTAATTAAACACTGAATTATTATTGTTTTTTGTTAAAAACGACATGTTATGTATATGTCGTATAGAGGGAAAATAGGGTGTTTTAATGGGTAGAAATTCGTCTGCCGTTTTAGGGATTTGTTTTGGCTGTGTTGTGATCGCCCTTGTCTTTACAATGGTCAACACGGCGATTCCGTCGATTCAAAGCAGTTTGAGAGTTCCAGTGAGTGCATTGCAGTGGATGATGACAGCATTTGGACTGATCAATTGCGCCTGTCTTGTCACTTGCGGTCGGATCGCTGATATTTTTGGTCGGAAACGGGTGTTTCTTTTCGGGTTGACCGCCTCCTTGACAGGCGTCATCATGGCTGGACTGTCGAATACAGCCTTTAGCCTGATTTTAAGCATGTCTTTTGCCGGTTTGGGCAATGCGATCCTGCTTCCGGTTTCCCAGGCGATGCTTGTGATGGAGTTTCCTGAAAATAAAAGAGGGACAGCAATCGGTATTTGGGCAGGATGCATTGGCGCGGCGATGGCCGCAGGCCCTGTCCTGGGCGGAGTCATTACCCAATTATTGGGTTGGCGATGGGTATTTTTAATTAACGTTCCTGTGATCGTTTTCAGTTTCTATCTCTGTTACCGATATTCGACAGAGTCGCGTAATGAAACGGATCCGGCAAGGGTGGATATCAAAGGGATGATCTATCTTGCCATCACTGTTGTCTCCCTTGTTTTAGTTTCAACGGAGCATCACCATTTTTCCTACCTGTTTTTAGGGGGATTGATCGGCTTGGGAATCGTCAGCATCTACAGGCTGATTAAGCATGAAAAGACTTTTCCTTCTCCGATTATCAGCGATCAATTATGGGGTAACCGTGTTTTTTTGAGCGCTTCCCTTGCAAGTTTTTGTCTCGTATTCTTTGTGTGGTCGATCTTTTTCCTTCTGCCTATTTTCCTTCAGAACGAACTGGGGCTTTCTCCCATGTCCAGCGGTTTTATGATGCTTTGGATCACATTGCCGGTCGCCCTCCTTTCTCCGATCATCTCAAAATTGGAAAAGTACAAGAACACATGGATGATTTCACTCGCAGGCTTTTTGCTTCTCGCTTCTTTCGCTTTTTCCCAGACCTATTTTTCCGCGTCAACACCGCTTTGGAAAATTGCCGTTTCCTGTTTTGTTTTCGGGGTCGGCTACAGTTTGATCTGGGGACCGACGGCAACGGTGGCTGTTTCCTGCTTTCCCTCCCATCAGTCGGGGATTGCCTCCGGTACGTTCGTGACGATTCAAGAACTGGGAGGAACGTTCGGGCTTGCGATCATCGTGACAGCATTTTCCAGTTACGCGGTTCTAAAGGAAGGATTCAATGTCAGTTTATGGCTGCTCTTGGCGATCAGCGCGATCGGCTGTTTTCTCAGCCTGCTGATGAAAACGCCAAAGAAAGAGGCTGCAACCGCTTGCAATGCGATTGATGTCCACCACGGACATTAACCAGCCTTCAAGGGATTCCTGATCGTGAATGATCTAAAATAACAGGATAAGCAGGATCGC
>CAZWOB010000107.1:0-6517 GCA_964635295.1 uncultured bacterium
AAACAGTCGCTTTTGATAAATTGGGGTTGAAGCGATTGTATACTGAAACCTATGATATTCGGCCTGACCATATTTCAGAATTGGAATTGCGAGGCTTTCGTTTAGAAAAACGTTTGTCCGAAGCAGTTGAAATTCAAGGACGATTAGTTGATTCATTAATCCATGGATGCAAAACGGATGAAAGGTAATATATTAGTGACTGGAGGCGCGGGAGTCATTGGACGTCCGCTGGTTGGAAAATTATTACAGACAGGCGCCTCGTTGACCGTGATCGATCTTGTCGATCGTCCAAAGGAGTGGCCAAAAGACGTTCACTATATCCAGGAAGATATCAACCATCTTGAAAAGGACAAGCTCGTTAAGATCAACCCCGACTATTGTTTTCATTTAGCGGCGAGTTTTGAAAGAAGCGAGGAGTCTGAAAAATTTTTCCAGACAAATTTTTACAATAACATCTTATTGAGCCACGCTTTGCTCTATCATTTGCGCCATTGTAAAAATTTGCAGAGGGTTATTTTTGCATCCAGCTATCTTGTCTATCAACCTGACAGCTATCTATTCAAGAAACCCCCAAAAAGGCGGGTCAACTTGATGGAATCCTCCTCACTAGCTCCCAGAAATTTATGCGGGAACGCAAAGCTTCTCCATGAAAACGAATTGAGTTTCGTGAGCGCCCATCAACCGTTCAGTGCTGTAAGTGCGCGTATCTTCAGGGTTTTTGGGAAAGGGTCGAACGATATTATTTCACGGTGGATACGTTTGTTGTTAGAAGAAAAACCGATTACAGTTTATGGAAAAGAGGCTGTTTTCGATTATATCTATGCTGATGATGTCGCAGAAGGGCTGTTGAAGTTGGCGGACGCGGAGATCGAGGGGCCTGTGAATCTTGGGACGGGCAAAGCTCGCCGCGTTGCCGAAGTACTCAATGTTTTAAAAACCCACTTTCCTAAAATGGAATTGATCGAAAGCGAGGAAAATCAACTTTTCGAAGCTTCCCAAGCCTCAATGGAGGCTTTCGTGCAAGCAGTAAAATGGAGACCGTCAACAACGCTTGAAAAGGCTATTCCTAAAATTATTTCCTACGAAAAGGGGAAGGGGTGAAAATCCTTCTGACCGGAGCCAACGGCTACATTGGTAAACAGCTCCTCTATGTACTTGTCGAACAGCAAGGCCACCAGGTTGTCGCGCTTGTCCGTTCAAAACGACGCCTCGAAGTTCCTGATCATTTAAAAGAGAAGGTCGAGGTGGTCGAAGGAGACCTCCTGGATCAGGATTCATTGTCCAGTCTACCTGAGGATATTGACGTTGCGTATTATCTTGTCCATTCCATGAGCGCGACATCAAAAGGGTTTCAGACGCTGGAAAAGCGATCGGCAATGAATTTTTCAAACTGGATCAGTCGTTCAAAAGCGAAACAGATCATTTTTCTCTCAGGCCTGTCCAATGACGCGGATCTCTCCCCCCATTTTCAGTCTCGGCTGGAAGTGGAGAAGGTGCTTCGTCAAAGCAGAGTTCCTTTGACTGTCCTAAGGGCAGGTATTATCATTGGGTCCGGAAGCGCATCTTTTGAAATTATCCGAGACCTTGTGGAAAAGCTGCCGGTCATGGTAGCGCCAAAATGGGTGAAAAATCGCTGCCAGCCGATCGCATTGCGCGATGTGCTCTTTTATCTTGTTGGAGTTCTGGCTCACCCTGATTGTCTGGGTAAGACTTTTGATATTGGAGGCCCTGATCAGATCAACTATAAAGAGATGCTGATTCAATTTGCAGAGGCCAGGGGGTTGAAGAGATGGATATTCACTGTTCCGGTTTTAACGCCGAGGCTCTCCTCGTATTGGCTGTACTTTGTCACATCAACGAATTTCGCGCTTGCCAGTTCCCTTGTAGACAGTTTGAAAAATGAAGCTGTGTGCAAAGAAAACAGCATCCAACAGATTCTACCGAGAAAGTGCCTTCATTTTTCAGAAGCTATTGAGAAAGCTTTTCATGTCATTGAACAAAATGCGATCATTTCAAGTTGGAAAGATGCATTAGTTTCCGGAGTGCTCAACACCCCGTTGAAGGAGTTTATCGAAGTCCCCAAAGACGGTTGTGTCAAAGAGACCTTGCGGATGCCCATTGAGAACCGTGAAGCTGTCATAAATAAAATCTGGTCGATTGGAGGGCGGAACGGCTGGTACTATATGGATTGGGCGTGGAAATTGAGAGGGTTTATCGATAAGCTTTTTGGCGGGGTCGGGCTGGATAGAGGACGAAGAGATCCCACTCTATTGAATGCGGGAGACAGTCTCGATTTTTGGCGGGTGCTTCTCGCGGATAAGGAAAATGGACATCTTCTACTGTATGCGGAAATGTATGTTCCGGGAGAAGCCTGGCTTGAATTTAGAATTGAAGGGGATGAGCTTGTCCAGGAGGCGACATTCAGACCGAAAGGGGTGCTGGGCCGGGCCTATTGGTACGCGCTCTATCCCGTTCATCATTTCATCTTTCGCGGCATGCTGCGTAAAATTGTTAAGACTTCGGAATGTGAATAGCCAAAACATCGCATTTCGCCGAATGCAGCATATCTTCAGCAGTGTCTCCCATGATCAGCCTGCTTAATCCATGCCTGGAGTGTGTCCCTACGACGATCATATCAGCGTTGATCATTTCAGCGGTGCGTAAAATCTGCTGACGGATCTGCCCAACACCAATAAATTGGCGATCGGCAGGGATGGAAAGCTTTTCACCTACCTTTTTCAATTTATCTTTTGCTGTTTCTTCCAATTCCTTTTCCCATTCGTTAATTCGGCTTTCTGTTCCTGGAGGAATTCCGTAATTGTAAATGGGTTCAACGACGTGGACAACGCTGACCTGAGCGCCAGTGCTTTTTGCGATTGACATCGCTTTTTCGGAGACAGGGGTGTCGTCTTCTTCTTTTAGATCGACAGCCAACAGAATACGTTGATAATCAGACATAAGTACCTCGGAGTTTCGTTTCCACTGATTGTTTTACTCTTAAAGAAAAATATTCTCAAGCTAAAGTAAGCGTGATATACTGAACAACATGAAATTCGGAAACAGTCGAGCATTTGTCAAGCATCTCAAAGAAGCGGCCCCAGATCATTTCGCATCCGTTTATCTCCTGATCACTGAGGATGAGTACGAACGTCAAAAGTTAGCAAAAGAGCTTTGCAACTCTCTGCTTTCAGGCTGCCCATTGGATGAACACCATCTGAAGCGGCTGGACGGTTCTTCCCACTCTGTTAAAGAGTTAATGCAGGAGCTAGGATCATTCAACTTCTTCGCTAAAAAACGGGTTGTTCTGTTTGAAAATGCGCAGGAACTTAAAAAGGAAGAGGCGTCAACGCTTGAATCCTACTATGCCCATCCCGACCCCACCGTATTCCTAGTCCTGTTGTCCAAGGGGGTCAACCGCGCGACCCGTTTCTATAAGCAAACGGAAAAAACGGGAGTGATCCTTGATATCGAGGCTGAAAAACCTTGGGAGAAGGAGGCCACCCTTACCGAGTCCGTTTCGACCTGGTTCAAAAATGAGGGGAAAAAGACGACTCCCGGCGTTGCTCAAGCTTTAGTGAAGTCAGTGAATAATGACCAGTCGATGCTCTTCCAGGAAATGGAGAAGATCCTCTGCTTTGTCGGTGAACGAGAAGAAGTCACGTTTGAGGATCTGAATGTCATCGGATCCGGACAGACCGCTCATACTGCCTGGCAGTTGGGAGATGCGATCTTCTCGAGAAAAGGTAGGGAGGCGTTGGAAATTTCAAATCAGCTGCTCAATGACGGAGAACAAATCATGAGTTTGCTAAGGGCGTTGCGCTCGCAGTTTCAAACGCGGTTGCTGGGCGCTACTTCGCCGCCTGAAGAGGTCCAGAGCCGATACCCCTATTTACGGGGCCAGATGCTGCAAAAGCAGATCCAACAAGCGAGGCAATACGGTGAAAATTCCTGTCGACAAGGCTTATTGATGATCGATGAAGCGGAGCTTCTCGCTAAAAATAGCGGGCTGCCCTCACAAAAAATTTTAGAAAAACTGATAATACAACTGGCTGTACAATGAAACCTGCATTGCTATTACTTCCGAATTTACTTGGAGACCATAAACACCATGAGCTTTTCTTTCCTCCGAGCGTTGATAAAGCGGTCGGGACCATCGATGGGTTGATCGCGGAAAGCGTGAAGGAAGGTAGACGTTATCTCAGCAGATTTCAACTTGATAAAAAGCCCCATGAAATCCCGCTTGCCCTCTGCAATAAGCACACACGTGAAGATGAGATCGATTTTTTGCTCGAGCCGATGAAAAACGGTGAGAGGTGGGGAGTTGTCTCCGACTGCGGTCTTCCCTGTCTTGCTGACCCGGGCTCTCGTTTGGTCATGCGGGCAAAACAGATTGGGATACCAGTAAAGGCTTTCGTCGGTCCCTCCTCAATAGTATTGGCGTTGATGCAATCGGGCCTGTCTGGACAAAATTTCTCTTTTCACGGGTATTTGGACAAAGACTCGACCAAGCTGCGCAGACAGATCCAACAGCTGGAAAGAGAACCAGGTACCCATATCGTGATGGAGCGGCCTTATCAAAATCAAGCAACGCTCGAAGCATTCATCGAGTCATTGGCCGATACGACCAATCTCTGTATTGCCTGGGAACTGACCAATCCGGAGCAGGGGGTTCTTACGTTCCCGATCTCTGTTTGGAAGAAGTCCCCATTGCCAAATCTCGAGAAGAAAAACGCCCTTTTCCTTTTTCAGAGCAGATAATCGGTATAGTCGTTCACTTGACAAAATAAGACTTTTTAGGCTCAATCGGTTTTTTCCCCTGGAGAAGATAAATGAAAAAATATGCGTTTATATTTTTGCTAACGATTGTTTCAACAGCTTCAGCCAAAACCACTTATTTATTTCAAAAAGATTTTGAAGAAGGGACGTACATTATTGATGAGCCGGGAACTTATGTTCTCGCTGAAAATGTTGCGTTCAACCCCACGCATGACCGCAAGCCGTATGATGCTGTTCGCATCTCTCCCCATCAATTAAAGTCGAATGGGGGAAAGTATGACGACAAAGCGTTTGGATTGGGATTTTTTGCAGCGATCGTTATTAAAGCTCCGGATGTCACCCTTGATCTTAATCAAAACACAATTGAGCAAAGCGCAGAGTATGCATTGTTGCAACGATTCTTTGCCGTTGTTGAGTTGGCCAATATTCCCTATATTCCCGGGCAAGGCCCCCACGATTTTGGAGGTGAGGTGATACCTGCCACCAGGGTGCTTATTAAAAACGGGACGATCGGATTAAGCTCCCGCTACGGGATCCATGGGAATGGAAACCGTTCGGTGACGATCGAAAATGTCGACTTTAAGAATTTTGAAGTTGCTGCAGTCGCTTTAAACGGTGTGGACGGCCTGCTTATTCGAAACTGCACGGCAGAGAGCCGACTGGATGTTCCTGTATTAGGAACGTATTCGGCGGCTCAATTTATTCTTCCATACTTAGATTATCTTGTCGATTCAGGTTCCAAGACGACTTTGAATGTTGGCAGTATAAAAGAGGTTACTCCTTATGAAGCGCGCAACCGGCTTCGTCAAGCGATCGCTAATGTTCATGACGACCTGATTGTCAAGAAACAGCAGGCAATCGACAAAGAGAAGCACCCGCAGGAATATGCCCTGTTCCACAATTCCTATCAAGTAGTCGATGGAAGCTGCTATGGCTTTCTCGTGAACGCATTTGGCCGGGCGAGCGAAGGTTTTCCCGTCTATCGTTTCATCCCTCCTGCGGATACTGCGAAAAATATCACGATTGAAAATACGCATGTGAACCGCCTGAAGGGAAAGATGAATGAGATCGTTGCGATCAGTCATGACAACAAGCCCATCGTAGACCCTGTTGGAGCTGTTTTCCAGGTTCACAATACACATCCGGATACGAAGAGCAAGCTATCGCTTTCCACAGACGAAGAGGGGAATATCCTTTACAAAGGAAATATGCTTTCCGATGCTCAAGCTCTTGTCGCAAAGGCGTATTTGAAAGGGGATTACGAAAAATCAAAGCTTGACCTTGCTCGGTTGAACATGACGCAAGAGGTTATCGATTGGATCGAAGCCGATTATTTCTCGGCAAAAGAAATGTCGCCGCATTTGATCTTCAAACAGCAGGACTTCGTCTGTAATGCAGACACCATGTTTCACGTAAACAAAGGAGTCATCGGATTTAAAATTGATGGCGCCTACAAAGTCCTGATCGATCATACATCTGTTTCCGATATTGCTAATCTCAGCGAAATTGGCGTTGATACTTGTGGAATGTACGAGAAGTCTTATCCAAAAGTAACTTTAGAGGGATGCAGGGGGCCCAAGACGCGAGGTTATAGCATAGGCGGTTCAAATAGCGTGAGCATACGCAATAGCGTTGTTTCCCACGTGACTGCCATGTGCGGCACGGCAGTGGGGTTTGACATTATGACAGACAGCGCCAATATCCTTCTGGAAAACTGCGATGTGAATACTGTGGCTGCAGG
>CAZWOB010000108.1:0-6253 GCA_964635295.1 uncultured bacterium
GCGGGTAACCAATTTGCAACTCTGGAAGGGCGGACGCCAGGAAGTAATAGTTCATGACTACTTATCTCCGAATAGCAGCTGACGGAAGTCTTTCCTTAAATACTTGGACAATAAATCGATGAGCGACTGTTCCGTGATATCGATGGTCATTTTTTTCTCGAGAAGCTTCACCTGCGCTCCTCCAGAAAAGCCTCCGATCTTGACGCCTCCGTCTTTTAACTTTTTAAGAACGCCCTCTCCCAGAACTGCATTGACCTCGTCCGGCTTGACGGTATTGGGGATCACAACTGATATATCTGTTTTCAATCCCTCTTTTTCTATTGCCTTGACAATCGCGTCGACCAGCTTGCCGATCACTTTCGGGTCCTTGGTCTGCTTCGATACGAGCTGCTCAAGTTCATCATTGAACAACCGATGCTCGATCTCCTGCCTGAGCTCTTCCACGCTTTGACGAGAGGCTTGTTCAAGGGAGGAGTGGAAGACATTACGCTCCTGCTCGACATTCTCTCTTGCATGAGCGAGAATTTTTTCCGATTCCTGTCTAGCCTCGGCAATGATCTGTTCGGCCCGCAATTTGGCCTCGTTGATCAGCTCTTCGGCTTCCTGCTTCGCGGGTTCCAGTGTTTCTTTGCGAAGGGCATCGCAAATTTTCTGGATCTTTTCTTCACCTTTTTCAAGAGTCTTTTCCATTCGGCCACCACTATATTTTTTACACGTCAGACTTTGATCATCTCTTGTTTACTTTTTTTTTGCACCCCTTTTTTGGCATGGAAAATAATTTACCGGGAGTGCTATACATGACCTCCATCTGTTATGAGGACTGGTCATGCAATTAGGCTTCCTGGCGATCGTTTTTTCAGCACTCTCTCTCCTGTCTACCTTACAAGCCGTTGACGTTTATGATTTTGAACAAATTTCGACTTCTCCCGGAGCAGTATTGTTCGTCCCTCCGAAAAACTGGCAGATTGCCGATGGGAAAGAGCTCCCTGATCATGTACAGTTTATGGTGGTCGGAAAGGGAAAGTACAACTTCCCCCCCTCGATCAATCTAAGTACAGAAGAGTATGCGGGCACGCTGAAAGATTATTTGGCAATCGTCAAAGAGATCAACTCTTCTCAGGGATCGGAATGGAAAAACCTGGGAATGATCAAAACTGAGGCAGGCAATGCGAGCCTTTCCCAGGCAGACGCGATGACGGAATGGGGGCAGGTGCGCATGATGCATGTCATCCTTCTCAGGGACGGCATGATCTACATTTTGACTGCCGCAGCATTGAAAAAAGAGTTCCCAAGCCTTTACCAAACCTTTTTCAAAAGCTTGAAATCACTAAAAATCAACAGTAAGACACATAATACCTAATCTTAAGGAGTAGTTCCATGCAACGATCCAACCGTTTTTTTTCCGCAGTTCCATTAGCTCTTGCCTTGTTATTCTCCTCCCTGCCCGTCCATGCCGAGGATTGTGATGACGACAGCTGCGATCTGAAAGGGGATTTTTGCGAGGCAGGCTGCGCCTATGAAGACTGCAGACGCGCTCCAAACATTTCCCCCTGCTACGCCTTGAGCTTCGTCGTCGCTGTCGGGGTGATCGCTCTCCTGGTGACAAACGGAAACAGCCATGCCAGTCATAGCCACAGCCATTCGTAGTCTGGCATTCATTCTTGTTGCCGCGTCTTGTCAGCCTGAATCCAATTCATGGGAAGTGAAAGAAACGAAAAGTCGTCACCGTTCGCATCAGGCAGTGCGGCTGGCTAAAAAGCCGGACAATCCCTTCCGTGGGATGGAGATTGAATTTGTGAAGACATCTTCCGGTCGACGTGCTTATCTTAACGTCTATTCATTAGCTTTTCCTTCGACGGGAGCCGACGGCAAACAGACAGAGGTTCTGATCAGGTCAGGTGAAATCGAGCATCGCTTCCTCGCAAGCAGACTTGAAGGTGGGCAGAGGGTGTTATTGCCAGAAGATGCGACGAACTTGTTGATCGAACAATTGACAAACCAACAGACAGTCGTCATCATCTCAGGCCGCTTTGATGTAAAAGTGTCCCCCGGTGAATTCCCCTCACTGAAAAACAAACTCTAAAATGTTAAAAATCATTGTCAGAAAATGTTTTACTATGAGAAAAAGTAACTTTACAACAGCTTAAGGAAGCCGGCTATGTTGAAGACACTCATCTCCTCGACTTTGATCTTCGCGATTTTTTGCCTATCGCCAAGCAATATTGAATCCGCGCAACTCTGCTGTAAAGACTACGGAGGCTATGTTCCTGCCGCCGGCAGAGCGTACGAAAGCGCATGCGCTTCCCCCTGCTTCTCTCCTTGCTTAGCAGTCGGTTTTGTCGCCATCGCATCTATTGTGACCATCGTGGCTTTAACGAATAATAGTGGAGACACCGGAGTGGTGATCCACGCACATACCAACTAAATATAAGGTTGCAATCATGAAGTTGTTTAAAAAAACCATCACTCTTCTGACCTGCACGGCCATGCTATCTTTTAGCTCATCCGAAGGAATTGAGTACTGCACAGACACGGGTGGCTGCGCATATGAAGATGCGTATCAATCCTGCTGCATTGCGCCGGCGATCGCCTTTGCCCTTGTAGCGATTGCAGGAATTATTGCTGTCGGCGTCCATAACCGAAGCGGTAGCTCCCATTCCCACAACGCAGACTAAAATCTTATGGGAATGGAACGAACAGCTACATCGCATTGAGGCGCCATTTTTGACTCATTTCGTGTAGCTGGCTTTCAACTGCCTCAAAGTATTGATCGACGAAAAGGAACTGATTGCGAATCAGCTTCCCCTCCGGTTCATGCTGGTGCAACATGTGAAAAAATGACCCGAACAAATACCGGTATTCCAACAATTGTCTCGCAATTTCGCTTATCTCTTTGTTTGCGTCATAAGCATCCAAATCCTCTTTACTGGCTGCTCGCTGGACAAACGCTAGAAAATCCTGGAGATATCCGCGCATATCATTCATGTCAGCTTCAATTTCATGGACGTGGCGATGGGTATCGCACTTCTTTACCCACCCTTGAAGCTCGTCAATAATCCCTTTGAACGTTGACAGTCGACTTTGATGTTTGGAATCCAAATACTCGCCAACCACCCCTTGATGGATTCGATAGAGCTGATGAAATTGGGGCATTTCAAACAAGACATTGTACTGCCAGTCCGCCCGCATTGCTTTCGAAAACACTTTGCCAGCACAATCGATCACCCTTTCATTGAACGTTCCCAGCTCATTGAGTTCCTCAATCTGTTCCAGCAATCTTTCTGCCCTGGAACGCATGACAACTTTTGACGACAAGGGCTGTCCCATCTCATGGAGCGTGCGTTTGAGCCCTTCATACTGCAAAGAAAGTCTGTGGTCATCATCAGGCGGGATCCCTGCACTCAGAGACTCGCTGAATTTTTCAAACAATTTATCGAGGAATTCCACTTCATAGACCAGGTCCAAAAGCTCCCGGGTTTTTTCCGGCTCCGGCCCAACCACACACTCGGTGAAACCCCACCGGTTTCGCACGTAGGGATTCGGGTGCGTGCGCAGGTCAAAGTCCCTGTAGCACTCGATCGTCGCCCCCAACGTATGCACTTCAGCCCGCATCCCTTTGGTCAGCTCTGCAGCAATGCGGCATCTTGAAGGATCGCGATAGAGATCTGCAGGATCCGTCTTGATCGAGCGGCTCTTTTCATACAAAGCCCCCTCAAGATGTCGAAAATAGTGGTCGAATACCCATTCGGCACGTTCCAGGCTAAACAAACTACGGATTGCTCTGATAGGCTCTCTGGGAGGAAGAGACTTTGCTTTTTGATTGAGCGTCCACAATTTTAAAAGCTCATATAGCTTTTTAAAGTCTTTTTGAGCCGCCTCGTCCAGCTCTGAAAAAATGTGGTAGCTTTTAAATTTCCGCGAAGATTTTTCGATCTTATCTTTTAACTTTTGATAATCTTCAAACCGTTGCGTGAACCATTTTGACTGGATATGGAGAAACCGGCGGCTTTTCTTCAGGTAAGAATAAAGTGAGCGGTCGATCAAAGAAGAACCGATCGAGAAAATGAATTTCCAAAACCCCCTTTTCCCCGCCTCTTTTTGACAAAGGTTGCGATAATCGTTGAGCAGCGGTTCCAGCCTCTTCATCAACCACTCGCACTCTTTCATTTGACGAAGGATCGATTGTTTGACCTGCTCCACAATGTTCAACACGTCTTTGTGCCATTGCTCAAAGCCAATCTGATTGAGCTGTTGGAACAGCTCGGTCACACACCCCTCCAAAATTTCCACATAATCCCACAGGGCTGTATTGATCTGTTTGCAGGTCAGCTCCCAGTCATTGGGAGCGACCATCGGCTCTTTGCTCTCTGAAATAATGGCGATCGATTTTCCAAAATTCTGCAAGGCATCACGGGTGCGCAGACGTTCGCGATCGATTTGAGGTAAAACGGGGGGAAGGGATTTTCCCGGCAAAGGATGAATGGAGTGGATAATGCACTTGGCAAGGTGGGCCTCGCTTGAGGACAAGTAGGCGTGCAGTTGCTCGAGAAGAGCTCGATCAAAATTTGCAATACCCTGAAAATCAATAGGTTTCATTCCGAAACCAGTCCTCGCGATAGAGATTTATGCCGCATATATCGTAAAACCTTATAGGATTCCATTTTTACTGATCGATATATTTAATTCAATCTACTATACCGATCATGTTTCAAAATTAGGTTTTCAGACAAGGAGGCGCCCGGAGTTTCTATCAGACATGGTCGGCGCCGAAGACATTAGGTAATCGCGCGCGTCTCGCCGAGCTACCTAGGGGCTAGCTCGCCGCGCGCGATATCCTTAACCTCAGGATTATTTAGTGAGAAAACAAAAAAGGTTGCTCCTTAAACACGAAGTGACATAAGTCCTTCAAATATAAAAACAGGTTCTAAAACCCTAAACCAAGGAGCAACCAAATGAAACTTTATATTGGACTAGACGTTTCTATGAAAGATACATCTGTATGTATTATCAGTGAGACTGGAAAAATTATCAAGGAACACATTTTAACTACCGATCCTGAGATCATTGCCACTTACATAAAAAAACAGAACCACGACATAGATTTAGTTGGATTAGAGTCAGGTTCCCTTTCCCATTGGTTAACAGAAGAGCTTCTCGAGAGAGGATTGCCTGTAAAGTGTATTGATGCAAGACATTGTTCTGCCTTTTTATCAATGCGAATTAATAAAACAGATCGAAACGATGCCCAAGGGATTGCTGAAGTGATGAGATGCGGTATTTACCGTGAAGTACAAGTAAAATCTCGTGACATACGTGAAGTCTCCTCCCTTCTGACCAGTAGAAGACAGCTTGTTGAGCAAAGAAGCCGTATTCTTATGTCAATCAGAGGTATTCTTAAGCCTTTTGGAATAAGACTTGGCTCCATCTCGAAGACGAAAGCTGGAGTAGGAAAGATTTTGGAGGTTATAGCGGAAAAAGGGATAAACGAGTCGGTTTTGTTTGCAGTACAAAACATGATTGTAGCAGCTCAAGCACTAATTGACGGGATTTCAAATCTAGACCGAAAAATCACGGAGTGCGTTAAGAACGAACCTAAAGCTCAAATACTGATGACCATCCCTGGAGTCGGCCCTATAACGGCATTGAAATATCTTGTAGAAATATCCGATCCTCACAGATTTAAGAATTCCCGCTCAGTAGGCGCCTATTTGGGCTTAACTCCAAAGCAATATGCTTCTGGTGAAACTCAAAAACAAGGGAGGATATCAAAGTGTGGCTCAAAAGACTTAAGATCACTTCTTGTCGAGGCCGCGATTGTTCTGATTACACGGACAAAAAGCTGGTCAAAACTGAAAGCATGGGGGTTAAAACTCATGAGGAAAAACGGACTGAAGAAATCTGCGACAGCGGTAGCAAGAAAGTTAGCCGTGATTATGCATACAATGCTGGTTACTAATACAACATTCAGATTTTGTGACGAGGAATTAAAACCTCAGAATGCTTAAGAATCAAAACGTAGATGTTAAGAATGAAGAATAGCTAGAGAAGGATTATAAAAACTAATGAGGCGGGTCGATGAAAATAGTGACTGCGTATCTGCGGTGGTTCCCTTAGAAACCGACTTAGACATTGCAGCACTTTTTCTTCGAAAAAAATGTTGGAGCGAGAGCAAGAAGCCTCTCTTAATTACGACTCCGGAGAGAACCATGAACTCGCCAAATTAGCTTGAATAATCTCTACTATTGAGCAAAGG
>CAZWOB010000109.1:0-6237 GCA_964635295.1 uncultured bacterium
CTGTCTTGTTTTCCCGGTTTTCTTCAAGCCATTCCTCTGTCCAGCTGCATATATTTTGTCCTGCCAAAGAGTCTATAGGGTCAAACAAGAGGTTCTGTTTGATAAAATCGACCGAAAGGGACCCTTGTAGTTGGCGGGCTATCGTTTTTGCAGGTTGGGAGGCTGTCAGCGCTTTCCATGATGTATAGTACTTATCTTTTACCCAAAAGGGGAGTTCGCTTGCGAAGCCTTGAGCGATGAAATAGACGATTTGCAGATAGCTTGACAGTTCCTCTATCAGATAGTTTTTTACAATAGACTGCATCTTCTGGAGATCATCGCCTTGTATCGCATCATTTAAGTCGTCATCGTCAATCGTATCATAGATCTTCATTGCGTTTGACTTAACTTCTTCAGTATCGTCAGATGACAAAACCTTTTCAATTTGGGTGAAAAAGTCTTTTCTATAAGTGTCAATTCCATATTGTTCCCTGGCAAATGTCATCAACGATTCAGAAGAACGTCGAGTTAAGAGGTGATGTACCGGACGGACAGGGGGTAATAATTGTTCCCACGAAAAGGAAAACATGCAGTTGAAGAATTCCATTGTGAGAAGTTCTCCTATTGGACTGCCTGTTCGAAGAGCAATCCCCAGAAGTTTTCCAAAACGGCGATAATGTTGCGCGGTTTCCCTGTCACAGCGAGAGACTTGAGCTGTCGGTCGCATCCCTTTGTTGTTAAATTCTGAAAATTTCAACAGTTGAGATTTATTGACAATCGCAAGCGTGAGCTGAGGGAAAAATTGTTTGCTTAATCCTCCATCATCAATTCCAGGGCTTCCAAAATGGAGAACGTTAATTCTCTTGATTGTTGGAAATTTGAATAGAGCTTTTAATACTGCATCAGGCTGTTTGAACAAAATGGTCGGTAAAAAGTTTAAATACACGATTCTCTGATGCATCTTCGCAGAAAAATAGAGGTCAAAGTTTGAGATCTCTTCCGGAGGCCAAATATTACAGATTATTTCCCGTAACATGCGATATTTGAAAAATTCGTTCTGATAGTAGCGGACAAGCGCTTTCCCGACTGACGTTCTGATAAGCGCCTCAATTTCCTCAGGATCGCATTGCGCAAGTTCTGAGGTGTCCAGAGTAATTAATTTTCTGAATTGATTTAGATCTCTAAAAGTTTCTCGTGCGGCTTCAGGGTATTCGTTGAATAAATTTTTATCGCTAAGAACAGCTATAACCCTGTTGTGAGAGGGAGCAGCCTGTGGAAGTCTTAGGATAAGATTAAATTTTATAAGGTTGATGAGATTGAGAAAGATATCATGATTATTTTTATATCCAAGAGGCAGGTAACCTAATAAAGGTTTAATTTGTTCCGGTCTCACACCGACTAAATCTTTGCTTCTCGCCAAGTGAGTGATGAACAGCAGGTGATCATCTGTAAACGCAAGTGTTCGACCTATGTTAAATGCTGCTAATTCGGAGATTTTGAACATGCTGAACAAAGTTTCTAATTTCTTTTCCAATGTGATCTTGTCGCATCCTTTGCACGAGAATCGGTCCAGGGACTTCGGTAATTCGGGGAGCTTCTCGAGGTTTTTACAATCATCGCAATTTAGATATGTTAAATTCGATGGCAGCATTGGCAGTTCCTGAATAGAAGCATGAGTGATTTCAAGGTCTTTCAAAGAATCTGGAAGCGAGACAACTTGGGCTAACATTGGACTATTTGTGCAAATTAACTGCTCTAATGAAGCAGGTAATGACTGCAGCACCCGGATGTTATGGCTTTCGATATACAAACTCTTGAGATGAGGACACTGGTCCAGGAGGTTTTTTAAGTGACTGTCATTAAGAATATTGTTTTTTAGAATTAACCGCTCAGTTGATGCTCCATATTTTGAGATCAGGTTTGAGAGTGTAAACGGGGCCGTTTTTTCGGGGGGATCCAAGGTGACGATCATTTTGCTTCGCATCGGTTCGTCAATGTTGACAAGCTTGTCGGCTACTTCGCTTTCCTTGTGGATCTTGATGATAAAAATTCCAGGCCACCTTCTTTCAAAGGTCAATGCATCCCTTTGAGACAGGAAGCACGTGCAGTTGTCCAGGAGTTCTTTGGGAGTCTTTTCATCTGAATGTAAAATAAAATCTAAAGCAGTATCTGTTGTCAGTATGCGTTGATGAGCTTCTATGGCAAGATTTTTCCATAATGATTGATGGAAGCCGGTAAAGTAAGTGCGATTAATTATTTTGAGTGCGATCGTACTGACGGTTAAAACGGTTTTGATTTGTTCTCGTGTTAAATCATCGTTTGCGGAAATTTTTGATATTTGGAAGATGAGGTCATTAAAATGGAATGTGTGGGTTTCCGTCCATCCAGGATGGGAGGAGATTCTTCTAAATATCTCGATGAACAATTCAGAATGAGCGCTTATTCTGGAAGAAAATTCTTTTGAGTTTTCTGATGAGGAAAATATCTCTATGATTTCAGCTGAACATCCAGCCGGTAATTTGTTTATATCCAATTGAAACTCCATTGGTTATGTCAATTGAATATAATGTATCTTTTAAAAAAGTATTACCGTATTTAATGCCGTACTTGGAGTAGTTTTTTAGGTATGGAGTGGAAGGCTGCCGCTAACAATGCGAAGTTCGCCCAGGCGCTGATGCTCGTGGCGTAGGCAACGCTTGCCGGGCCGTAGCCGAAATGGATGATGAATAGAGCATTTAAAGCGACATTGATCACCACCGCAAGGGTGGAAGCTGCTGATGGGATAAAATAATTACCCTTGGCGTAAAATGCTGGTGCGTAGATGAGGACAAGGGCCATGGGGATCAGTCCAATAGCATAACCGGTCAGGCAAAGGTCGGTCCCGTTAATCGATTCTTGAGTGAAATGTCCGTGGCCGTAAACGAGGGAAATACCCCATTTCCCCAGGAAAATCAAAATTAAAGTGCAGGGGATCATGAGCAGGAGCGTGCGCGTCCTGCAATACTTAAGAAAGGAGCGATACTTCTTTTCGTCTCCATTTTCTAATGCTCTGGACAATGGGGGAAGAAGCGCAGAGGAAAGCGCGATGCCGAACAAGGCAAGGGGGACTTGCTGGATCCTGATCGCATACCAGAGGAAGGCGGGACCTTCTCCGTCAGCAATCCGGGCGAACATCGGGTCGAGAGCGCTGTTGATCTGAACAGCGGCCACCCCTAAAATGCCGAGGATCAAAGGTTTTGCGAGAGTGCGGATGTCCGGATTGTTCAGGCTGGGAAGGGGAAGTCCCCATCCCTTTAGTATCCTCAGCGTTTGCGGGACGGTCGTCAGCCATTGCCCAATGCTGGCGATCACGATTGTCAGGGCGAGCCAAACCATCGGTTGAACAGGTTTAGCGTACCAGATCGCAAGCGCTCCTGAAATCCAGACGAGATTGAATAGAACAGGGGAGACGCTTGGGAGAAAATATTTTTTTTCACATTGCAATAGCCCGCAATTGAGGCCCCATAAGCAGATAAAGACCAGGCTGGGCATCATTGTGACGGTCAAGGAGGCGATTTCTCTGTTTCCCTCATCAAAACTCGGAACCAGGGCATGCAGGATCCCCATTCCACCGATGACAATTGTTAAGAGGATAAGGAACAGGATGAGATAGAGGCTGGTAAAAAAATGAGCGGCCCGATGAGGGGATTGTCCGCGGATCTTCTCAAATTTCGGGACAAAAGCCGTTTGGAGGGCCCCTTCGCCAAAAAGACGCCTCAACAAGTGCGCTAATCGGAAGGCGACAAAAAAGGCGGCGACTGTCTCCTTTGTTCCGAAGGCAAAAGCCATGGCGATATCGCGTGTTGCGCCCGATACTCTGCTTAGCATGGTTCCGCTGAAGAAGTGGCTGGCCGACTTAAGAATGCTTTTTGTACTGTCCATGCGAATAGCATCTTAGATTTGGGAATATCATGCAATCTCAGGTTGTAAACCTTGACATATTCAGGTATGATTTCCCTCAAAAATTGCAAGGTGCCATGAGCCAGGAATTATTGATCGGAGCGCATACATCCGCGGCAGGAGGAGTCTTCAACGCCCTGTTGGAAGGAAAACGGATTGGGGCGACGACGATCCAGCTATTTACCAGCAACCAGAAGAGGTGGGAAGGAAAACCGATTACCCCGGAGGTCCGAGAAAAGTGGAAGGAAGCTTTGGCTGAGACCGGGCTTCGCGAGATCATGAGCCATGACAGCTATTTGATCAATTTAGGGGCTCCCTCTCCGGAAGTGTTGGAAAAAAGCAGAAAAGCGTTTAAAGAAGAGATCCAGCGTTGCCTCGACCTTGAAATCACGTATTTGAATTTTCATCCCGGGGCAGCTTTGAAAGAAGATCCCCAGTTATGCTTGGACCGCATCGTGGAGAGTTTACTGGAAGTTGAACCCATAATGGAAGGTTCCCCAACAACCCTGCTCCTTGAGACAACAGCAGGGCAAGGGTCGACGGTCGGTCATCAGTTTGAGCAATTGGGCTACATTGTCGAAAAGGTTCACCGTAAGATCCCTATTGGAGTCTGTATCGACACCTGCCACATTTTTGCCGCCGGATATGATATTCGCGATCAGGCGGGATGGGACCGGACGCTCGCAGAGTTTGAGGATAAAATTGGACTGAACTATTTGAAAGCGCTTCATGTGAATGATTCGATGAAGGATCTGGGAAGCCGCGTGGACCGGCATCAGCCATTAGGAGAGGGGAAAATTGGGATCGAGTGTTTTAAGGTCATGATGCGTGATCCAAGACTCAAAGAGATTCCCAAATATCTGGAAACCCCTGGAGGACCCGATGCATGGGTCCATGAAATAGAAAAACTAAGAGAATTTGCAACACAGGTGACACATTAAGATGCGTACGAAAATTAAAGACCTCAAAAGCCCGCCGAAAGGATTTCAAGAGATTATTGGCAGCGAAGTCAATATCAAAGGCTGGGTACGGACTGTGCGGAACCAAAAGACCTTTACCTTTGTTGAAGTGAACGATGGATCGACCTTATCAAATTTCCAGGTGATCGCGGATCCGGAGATTCCCAATTACAAGAAACTGTCCGAAGAGTTGACAACGGGAACATCGGTATCTATTGATGGCACGGTTGTTGAAAGCCCGGGAAAAGGGCAGACAGTTGAGCTGCAGGCGAAAAACATCCAGATTATAGGAAAGTGCGACTCTGAGAGTTATCCTCTGCAAAAGAAGCGGCACTCTTTTGAATTTCTACGAACCATCGCCCACTTGCGGCCTAGGACAAACACGCTTGGGGCTGTTGCGCGCGTGCGCAGCGCTTTGGCCTATGCCACGCATAAATTTTTCCAGGAGAAAGGATTTATCTATGTGCAAACTCCTGTGATCACCGCTTCTGATTGCGAGGGGGCTGGCGAGCTGTTCCGAGTCTCTACATTGGATCCCGACAAGGCTCCGAAAGATGAACGGGGGAGTACCGATTTTTCGAAAGATTTTTTCGAAAGGCCCGCTTTCCTGACCGTTTCCGGTCAGCTCAATGGAGAGATCTTCGCGTTGTCCCATTCCGATATCTATACGTTCGGGCCTACTTTTCGTGCGGAGAAATCGAACACATCAAGGCACTTGGCTGAGTTTTGGATGGTTGAGCCCGAGATGGCTTTCTGTGATCTGGACATGGATATGGATAATGCCGAGGCTTATGTTAAATATTTGCTCCAACACCTGATGGACAACTGCATTGAGGACCTCGAATTTTTCAATAAATTTATTTCGAAAGGGTTGATCGAAAGGCTTCAGGCGATCATCGAAACCCCTTTTGAGCGGGCGAGCTATACCTATGCGATGCGTATTTTGGAAAAATCAGGCGAGAGGTTCGAATATCCCGTGCGTTGGGGTAATGATCTGCAGTCTGAGCATGAACGTTATCTGTCCGAAAAATATTTTAACAAGCCGGTCTTCATTACGGATTATCCGAGAGAGATCAAACCTTTTTACATGCGTTTGAACGATGACGAGAAAACGGTGGCTAACATGGACCTTCTCTTCCCAAAAATCGGTGAGATCATCGGAGGCAGCCAGCGCGAGGAGCGGCATGGCTATCTCAAAGAGCGGATGAAAGAGGCGAAGATGGACCTCGATGAATATTGGTGGTATGTCGAGCTGCGCGAATATGGTACGGTTCCTCATGCCGGTTACGGCCTTGGATTTGAACGGATGGTGCAGTTTGCGACAGGAGTGGAGAATATTCGGGATGTGATCGCCTTTCCT
>CAZWOB010000110.1:0-6230 GCA_964635295.1 uncultured bacterium
GACATTAGGTAATCGCGCGCGGCGAGCTAGCCCCTAGACAGCTCGGCGAGACGCGCGCGATTACCTAATGTCTGAGACCGTTCTTGTTATTTTCCTGTATCAAAGTACTCATTTTTCGGATGAATCTCTTTACAAAAAAATAATTTTAAAATTATCGAATACTAACATTACTAGTTTATAATTATAGTTGATTTTTATAAGAGAGGAAGATAACTCATGATTTTAGTAGATAGATTTAATGCGTTAATGCAAAGAGCAACCGAACGACCTTACTGTGGCTCATATGGAAGATTTGGTATAAAAGAAGGTGCTGAAACTGGGAAACCTGCTTTGGGACCGAAAATGGATGAAGCGAGTGAAAGTTTGAAACAAACCGTTACCTATGTGGCAAAAGTACATATTTGGCGCACAGATGGAGCAGAAGGAAGATGCGGACACTCAAGTTTTTCTATTCATCAAGTGATTGATGGCGAAGAAAAAGAGCTGTATGCCGGACTTTGGCCATTTGGCCCTTTAGCAGCCAATCCTCTTATGTCAGCATTTGCTGCAGTTCCAGGAATGGTAAACCAATCACGTGAACTATGTGAATTAAGTGAAGCTGAAGATCCTGAAGGGAAGAGAAAGATGAAACCCGATATTGTTTTTACCTTAGACCTCTCACCTGAGATGTTTGAAGAATTAGAAAGCGATATGAAAAAGGATGTCAAGGACGCTGAAAAAGGAAAGATGCTTTACGGAATGTTTGCGAAAGCTAATCTTTTTTCCCTTGTTAGGAAATTTGCTGAAAAATCCTTTATTGAAGCGTTTTCTAATGGCCAGGTTTTTGAGCAAAATTTATGGGATTCTTTTGAAAATCGTGAATTTTCAAATTGTGCCAGCAAGATATTGAAGACACGCGTGAACAACTGTACAACCTTGGTGATAGGATACCTTGAAAAAATGGAAATAATCGTTCCATCATCAGCGCCTTATGGATGCTCGCCATCAGGGCTGGAAGGTACTCTGGCAGGCAGTTCCAGAGTCGTCCATGCAGAGAGTCACGATCAGCCAGAGGGTATTTTAACTTCGTCAGAAGATGATCGTAATCCCTTTGAGAGTTAAAAATTAATGATTATCCTTCTATCACCCGCTCTAGTTGGTCTCCCAACTGGGTCGGGTGGATTCCCCATGGAGTAGAATTTTGTTCAGGCAGGTCCCAGGCTTGACTTGCGATTTGATGAACAGTTGAGGCGCAATGCCCTTCCTTTACATTTTGCAACTTTTCCCAACTCTCATGTCGATAATCTTTCATTGATCGGCCTGAAAATGGGCATTTTGCCGCTTCCTGGTGCGCTGTTCTCGTCCCATACAGTTTTAACAAGGGAAGGACGCTTGTGTTTGGAAAAAGGTGGTAGAGGAGAGTTCCTTCTTGTGCTTGTTCATCCAACCGGTTTGCTTCGCTTACCATCGCCTCAAGCTGCTCTTCGGTAATTTCTGTTTGAAGGGTGCGGTCCGGCGCTCTTCCTTCATTTTTCATATCTGAATCAAGGTTGGGTTCGACTTTTCCAGCGGTAGGAAAGAATAAAGTGAGAGGATTGACAAGAGCTGCGTGCCTTGGGCCGAAGCTGAAATAGCGTCCGTTGCTATTCCTCCCTTGAAGAGCGACAGAGATATGGCCGACATCTGTGCCACTGCCCTCCTCATCGCCTGTTCGAGTTTCCCAGATATGAAAGGAAGCTTGGTTTGGTTCGGAGTTGGGGTCTATAGCCATATTCACCTCTTCTAATAGGATCTTTAATCTATCTTAATATTAACATTTAGTTTTATTTATTAAAATAATAAAATTATTTATAATTTTATTTCATGCTAAATCTTTTTCTTCTTTATCTCTCTTAACGATATATTAATATTATTTTTAATAATCATAAACATAACTTTAATATAATAAGTTTGTAATCATTAAGGAGGAAATCAATGAGCGCATTAAGAAATTTATTATTTAATCCATCAAGCATGCAAACTCCACAGAGTGGAGATTATCATGATGATCAGGAAGTATCTCCGGAAACGGAAAAAGCCACAAGGTGTTACATGAACGTCCATTTTTGGCGTACGGACGGCTATGAAGGGAGGTGCGGTCATTCGAGCGTTTCTCTTCATAAAGAAACTGACGGGGCCATGGAACAAGAATATGGTGGAATGTGGCCGGACAAAAAGAACATTGCTCTCTTAAGCCATCCCCTTGCCTATTTGCTTGCATCGGTGAAAGGGGAGGTCCATGCGGATCGCGCGTCTTGTGAAATGAGGGAAGGTGAAAAGGAACCACTAAAACCGGATATCGTGTATTCCGTTGATGTAGACCAGGAAACATATTCTGAATTAAAGGCTCAGATGGCTAGGGACAAGGCAGACGTCGAGAGCGGTTATGTGAAGTACAGTCTATTACCAAGGATCAATACTCTTTCAGCGGCGAGATTTGCAGCAGAAGAGACTTTTATAAAAAGTTTTACCGGCTCACAGGTATTTGACTTGGGAGACGATGGAATGGATCCGGATCCTCGTTTATTGGATGCTGCATCTGAGATGAGAAAAATGCGAAGCGACCATTGTACAACTTTTGTAAAATCTTATGTTGAAAAGGCCGGTTATCCTGTGAAAACATCACCAACACCCTGGATGATTTCACCTGTCGGACTCGAAGATCAATTGGAGGAAAATGACAGCTTTTCAGTAAGCTATACCTCACCTCGCAAGGAATCATCAAAGAGCCATTTTGTTAGTGAAGAATGGGAGTAAAAAACAATTATTCCTCAATCACCCGGTCCAGCTGATTGCCGAGTTGGGACGGGTGTATTCCCCATGGAGTACGGTCCTGAGCGGGTAAAACGAATGCACGACTGGCAATCTGATGAACAGTTGACGCGCAGTGTCCCTCTTCTACCTCTAATAACCCTGAAAAACTTTCATCTCGATCATCTCCCATTTTCTGCTCTGAAAATGGGCATTTTCCCACTTCTTGATGGGCGGTTCTTGTCGCAAGCAGTTTGACTGGTGAGAGAACACTTGCGTTGGGGAATAGATGGTAGAGGAGCTTTCCTGCGTTGGCTCTTTCGGTCAAGGTGTCAACTTCGGCAGCCATGGCATCGTGTTGTTCTCTTGTCAATGCTACTTCAAAAGAGCGGTCGGGTGTTTTACCTTCATACTGAACATCTGAGTCGAGTGAAGTTTCGCTTTTTCCAAGAGTAGGAAAGAAAGCTAAGAAGGGATTGACGAAAAGAGAATTTCTAGGCCGAAAACTCCAATATCGTCCATTACCCTCTCCTTCAAGATCAATAGAGGAGTGGCCAACGGTCGTGCCGTTACCTTCTTCGTCTCCTGTTCGGGTCTCCCAAATATGGAACTTTGCACGATACTCAGGTCTAAAAGCCATCTTTGCCTCTATTTTTGAAATATACTGATCATGTTTTAAAACAATATCAGAATATTTCATTAATTAAAATACTGTTTGTTTTTAGAGATTAAGTTTTGAATATATTAATATTAAAATTATATCAAATAAAAAGTTTAAATTCAATCCTAATTTGAGACCGTTGCATAATTGAGATGAACCTATCTGAATAATTTTATTCAGATAGGTTCATGGTTCAAGGCGGCCATTGTGGTCGTTAAATCGATATGATATAATAAAACCATGGAAGAACAAAAAGACCAGTCAATTCCCAAGCGTTGGATCGCCTGTCCGATCGAAGAAGAGTACCTCGGAAGCGATCGGAAGCAAAGCCGCAAGGAGCGCAAGCAAAAGGCGACCAAGGACCGCTCCAAGTTCAAGAAAACCGATAAAAGGAAGCATACAGACAGCCTGCAAAAAGAGATCAAGGAGCGGGTTGTCGATGAAGAGCTTTTCAATGGTAGGGTATTATCTGTTACTTCTCAGGGGATTGTCGTCGACAGCGGCGGTGAGACCTACACTTGCATGGTGCGGGGGCTGCTGAAGAAGGAAAAAACCCAGTCAAAGACACTTG
This sequence comes from uncultured bacterium, assembly GCA_964635295.1. GTDB lineage: Bacteria > Chlamydiota > Chlamydiia > Chlamydiales > Waddliaceae > Waddlia. The sequence goes on from CAZWOB010000110.1 coordinate 4,002, forward strand.
TCGCCGTCGGCGATCTCGTCAGGTTTGCAAAAATGCCCGATAACGAAGGGATGATCGTCGATGTCGAACCGAGGAAATCCACCCTCTCGAGGGCAGACAACTTATCCAGAAAGAAAGAACATCTGATTGCCGCCAATGTCGATCAGGTCATCATCACAACTTCGGTCATCACGCCACCTTTAAAACCTGCTCTTATCGACCGCTATATCATCGCTGCCCTCAAAGGCAATATGCAGCCGGTGATCGTCATCAACAAGATAGACCTTTTAGATTCGGTTGAATTTGATGAGGAGAGTCGCGAACAGCAAAGGTTTTTGTTGGAGGAGTGTAAAAAAGCTTACGAAAGTGTCGGCATCCCGATTTTCTTAGTGAGCGTGGAAAAGATGCAGGGGATCGACCCTCTCAGAGAGATGATGAAGGACCAGACCTCGGTGTTCTCAGGTCAGTCGGGAACGGGAAAATCATCGCTGATCAATATCCTGACAGGGCTCGACCTTCCTGTCGGCGACACGGTCAAACAGACGCGGAAAGGAGCGCATACGACGACACAGGCGCAGCTTGTCCGTTTAGATTGCGGAGGATTTTGCGTCGATACTCCCGGGATCAAAAGTTTTGGCATGTGGGACCTTGCAAGAGAAGAGGTTCAGCACTATTATTCTGAGATTCATGAGAGAAGCTCTCTCTGCCACTTCCCTAATTGTACTCATACCCATGAAGAGAACTGCCAGGTACGCAGAGATGTAGAAAGCGGCGCAATATCCTCGATGCGGTTCGAGTCCTATCTTTCGCTCATCGAGAGCATCGGGCAAAAGCATCACAGACGTTGAGATCTATTAAAAAAACCGCTATCTTGTTGAATAATCCAATGAGGCGGTGAACCATGTCCTATATACGTTCAGTCAAAGCGATCGAAATTCTTGATTCAAGGGGATTTCCGACAGTTGAAGTGATGATCACGACCGATCAAAATATCATGGCAAAAGCCGCTGTCCCCTCTGGCGCCTCAACAGGAACGCATGAAGCTCTCGAACTTCGAGACGGGGATAAGGACCGTTATTTCGGCAAGGGCGTTGAGCTTGCCGTCCAGCATGTGAACGGTCCGATCGCTCAACTGTTGATTGGTGAGCACGTCTTTGATCAAACACGCCTCGACATGATGATGATCGCAGCAGACGGATCGAAAAACAAGGAGCACTGGGGGGCGAACGCTATTCTTGGAGCGTCATTGGCGCTTGCCCGTGTGGGCGCTTTGACCGCCGGCCTTCCTCTTTACCGCTATATCGGCGGCTGCCACACATATGTGCTTCCCTGTCCGATGATGAATATCATCAATGGAGGTGCGCACGCGGATAATTCGTTGGATTTTCAGGAATTCATGATCCGTCCTGTCGGCGCTCCCACTTTCAAGGAAGCGGTCCGTTGGGGTTCAGAGGTGTTCCATACGTTAAAGTCGCTACTGAAGAAAAAAGGGCACGTGACCGCTGTGGGAGATGAAGGGGGATTCGCTCCCAACTTGGGTTCCAATGAAGAGGCCTTGGAATTGATCCTGGAGGCGATCGAGAAGGCAGGGTATAAGCCCGGAGAGCAGATCACCTTGGCCCTTGATTGCGCAGCTTCTGAATTTTTCGATAAGATGACAAAGAGGTATATCGAGAAGAAAAAGCAGGAGCGCGACCAAGACTTTGTCGAACGCACAGCGGAAGAACAGGTCGCTTACTTGAAATCACTTTGCGACCGTTATCCGATCGATTCGATCGAGGATGGTCTTGATGAAGAGGACTGGAATGGATGGAAGCTGATGACACAGCAGCTGGGAGATCAGGTGCAGATTGTGGGAGATGATCTATTTGTGACCAATCCGGACTTTCTAAGCAGGGGGATCCGAGAGAAGGTGGCGAATTCCATCTTGATAAAGGTCAACCAGATTGGAACGCTGACAGAGACATTGGAGACGATCAAGATCGCCCATACACATGGATACACTTCTGTGATCTCCCACCGGTCCGGTGAAACGGAAGACACGATTATTGCAGACATTAGTGTTGCAGTGAATTCAGGACAGATCAAAACCGGTTCGTTATCACGAACTGACAGAATCTGTAAATACAATCGTCTGTTGAATATTGAAGCGGGCCTGGGAGAGGTGGCCCGCTTTTATGATAGCAATCACAGAGGTTAATCCACCTCTGTTAATCGATACATATCTCCCGTTGCTTCTAAAAGAACTCC
>CAZWOB010000111.1:0-6213 GCA_964635295.1 uncultured bacterium
TCGAAGGGTCCTGCTGGTAGCGGTCGTACATCTCCTCGATCAGGTCCAGATTGTCATATCCGGAGAGTATCAATCGTTCAAATCCCATCGTGTATTCCCAATTTCATCTCAACTTATTTTTAACACACTTAAATATTTATGCTGAAATAAAATCGGTATTTGCGGGATTTGCGCTATGAACCTTTTTCCTAAAGTTCGTCGATTGAATACTTAAAGACTAATGGCGAATATGGACCTGAAGATCTGCCTCCCACATACATGTATTGCTGTTCGGTAATGTCGATCTCGTTCTCATATTTTGCTCTCCGATCCATTTTGCAGGTTTTTGTGCCGTCCCAAAATTGATAATACCACTTGCCAGTATCCAATTTTTCCATTTCAATGATTCGGTCTTCAAAATATCGAATATCCTCACTCTTTACCAAACCCTTAAACCTGTGAATTTTATCCCAACAAACATTTCCTTTAAATGATTTTGTCTCAGTATCGATCACATACACATGATCCTCAGATAGAGCGATATTTGCAGGCCAAAGATCTGTAAAATTTGCAGCAGCGATCAACCTGATCAAATCATCAATTTCTTCTCGTGTCAATTTTCTGGAAACGGACGATACTCTCTCTGCAAATACAGTCATCTCATTGCTTTCCATATGAAACATGTACTGATCATTCCAACACTCCACAGATATTGTTGGATTGTGTGCAACCACTACTTTCCGAGGAACCCTTACCCTTTGCAAACCGAGTTGAGTGATCATTTGCGCTAAGTAATCCCTTCCGAGCAATCGCTCAAATTTAGGCCCTTTGTTCATCCAATTACAATCTTCAGGTAAATTTCCCGTTCCGACAATCAACCTGCCGTCTTTATATAATGTTTTAAGATATTCCAGGATTGTACTGCTCTGAGTCGCTACATCCATACATTCAGAAATAATGGAAGGCTGTCGGACAGGTACTTCTGCTGGCTTCATCCCCAGGAAATTCAACCTTGCAACCAGCTGAATATTGCCATCCATATTTGCTTGTTGATAGATTTCCGTCTTTTCCTCATCATTTAAAGAAAGGAATTGATCGTTTGTCAATCTGGATAGTTCTATGTAACTGATTGAACTCATCTAAAAACCCATTTTAATCTAATTAAAAAATGAACATCTTAACAATTAATATTATTTATATCAATATGAGTACGTATTATTAATGAATATACATATTTATTTTACTGTATTAATTATCCTATTCAATCTAGGTAATCTATATTCAAACATTCCGATTGACAATGAATCGCTTGTCCAGATGGCTAGGCGTTATGGGACACCGCTTTACGTCTATCATGAAGAGCGTGTGCGGGAAAACTACCACCGGTTGAGCAAAGCCTTCAAAAGCCGATACCCCCAATGCGAAGTGTATTACGCCGTAAAAGCCAACAGCCACCCCGCGCTTTTGCACATTCTAAGAGATGAGGGCGCCGGATTTGATTGTTCCTGCATTGAAGAAGTCCAGCTCGTCAGGCAACTCGGCGTCCCCACTGAAAAAATGATCTGCACCGGCGCTTATGTTTCCTGCGATGACATGGAAAAAATTCTGGCACATGGTGTCCAAATCAATTTCGACAGCATTTCAGTGCTCGAGCGATTTTCACAAGGGACAATCCCTGACTGTGTAAGCTTTCGCATTAACCCTGGGATCGGAATGAGCGGATGCGAGGGGTTGATTTTTGCCGGTGAGGACGCGAAGTTCGGCGTTTCCCAACATCTGGCGGAATCCGCCTACTCAAAAGCTAAACAGCTCGGTGCAAAACGGTTTGGCGCCCACATGATGACGGGATCAAACATTCTCGATCCGAGCTACTTCCCTGCGATCGTTGAAACGCTATTCGATATTATCGGGCCCATCGCAGAAAAACTGGACATCACATTCGATTATGTCGATTTAGGCGGCTCGTTTGGAATTCCCTACCATCCCGATGATCTCCCCCTTGATATCGAAGAGATCGCCGAACGGGTGATTGCGGTCGTCAACCGCAAGCTCGCCCAGTACAGCATGGGCAAACCAAAAATCGTTCTGGAACCCGGAAGATATCTGGTGGGAGACGCAGGAGTGTTATTAACTCAAGTGACGTCAGTGAAAGAGGAGGCGCAAAAATATATCGGCGTCGACGCAGGGATTAATACCCTCTACTTTATCGAAGGAGCATACCGGCATATCATTCCACTTGGCCCGATGCACTCGTCACAGGTTGCTCCGGCAAATGTGGTCGGCCCCTTGTGCACAAATAAAGACATCTTTGCGAGAGACTTTCCTCTTCCGATCGATATTCAGGAAGGCGATTATTTATGTATCTGCGATGTAGGTGCTTACGGGTATGCCAAAGCTTCCCAGTTCAATACGCGTCCTCGATGTGCGGAAGTATTGCTCTCAAATGGAAAAAGCTATCTCATCCGGCAATCAGAAAAGCTGGAAGACCTGTTCAAGAAAACCTCTATTCCTTATCACCTTCTGCAGCGCGAATGATCTTTTCCGAGATGGAATCGGAGATCGACAGCTGGTTGGCCGCGCTTAACTCCGCATCGATATTTGATTGTCTGAGGTCCGGGTGTTGATCGAGATAGTGCACAACAGCCTTCAGATCGACAATCTCCCCTTCGTGATACAATTGATCGTAGACTTGACGGATCAATTCCAAATCTTCCGGATAGTCAACAGTGAGCCGAATATCTTTTCGTTGGAACATCTGGTCAGGGATATAAAGCCCAATCTTGAACTGTTCAGGATTTTCCCTTAGATAAAGCGTGACATGCTCCCGCTGGTACACTTCTTCCGCTTGTTCCTGCATGCGTTGAAGGGTACCCATCGTAAACACTTCCAGACCTGTTTCCAGGCTGCGATGACGGGGATCCGGGCAAACATAATCCGCATGATTCTCCTGAAGCGTTGCAATCATCGCGTCGATCGTGGGCGGATGGATCAGGGGGCAGTCCCCTGTCATTCTCACGATCACATCGGCCTTTGCCTCCGATGCCGCTTCGTAGTACCTGTTCAAAACATCATCCATTGCACCAGCATACGAACGCACCCCGCAAGAATCAGCCAGTTCCAGGACCTCCGCATCCTCGGGAGCGGTCGTTGTCGCGACAACCACATCGGATGCGCGAGAAGACCTCTTGGCCCGCTCGATCACGTGCCAGAGCAAAGCCTTTCCACTGATATCGGCAAAGATCTTGCGTTTAAGCCGAGTGGAGCCGGCCCTGGCCTGAATGATGATGCATATGTTTTCCATAGTTGTAATATATATGCCTCTTGTAGAAATTTCAATAAGAAGGCTATGCTCGGCGCATGTATCGGTTAATGATCCTCCTCTTCACTATTTTTACCTGCTGTTCAACAGAACCTCCAAGAGCAGGAAATGTCGTCACGATATCCGGAAGGGAACCGGAAAGGTTCCCTTTATACAGGGTCACGATCCCCAATGACTGGGAGATCATCCTACCCGATCCGGACAGTGCATTGACCGACTCCCGCCTCGCTCTTCTTGAATGCAGATCGGGAGACACCCTACGCGTCGTCTTCCACAATTTCCCTTCGGCTGACCTCAAGCAAAGGATCCCTCCCCAAGCCCAGGTGGAACGTTGGAAAAAACAACTCAATGAGATTCAAACAGCTTCGGTCATCACAACCCCTCAATCGTTTAGCGGATATACCGGCCTGTTACTGCAGGCAGAAGGAAAAGACACCGCGGTGATGGGGTGGGCGCTTCAAATTGGCGCTGACCACTATCGCAACCTTTCCTATTCAGATTTGCCTGAACAGATGCGTGCTGATATCACGATCAAAGCCACCGGCACACCGTTAGAAATTGTGCGCAACCGTGCAAAACTTCAATCAATAGCCCGCAGTTTTGAATTGATCGAGGAGATTCCTGTATCACGATGAAAAAGCTCTTTCATTTCTTTGGCAGCATCCATTTCGCAATCAGCCTGATCGCCACCACCGCATTTTTTGTTGTAGCCGGAACACTGATCGAATCGTGGGCAGATTCCCACCAGTACGCGGCAGCATTAACCTATGAGCATCCAGCGTTTTTTGTCCTGTTGTTCTTTTTCTTTGTAAATATCCTTTTCTCAGCGCTTCGTCGATGGCCTTTTCAGAAAAAGCATATTCCCTTTTTGATTACTCACCTGGGGCTTCTAATGATGATCGCCGGCGTCTTTGTCAAATCCCTCTATGGGCTCCAAGGGGTCATGACGCTCGTTGAAGGGACAGGGACAGATCAAGTCCTCATTCCCAATTCCAAAGCCATCCGCGTCGAAGATCGGAACCGCCAAATCGCTTACTATTCCCTTGATGACCGGAACGCCCCTTTTCAGATGATGGGATATGCTCCCCATTCCAAAGAGAGCTATGACTACTGGATCAAAGGGAACACTGCCTATATTCAGGGTCTTCCTCCTTTTCCTGTGATCAAATGGAACGGCGGTGAAGTTCCAGTTAGCGGAAAAGCGAAGTTCTCTGAAGAAGAAGTCTGGGACCTTGTCGCCTTGCGCGTGAAAAGCCCCGAAAAGGCGGCAGCAGCACTCTACCAACAAGGACTAGTGCAAGGGGAAATCGATTTAGACTACCATTTTTCCGAAGGGCCGCGCAGTCCAGTTGTCACTATTGAAGGAACAATCATCGCTTTGAACGGCGATCAACAGCTGGTCAATGATGAAGGGATAGATCTCGATCGAACACCAACTCTAGCCCTGATGCAGGATGAGCGTGATGATACCCATTTATTTTTCCTTGATCGCCATGGCAGGATCTTTTACCAAAAGTACCCTGGCAGCCAACTCTCGACACTTGCTGTCTATGACGAAGGCTTTGGAGGCTACAGCGCAATTGCAGAGATTCCCCATTTTACCCAAAGCAGAGTCGATATTCAGGAACTCACTCTCACGACATTAAGGGAAGAGTTGAAAACAGCCGATCCAGCCGACCTGGCACCTCCCTTAAAATATATCCAACAGCAAACAGGCGCTGAATATGCGGAGATCATCGTTGATCTTTTTCGAAACTGGCATCAACCTGAAAAGGCAGATATTCCACAACTCAAATGGGATGGCATCGATCAGCAAGTTCTTCGCGGCCTGCAATGGGCGGCCCACTATTTTAAAGAAGGTGGAAGCATGGAGGAATGGCCGGTTGAAATTCCTCACACAACGAAATCGGAACAACAAACATTTCTCGTGCAGCAGCTCATCTCCATTGGTAACCAGCTTCCCCCACTACCCTCCAGCAATCACGCTACCTTGCTGAAAACCTATCTGCTGGCCTATGGAATCACTCCCTCCGCCGTTTCTCCTCCCTATCATGCGATGGGAATCCAACCAGAGACGATCTCACTAGAAAGCCCCTTATCGTTTCGCCACAAGGTGCAGGCTGCTGAGAAAAACAGGGAAAACAACCGACCGTTGACAACGTTAAATTTCGAGGAAGGCGAATCCTTGACTGTTGGATATGACAGCACAGGTTCCGGCATTTGCCGACCGGTGTGTGAAGGTAAATATCTTGTGAGGTTTCAACCTGATGTAAAGACCATTCCCTACCGGGTGCGTCTGCGTAATGCAAGACAGATCACGTATGCTAATTCAGAGCAGCCATTCAGTTATGAAGCGGATATTTATATTAATGGCTTGAAAAAAAAGTTAAGTATGAACCATGTCCATGAGACCTGGGACGGTTATCGTTTTTATTTATCGAGCATCTCTCCGTCAGATGAATCCCACGTGAAGCGAGTTCAACTGATTGTCAATCGCGATCCGGCAAAGTATTTTTTAACCTATCCCGGAGGGACACTTGTTTCGCTTGGAATTCTTTTGCTTTTCTGGTGGCGGCCTAAAAACAGATAAGGTTCATCGGTAATATGAGTACTTCGATACAGGAAAATAACAAGATAAGTAGTTGTGTACATTATCCATAAACATTCTCCATGATCGCTTTTTATTCCGTTTGCCGTGATGCGTTGTTTGACGCAAATTTCCCACTCTCTGGAGTATGCAGTGAAATCGATCATTCATACTGCGTAACGATACGAACGATCGAACGATAAGAACGATATGAAATTAGAGTGGAAATATCGTTACTATCGTTATATCGATGTTATCGTTAAGTTGTCTTTCGAGGGTGTGTTGCGTAACCTTAGATTAAATCAGGAATCTAAAAAGACGTGTTACC
>CAZWOB010000112.1:0-2237 GCA_964635295.1 uncultured bacterium
TATCTCGGTGTTCTCCGCGGTCTCGGTTAAAGTATCTGGAAAAGGCCTCTTATTCCAGCGTAAAATCTGTCTTTGACCCATTTTTATGGAATAAGCGCACTTTTTTGGGCCCGGAAGGCATTTTACCCGTTTCTTCGAGATAAGCTTCCAGCTTTGCCATTGGACCGGCCATTTCCGGTTTGGTTCCGGCTTGAATGAGCTTTTGTTTCAGGGTTTTTACCTGTTGGGAATTGAGGGTTGAGATCCAGCGTTCACATCTTTTTTTGAAATACTCTTCCTCTTCTGTCGCAATCAATGTCTTCAATTCCGCCTGGCCTGATGGAGTCATCTCGATTTCCGCGAAACCGACAACTTCGGTTCCTCGGTAAAAGACTAGATGGGTATTTGAATTTAAAGGGGAGCATTTGAACGTTTCAATGGCTGCGACCTCATCGCGATGGGTGCAAATCCTCATGCACAAGCCTTGGAAATCCGCTGCGTTCAAAATCTCCTTGATCAAAGAGTCTTTGCCTAAATTATACCCATGGAATCGGGAGTCGTTTTTCTCGTGGGAATCCGGCTGTTTGATCAGTTCCTGTTTCAATTCCGCGTAGCGGTTTCGCATGTAGCTGTTTTCTCTTAAATAGTCTCGAAATGCGAGGTTCAAGACGATTTCCGGATCGCCCTCTTCATAGACGTGTAAATTGATTTCCGGGTTCACTCCACGCTTCTTGAAATAATAGCGAAAGGGGATGTTCAGCTCGCCGCCAAACTCATAGCCTCCCTTTTCCAAGGGTTGGACAGAATCTTCCAGGTTGTGTACCACAGCGATAATATCCAGCTTGGGTTTTGCGCATAGACCTTCCACTGCAGTTGAGCCGATATGGTAGATCTTAATGGCCAGCTCTTGCAAAAGGTCAATGAGGATGCCCCGCTCCCTTTCGAATTGCTTAGGCCAATCAGGATTGTAAGGGACGACCTCAATCATGGATGCCAATGTAAATATCGACGACGGAGCGGCTGGGATCCTGCGCCCTGGAGTCGTAAAGCTCGAAGTCCACAGCGTAATTTCTCTTCGAACCGATCGAGCCGTTCTCTTCCAATTCCCAGATCTTCTGCCATGCCTGGATCACGACATCCGGCATCTGTCCCTGCTCCGTCGTAAATTTCGCGTAGGTTTGCGGTTTGACGACAAGTGCATGCAGATGCTCAGGAAGCTGTTCCGGGATCTCGGACACCTCTTCACCGATAAAATAGGTGTAGTCCCCTTTGTAGTCGCTGACATAATCCGTGTAGGCGCAATAGGTGATCCCAGGAGTCTTCCGATGGGGGATCAGGGTGAATTGTCCGCTCTGAAAGTAACTTTCTATGCAGGGGCCGATCTTTGCGTTATTGCCGCTCATTTCGTTTTGATTGTTCGTGCGCGTTTTTATGCCCACGAGCTTGATTTCCTGTATTGTTTCTAGTGTCTTGTTCATGATGGTATTATCTAGGTAGGTGGGAGGGAAAATCCCTCCCAAAAGGGTTTAGATTGCTGCTTCGTAACGTTCAGTGACGTTCTTCCAGTTGACGATCTCCCAGATCGCTTTAACGTAATCGGGGCGTACATTTTTATACTGCAGGTAGTAGGCGTGTTCCCATACATCGATGCCGAGAAGCGGGACGAGCCCTTTGGTTGCCAATGGATCTTGGTTTTGGCATGTAGCGATCTCAAGGCGCCCTTCGCCCTTGTTATAGCCAAGCCATCCCCAGCCGGAACCTTGCACGGCAACGGTTTTTGCTGTCATCTTCTCTTTTAGCTTGTCGAGTGAACCGAAATCGTTGGCGATTGCGTCAGCAAGCGGGCCTGTAGGGATCTCACCGCCCCCTTTGCCTTTCGGCGCCAGGTTTGTCCAGAAAATGCTGTGGTTGATGAAGCCGCCGCCGTTGAAGTTGATCCCGGACTGTAGCGCGATCGCTTTGGAAACATCGTCTTTGCTGTAGGCCTCTTCCTGTTGTTCGAGAAGGCTGTTCAGGTTGTTGATGTAGGTTTTGTGATGCTTGTTGTAGTGCAGGTCCATGATTTCAGCGCTGATCACAGGTTCCAGATCGCCAAGGTCATAGGGTAGGTCGGGAAGTGTGTATGTTTGACTCATTTGCTCTCTCCATGGTTTGTGTTTATTCCATCTTATCAAGGAAAAATACTGAGCACAACCCCAAAATCAGTTCGTTTTAACTCTACTCAAATATTGCTCGGTTACAGGACCGATCGGCGTCAG
>CAZWOB010000112.1:2337-6197 GCA_964635295.1 uncultured bacterium
GTTTGCAGAAGAGCGATCAGCCCTTCGGAAGATTCCTCATCAGGAATGAAGTCAACATCTACGCCGCAGTCGATCAGTCCTTGCGCAGTCTGCTTGCCGACGGCGATCACTGTCTTGTCCATCAAGGTCTTAGGATCAAAGTAGCAGCAGTAGATCCTCACCGCGCTTTTACTGGTGAAAACGATATGCGTAAAATGGGGGAGGGGACGCGTCGATCCTATTTTCGGGACGATCTCAATGATCGGACAGTGGTGGAATTTTGTGGTGACTGTGTCTTTTGGAGGTTTAAGGCCAAGGTAGACGGCTGTCGGCCTTTGGTCCATGATCGCAAGGAAGGCTGCCGCTTCAGCGTCGTCTTCACGGGCGACCACTGCGAGCCGGCCTTGACCGGGAGCTGTCTCACCGTCGAGATGTTCGCGGTTTAAGTGGATAAGATTTAGTCGGATGAGTGCAGCTTCTGCCATGATGACGCCGTCAACTTCACGATCTTCAAGTTTTTTCAGCCTCTGGCCAATGTTGCCCCGGATATCGACGATTTCAAAGTCGGGGCGTAAGGAGCGCACCATTTCTTCTCTTCTGATTGAGGAGGTGGCGATTTTAGCGCCTTTAGGAAGCGAGGACAACGAATCTCCCGGACGCATGACTAAAGAGTCTGAAGGGTCAAGACCCTGGTTGACCGCTACAATTTTCAGTCCGTCCGGAATGGGGTCCGGCAGATCTTTGGCGGAGTGGACGGCGATCCGGCAATAGCCGTTCAGCACTAGCTGGTCGATATCGCGCGTGAAAAAATCCGTCTTTTCAAGCGTGCGCAGGGAGGTGGACTGGTCGCGGTCTCCGATCGTTGTTACAAGCGTGGTCTCGAATTCCAAATCGGGATGGATGAGTTGCGCTTCGTACAGGATTTCGTCGACCTGCACCTCGGACAGAGGGGTACTGCGCGCTGCGACAGTGAGGCAGTTAGTTGAAAGTATGGGCGATCGCTTGTTCGACAACTTCAGCTCCTTGAATATTGATCTGTTCCGTTAACTGACGGGGAAGGCCTTTGACGTTCCTGCCAGGAATAATACACCGTTTAAATCCCATGTGCACCGCTTCTTTGATCCGTCCTTCAACGCGGGGGATCGCGCGGATCTCACCGCCCAGCCCCACTTCGCCCATCACTGTCGTGAAAGGGTCGATCATCCGGTTGCGCATCGAGGAGGCGACCGCAAGAAGGATCCCCAGGTCGACTCCAGGCTCTGTGATCTTCATCCCGCCGGCGACAGAGACAAATACATCGCAGCGGTGCATCTGGTATCCCATTTTTTTCTCAAGGACGGCGAGCAGGAGCGCCAGTCTATTGGCGTCGATTCCGGTCGTCCGTCTCGAAGGGGTGGAAAACACCGTTTCTGTGACGAGCGCCTGCGCCTCGATCATGATCGGCCGCGATCCTTCCAAAGTGGGAATGATCACGGAGCCGGACATCTCCTTGGTGCGCTCTTCAAGAAAGAGGTGGGAGGGGTTCGGGATTTCAGCAAGTCCGTCGTGGCGCATTTGGAAGACTGCGATCTCGTCAGTCGGGCCAAAGCGGTTTTTGACGACGCGGATCATGCGGTAGTTGTTTTGCTTGTCACCTTCAAAGTACAGGACGGTGTCGACCAAGTGCTCGAGGATGCGCGGCCCTGCGATCTCGCCCGATTTGGTCACGTGTCCGATCAGGAAGGTCGCGATCCCGTATCCCTTGGCAATATGCATGAACTCATTGGTGTTTTCCCTGACCTGCGTCACCGATCCCGGGGCCGAGGCGATCTCCGGTTTGTAAACGATCTGAATGGAGTCGACGATCATTACGTCAGGCTGCACCTGGTCCACTTGCGCTTTGATGTGGGAGTAGTTCGTTTCGCTCAACAGCAGGAGGTTGTCGCTCTGAATTCCCAGCCGCTGCGCGCGCAGGGACGTTTGTTCGACCGATTCCTCTCCGGTAACGTAGAGCACTGTCAGCCCTTTCTCCGCAAACGCCTGGGAGAGCTGCAGCATCAGCGTGGACTTTCCGATACCCGGCTCGCCACCGATCAACGTCAATGATCCCGGCACGACGCCGCCGCCGATCAATTTGTCGAACTCATCGATCTTCGTCAATACACGGGGCGTTTCAGAGGGTTTGACCTCTTTCAATCTGACAGGTTTGCTGCTTTTGACCGGCTGGGCGGAAAACCGTGGAGGCGCTTTCAGCTCCACCTCTTCTTCCATGGTATTCCACGCCTGGCAGACGGGGCATTGGCCCGCCCATTTGTATTGCTTTGCGCCGCACTCGGAACAGTGCCAGACAGTTTTCGTTTTAGCCATGGTTTGCAATCAGGCCATTTTCTTTTTCGATTTTATTGAAGGCGTCTTTCGCTGCTGCCTGCTGCGCCTCTTTTTTCGAAGGCCCTTCCCCGTGTCCGACCTCTTCATTATTGATCAGGACAGAGATGGAGAACGTCTTTTGATGATCGGGCCCGCTTTCGCTGACCACTTTATAGACGGGCGGATGGTGATATTTTTTCTGGCAATAGTCTTGCAGCTGCGCCTTCCAGTTGCAGACAGGAGTCTTCAGGATCTCTTCGATCTCTTTCGAAAAGTTTTTAAAGAGGAAAATGCGCACAGCGTCCATCCCGCCGTCGAGATAGATCGCGCCGATCAGCGATTCGAACAGGTCTGCCAGAATGGAGTCGCGCCCTCTGCCGTCGTTCATCTGCTCTCCTTTCCCAAGGAGCAGGTACGCTTCGATATCGAGCTTTTGCACGTAGACAACGCAGGAGCTTGCTTCTACCAGTCGGGAGCGGAGATAGGAAAGCTCTCCTTCCGGCGTATTGGGGAGGTACTTGTAGAGGTATTCGGCGATTAAAAAACCGAGGATCGAGTCGCCCAGGTATTCCAGCCTTTCGTTATGCTCGTTGGCGTCGTTGTTCTCGTTGATATACGAACGGTGGGTAAAGGCAAGGGAAAGTAAAGATTTATCTTTAAACGTATGGCCGATCTTTGCCTCGATTTCCGAGGCGTGGCTAAGGAGTTCTTTGAGGTCGTTCATATCGATAAGAGGATTTGCAATTTAACACTATGTGCGAGATGATATGACATCTTAGTTCTAAATGGAAATGAAAAATCATGAAAATTTCAGTTGATCCCAAGCAACGGGAAGTCTACCTTGAAGAGGGAGCTCTTCTGTTAGAGGAGATGTTGACTTCGGACCAGCAGGAAGCGCTTTTGTCCGCAGTAGAAAGCATCGAATCCGCCACCGGCAGGGATTTGTGGAGGAAGAACGGCAAGCTGATGAAAATGGCCCCTTTGCGGCCAGTTGTCCATGTCGCATCGCAGCTGTTAGGGGACAAGCTAGTCCGTTTGGGCTATGATCAATATCTCCCAAAGCTGGAAGGGGCCTATGCCGCATGGATAGAAGGAACGGCATCCTTGCGCGACCTTGGCCCTTATTGGGGGGAGATCTGCGCGGTCTTGCTTCCTTTGACGGGGAAAGGGGATGCCCTTTATGTCCGTCCCGAGTGGAAATTGAAGCTTTCCGATTGGGTCGATGCCGGCAAGCCTCATTATTTAATCCTTTACTCCACGCTGAAAGCGCAGTATATTTTGAATAAAAAAGATCCCGCGGCGGCTGAAATGGGCCGGTTGGGGTACAATAATGGCGACCGTCTGAGAGAGGAGGTCAACCCTATTGTCCATAAGTAGATTTCTTACAGTTTGTCTGGTATTGACCGTCCAGTCCCTTTTTGGCGTGAAAACAGCGCAACTGCACTATCTGCCCAATACTCCCGTCCATTTGACCAGCAGCCTGAAACTCGATATTTCCCAGTCCCTCCCGGGATTGAGCCTTTCAACGAAAGGCA
>CAZWOB010000113.1:0-1616 GCA_964635295.1 uncultured bacterium
GCCCGGAATATCTGGAGAACCTTGATGAAGAATCGCAGTTCGCTAACATTGGACGTCCGACTGATCTTTTCGCATTAGGGATCACCCTTTGGGAGCTATTTATCGGAGGGACGCCGAGCTGGATGATCGATCTACCCTCTACTGCCATGTGGATCAATCCCGAGGCATATCGAAAGGCATACGCAGAAGCACCTGGTTATCAGGAACAGAGCCTGGAATGGTTTATCTACATAATGACCCATCCAGACCCGCATAAGAGGCCGACGGTTCACTCCCTTATCGATCAATCTCCGACGTTAGAGATCAAAAGCCCCGCGTATTCAGGCATTCGGCTCCTCACCCCGACCGAGAGCGCCTCCCGCCATGATCACAACCAACAGGCAATTGATCAGATGCAAAGAAATGCCCTTCCCCCTGAATCCTGCTACACGTTGATGCAGGGAACCAGACCGAACCATTTTTTTATTCATACACGAGAAGGCCTGGTCAAAGTCAAACCTCGGGAAGAGGGAAGAGTCAAAATTTACAAAAATAAAAAGCTATACAAGACTTATTCCTCTTTAAATGCCTTCCTCGAGAGAAATAACTTAATTTATTGCCTAAATTTCAACACTTAATAAAATGTTTATTTTGCAAAAATTTTCATTAATTTAACTTAATTGTTATAATTAAACTTAGAGTTTTTAATGATGGAGGTGATAGACATGGCTAGCGTTAACCCGGTAAGCAGCGGAACTCTTCTCTGCGGAAATCTAAATGATTACGATGAGTTGGATGTATTTGACTTATCAACCCCAGAACACACGGTAGCCCCCAAAGAATCTCTATATGGCGAGAGTGAATCAGATGATACTTGTACACACAAAGTGATCGTAAGGGTGATTCAGCAGTATGGAAAGGTGGTAGAAAAGGAGTTATGGCTAGATGATGATGATTTCTCCAAACTAAAGAGCTCCACCGCTGTATCGCCTGATGCTGCCCCAAAAATTTATCATCTGTTCCAAAAAACGATTGGTAGTGGCAAACCTCAAGATAAAACCGTTGGGGATAAACCGACTTACATCTATTTACTGGATCGGAAGGATATCGAACCCTCCTTTTTTTTGAGAGAAATCAAAGATGATCGTGAAAAGATCAACCGATATGTCCTGTATTTGAATTTCTGCCTTGAGGGAGTAGCCGCTAACTTGTTTGCCGGAGTAGAAAGATTGGTTGTTAAATCACAAAAGGAAGGCATCGAACCTGAAGAAGTAAGAAAACAAATATTCACCCCACTTATCGAGTATAATATTACAGCGAGAGAGATCCAAGAGTATACAGATGCAATGCAACGAAAATATACAGGGCTTGGGGACACAAAAAATGAATATGCCGATCGTTTGCATATGGTAAAACTGATCGTTAAAATGAAACAAGCTCGGTTAGAAAATCCAGAGAAAGATTTTGAATACGTTTCAGAAGATACTGGAAAAAAAGTAAAATATGGAGATAAGGAGATTCCCCATTATACGGTAAAGATTGCTGAAAAAACAACTTAAGGATTAATACTCTCGCCTCTGGAAAGCGTTCCCGATCTGAAGCTGAGAGCGGTACTTGGCCACCGTGCGTCTCGCACA
>CAZWOB010000113.1:1716-3248 GCA_964635295.1 uncultured bacterium
ACAATGCGAAAAATCGTATCGTTGCGCTGATCAATGTTTTTCAACAGCCATTTTGCAGACATCAGCCTTCCCTTGATAAACTCCTTCGTCTCCCTGGAAATCTCCGGGTTCTCCATCATGCTTAAATAGCGGCGGTTCAAACGAAGAGTAGGAACATAATCATCATTGACGGTGACAACCAGTTCATCCCCCTCTTCTTTTAGAGAAACATCCGGAACAATATGCTGAACGATCGTCGCTGCATATTTTCTCCCGGGGTGGAAGTCCAAACGGGAGATTGTTTGTTGGATTGCCTCATTCACCTCCTCAAGACTGCAACCGAGCCTTTTTTTAATTTCGGGAATACGATTGTGAAGCAGATCGTCATAGTGTTCCTTGACAATGCGGTAGGCTAATGATTCTTTCTGTTTTTTTCTCTCAAGCTGGATCAGCATGGAATGCTGCAACGATGTCGCCCCGACTCCAAAAGGGTCAAATCTTTGAATCTCTTTTAACACCTTCTTCAGATCTGCGACCCTATATCCGTTCCATTCCGCAACCTCGGCAAGAGAGCTTAAGAAAAACCCATTCTCGTCAAAATATCCGATCAGCAGCTCGGCCATCGCAATTTCTTCGGACGTTTCAAAACTCTCATGCGCCTGCTTGACGAGATGTTCATAAAGGGACTCCTGAACCGGAATCGACTGCTCTAAAAAGGTTTTTAGCTTCTCCTCTTCCTGCGTTCGATACAGAGAGTAATTTTCACTCTGCGCAAAGTGGTCTCGGAAGTCTTCGTCCAACCGCTTCATAATCTCGAAATCGTCGTCGTTGAAATCCAGTTCATTTTCCGATGAAGAATCATCATTATCACTGGATTCCTGCTCGTAGGGAACTTCCTCCATGAGTTCGATCACTGGATTCTGCTCCAACTCCTGCTCGATCGTTTCGATAAGCTCTTGAACGGGCATCTGCATGAAGTTCAACGCCTGCTGCATCTGCGGCGACATCATCAGCCGCTGAAGCTGCTTCATGTTCTGCGTTTGACCAGGACTAAAATTTAAGGACATAGGGTTCATAATCACCCTCCCGCGGGTAGCGTTCCTCCAACCCTTTTATTCCACATATTCGCTCTATTGACAAGTAAAATCGAATGCTCGATCCTGAGCTTCGATATGAAGAAGGAAAAATCAACAACATTTCTTGAAAAACGGCTCGACGAAGAAAAAAGCTCCATCCTGATAGTCGATGATGAACCATTGATTATTAGTGCTTTACAAATAATATTAGAGCGACAGGGGTATGAAGTTTTCACAGCAGTCGATGGATCCGCCGCAATCGAGTCAATCCGGAAAAATTTGCCGGCTGTCATCATTTGCGATCAGATGATGCCCGGAATTTCGGGGATTGAAGTCCTGAAACAAGCGCAGAAAATCCTTCCTGACTCCGTCAGGATTCTTCTGACAGCAGCGGTCGATTCGAAAACTGCAATCGATGCGATCAACGTCGGACATGTTAACCAATACATTACCAAACCCTGGAGAAACGCTGAACTG
>CAZWOB010000113.1:3348-6173 GCA_964635295.1 uncultured bacterium
ATCCGCTTCGCAATGCCCTTCCCCTTCCAACAGCACTACGACCATGACAGAGGCTGGCATACCAACCTGTTGCCGACTTCCACAATTCTGGAACATGTCCATCAGGAACTTTGTCAAAAATTGATCGAACTTGAGTATTTTGTCTCCCTCTTTTACGGCAGGTTCGATCTGGAATATAAAACATTTACCTATGTCGATTGCGGCTCAACCAAACCGATCCATTACCTTTCCGATGAGAAACGCACCACATGTCTGGAAGGTTCCGATTTTCCACTGGGAATGGTCGAATCAACGAGCTACCACCCCATTTGCATCCCCTATCGCGAAGGAGATATTTTTGTCTTCTATTCCGACGGGGTCACAGAAGCGCGCGATCGCAATAACAAATTATTCGGCGTGGAAAAACTACAAAAGCTGATACGCCTGAACGCTGACTCTAATGCGGAAGAGATTGTTGAAAAAATCCGTGAAACAGTCTTCCATCACTCAGAAACTGATAAGCTTGACGATGATCTCACCATCGTTGTGATCAAAGTGGAAGGCAGCCCGGTTCTCAAGTATTCCAAAAACTCCTCGGTCGAGTTCCAAAATGATTTATCTCAACTCAAGGAAGTACGCAAATATATCCGGCGGCTTCTTGGACAAGTTCCAGGAGACCATGAACGGTTTGCCAGCGAATCGGAGTTGGTCATCAATGAAGCATTCAGCAACATTGTCAGGCATGGCAGCGGCCGCTCTCCAATCGTCATTGAAGTTGAATTTGGAGAAGAAGGAGTCTCGTTCATCCTCAAAGATGAAGATGATCCCTTCGATCCCGGATCGGTAAATGAGCCCAGCTACTGTGGGAACCACGATTCCGGATTCGGCTGGCTGATCATTCGCGAACTTTCCGACAGGCTTGCATACGCCCCACGGAAAACTCCAAAAGAAAAAAACAAGCTCTGTATCTATAAATCATATCATTTCGGAGAAACCAACATGGACATCCAACATGAAAAGTACGGAGACATCTTAGTGATCACTCCTAAATTCGACAGTCTCGACGCCAAAGACGCTGCGCGGTTCAAAGAGCAATTGATCAACCTCATCAATGAGAACAGTTCACAGTCCGTTGTTTGCGACCTTGAGCATTTGCAGTTTGTCGATAGTTCGGGACTGGGAAGCCTGCTCTCAATCTTACGCGAGCTCAATTCGCGGGGAGGAGATTTGAAGCTTGCCTGTATGAACCAAACGATCCGCACGATGTTCGAGCTTGTCAAGATGCATAAGATCTTTGAAATCTATCTCACCAAGGATGACGCTGTAGGTTCGTTTTGAGCAGTCCCAAACGATTAAAAGGCATTCATCGCAAGCAGTTAATGGAAGAGCTGCACCGCCGCTACTCATCATCGACATCCCTGTCTGTCGGCATCCGCTATTGGCGTAAAAAGTATCTTTGGCTGTTCTTTGTTGAAGGCGCCAGAGTTTTAAAACGGTTTCTGGATATTGTTCTCTCCTTTTTTGCGCTGATATTTCTAAGCCCGCTGTTCATGATCATCGCGCTGCTCATTAAATGGGAAGACGGGGGGCCGGTCTTCTATGTTTCCCAACGGGTTGGTAAATGGGGAAAGGAGTTTACTTTTCCGAAATTCCGCACGATGCTGGTCAACGCGGACGACCTCCGGGACTCATTGAAAGAACATAATATACATGGAGACGATATACGCTTCAAAATGACTGAGGATCCCCGCATCACCAAAGTGGGAAAAATCCTTAGGAAAACAACGCTGGACGAACTGCCGCAATTATGGACCGTATTCAAAGGGGATATGACCTTGGTCGGCCCAAGACCCCCAATACAAGAAGAGGTCAACACCTACAATCTGGAGCAGCGGAGAAGATTGGATGTCAAACCTGGCCTCACATGTCTCTGGCAAGTGAGCGGACGATCAGAAATCCCTTTTGGAGAGCAAGTCGAACTGGATATTCAGTATATCGAGAGCCAGAGTTTCTGGTTGGACATCAAACTCATTTTGAAGACGATCCCTGCGATTCTCTTTGGCCGCGGGGCCTATTAAAATGCACTCCTCATCACACAAACTGGTCGACAAACCAGTTGAACGCTCGAAGAATGGTCATTCTCAAAGACATTAAAAAACGGATGATAAGGTTGGGAGCCTGTTTTTCTTCTTTCATCTCAGCTTCATCGTTATCAGTTTCCAGGGGAGTTGAAAACTCCACAGACTCTTCAGAATGTGACGAACTGAACGAATTGGAAGTCGATATAACTTCTTCCTGCACGCCGGCATGAAACGACCTAAGCAGATTCACTGAATCTGTGGACTGAGCCGGCACGGAAGTACTTGAAACGACCGCTTCAAAAGCACAGGCTTTTCCGAGAAGATTTTTGATGACGCCTTCCACTTTTTCTTTTGCTGCACGAAGTTGTTCAGCCGTAACAGCTACTTCATCAGAAAGGTCACGCAAACATGTATTCTTTAAATAGCTGGACACAACTCTTTTTCTTTCTTCGAACTCCGAGTTTTTCAAATCCTGACCTTGAAAAATTTCACTCGCGAATATTTTTACAGCATGGACAAAGTGATCTTTCTCCCACGAGATCATCACATTTTCGGTTGGCATCGTTGTTTTTTTCGAAGGATGAAATTGATGGGAATGATAAGAATAGGTCACCGCACGCCCTCGGAATACTCCATTCAGCCCTTCTTTAAACGCAGAGAGAGAATTGCGATACGATTCCACAGCGGCGCGAATTCCATTTCGTCCCTCAGGCAGGGCGGCCAAATCTAAAAGAAAAGTATCGTCCAAATCAAATCCTAAAAAAA
>CAZWOB010000114.1:0-6122 GCA_964635295.1 uncultured bacterium
TCGCTTTCCAGCGGACCAACAGGCGTTCCAGCTGATGTTTTTCCGTTTCCGACCAGCGGCACTGGTTGCGGTAAGCAGATGAGTTGATGTCAGGGGAGATGGGGATTAATGATCGGATTTGTTCGATGAGGGTTTCGATCGCAGGAATAGATTGCGAGATGAGGTCATGAACAAATCCTTTATTGATTTTTTCAGGCGGATTCCGGGGATTGTCTGAGACGATCTTCAAGCAATGGATCAGATCGACAGTCGAGAATTTCTGCGACGACTGGTAGAATCCGGACGCTTCCATCTCGACGAGGTCATTGTCGGGATAAGTGGCGGCAGGCTGATCGACAGTTGTGATGCCTAAGGTTGGCAGTCCTTTGAAATGGACGATGTCGGGATAAAACCGCCTCGAGGAGCTCGCGTCAGTGATGCTGTGCGCGAGGGCAGCGTGCCCGATCTCATGGTGTGCATGGCCGGCGATCCCGATATTGAGCCATGCCGAGCGTTCGGATGAATGCGCTCCCAGCCAGCCGACCGCTCCAGCTGCTGCGATCTTGCCAATGCCGCAGACAGCAAGCTGCGCTGATTCATTTGCAAAAATGGGAAAAGGAGTATCGTCTTGTCGCTGCTTCAGGCCGAAACGTTGGATCAGAGGCTTCGCCTCGCAATGTAAAGCGCAGAGGATATTCAACATAGGAGAGGATGTTAGCACAGGCGGCGGTTTGGATCAACGGACCGATGAAGCCGATCCCTTAACGAGTTTCTGAAATTCTTTGGCATTATCCAATGCGTAACCGCCGAAATTGTTGTTGAAGAAGACGTAGACTGTTTTGCCTTGCTCCAGCCAGTGCTTCACTTTTTCAGCGCAATAGAGGAGCGTATCGACAGTGTACCTTGATTCATTCAAGTCCTGGGTTCCGTGAAAACGAAGGTACACTTTGTCCCCGATCGTTTTTTGGATGGTGGGGATCCGTCCGCAAAAATCGGAGATGCTCCAGGTAAGTTCACGTTCCTCGCACATCTTTCCTGCCCTGGGGTCCATCCAGGAAACATGGCGCGGTTCGATCACAAATGTGTAGTGATGGGAAAACCTTCCCAACATATCCAGAAAGGGTTCCACGTTCTCATGGGTGAATGCGATATCTTTGGGAATTTCAATGACTACAGGCCCCAGTCGATCATCAAGGGGAAGAAAGTGCCCTAAAAACGCTTTGAGCAGGTTGTCCCCTTTTTTCAATTTATTCTTAAATGTGATGGCCTGGATCAACCGGGGGCAGAGCTTGAAATTGCTTTGCGTGCGTACTTTCCACTCCATGATCGTTTCCGGTCTGGGAAGGCGGTAATAACTGGAATTAAGTTCGACAGCATTAAATACTGAGCTGTAATGGGTTAAAAATTGACTTGTGGGCATTCCTCTGGGATAAAAGGAATTCTTCCACTCTGGGTACTGCCAGCCGGCAGTTCCGATAAACAACCTTTCCATAATCTTTCCCCCTCTTGTGTTAGTATTGAATAATATAAAATTAATTTCAAATTTGCCTTCAAATGAAGTTTTATGTATAAGTTTCAGTTACTTAGAATTAAGGAGAATGGTGATGAGAGATATTCGGGTAGACCGGTGGGCGGATGTGCTGGTGAATTACGCATTGCAGGCAAGATCTGGTCAGAAGGCGGTCATCGTAGGTGAATTTGAAGCCCTGCCATTGATTGAAGCTGCTTACGAAAAATTCGTTCAAAAAGGGGTTGTGACCGATGTGGTGATGGCTCCAACGGCGTTCAAGGAGATCTTGTTCGCGAACGCATCGGACGAATTATTGTCGACCCCTTCACCGGTGACCCAATATATCGCGGACAATTGCGATCTGTACTTGGCGATTGGGGCCGAGTCTAACTCCAAGCTGCTCAGCGGTGTGGACCCGAAGCGTCAGGCGATGGCCTCACAGGCCCGTCAGCCAGTTCTCGAGTCGATATTGAACCGTGCGGCAGAGGGGAAAATGCGGTGGTCCTACACGATGTTCCCAACAGCGGCCGCTGCTCAGGATGCTGAGATGGGGACTAAAGCGTATGAGGAGATGATTTTTGATCTCGGCGCTTTGAATAAGGAAGACCCTGTCGCCCACTGGAAAAAGGTTGAAGAGGAACAGCAGAAGATCATTGACTATTTGTCCGATAAGCATGAGCTTCGCTTCCGCAATCCGATGGGGACAGATCTCTGCGTCAATATATCCGGTATGAAATGGGTCAACTGCTGTGGTAAGATCAATTTCCCTGACGGAGAGGTGTATACAGGCCCTAACCTCAAGGCTGGTGACGGCGGGGTGAACGGGGTGGCACGCTACTCATTCCCAACACTATATCGCAATACGGAAGTGCATGAGATCGAATTGAAGTTTGAAAACGGTGCGGTGGTGGAAGCTAACGCCTCAAAGGGCCAGGACTTCCTCCGTGAGATGGTCTCTCAGGACGCAGGAGCGAAGTATGTGGGAGAGATTGCGATCGGAACAAATTATCAGATGACGACAGTCACAAAAAATATCCTGTTCGACGAGAAGTTTGGGGGGACTTTCCACCTCGCCCTTGGAAAAGGGTATCCTCAAACAGGTAATACAAATGCCTCTGCCCTTCACTGGGACATGATTTTTGATTTAAGGGAAGGGGGATCGATCACGGCAGATGAAGAA
This sequence comes from uncultured bacterium, assembly GCA_964635295.1. Lineage (GTDB taxonomy): Bacteria > Chlamydiota > Chlamydiia > Chlamydiales > Waddliaceae > Waddlia. The sequence goes on from CAZWOB010000114.1 coordinate 2,670, forward strand.
GAGTTTTATCGCGATGGACAATTTCTTAATCTTTGAGGGGAGACTCCCTGCTAAGGAGTTTCTCCTGTTTGAGGAAACCGTTGGAGACCTTGTCGAGAGTTTGAACTGGGAAGATGGCATTGTGAAGGGGATGGCGCCTGCCGACAACCGCGCTGAGCTTGACGCACGTTCCGGAATGTCTTTGACCTGGAGCAGAATGGAAACAGTCGATTGGTTGGAGGAAGATGAAAAAAAACTGCCTCCGATCACAGTTGGAAATCTGTTTATCTACACACCGCATTACACAGGGCCTGTTCCCGAAGAGTGTATACCGCTTCAGCTTCGCTCCTCCTATGCGTTTGGATCCGGCCATCACCCGACAACTGAAGGATGCCTGGAGGCGATCCAGGCATTGCCGAGCGTTAACCGTGCTTTAGATATCGGCTGCGGTTCTGGAATTTTGGGACTGGCGGTCGAGGCGCTTTTCAAAGCTGAGGTGATTGGAACGGAAATTGATGAACGCAGCGCTGAGATGGCCAGGGAAAATGCTGATGGCCGTATTGAAATCGTTCATGCCGATGGGGTTTCAGGGGACAGGATTGTGAAAATGGCGCCTTTCGATCTGATCGTTTCCAATATCCATTCAGGGCCCTTGGTTGAACTGGCCCCTTCCATCGTGCCATTGTTAGCCCAAGAAGGGGTCTTGATCCTGGCGGGGCTCCTCGAAGAGCAGCGCGATGTTGTCGAGCAGGCGTATACTTCATTGGGATTGTCCGTAAAGGAAGTCTACGGCAAAGATCCTGAATGGCCGGTTCTTGTATTAGGGTAGAAAGTACGTAATTATACGGTATTATTTATTTTAATTTTTTGAGACATTATTAACTAATAATAAGGTTAGTTATTTATGTCTGCGATTTCTTCTAAAGATCCGAATTGTCTTGTAATCTACACAAGTATTAATGATTCCACTTTTAATCACCCTCACCTGATCGAACACACGACCGTTCTGGAACAGGTGTACAAAGTGGAGTCCAAACGTACAGGAATATTTAGTGAATCTTTATTTCAATCTTCCGGACGTCCCCAAAAATATCAACTCATCGAAATTGCCGCACATGGAGGCGAAGATCATGTCAATCTGGGAAATGAAAAACTCACAATGGGATTTGCCGAAAGAGGAAAACTCGAACAGTTAGTCAGCCGGTTGAAGTCTTACGGCGTGCTGTTGCTTCAAACATATCGGTCAGGAGCAGAGGTTTCAAATGGCAGATGTTTTGCAGAGTATCTCGCATCCTTATCTAAAAAACCGATAAGAGTGATCGCTAATCAAGGGACTTTTTTGGATTTTGAATTCAAAAGGCTGAACCCTCTGGAAGTACGCTTTATGCATCATCATTGCGATCAAACGGCCTGTTTTTACCGACGACCGGATGGGAAAGTGGTCCGCGTGAACCTGGGAGTTGTCGATCGATTGCAGGAAAAATTGAATGATCCGATCGATTTGGAAATGGCCTATCGCCTTGCCGCGGGTTTTGGCGACCAAGAGTTGATTCAACGTTTTAAAAACCTTTCATTTACCATTCATGAATTCAAGGGAACACGATGGGATCCATTATTCCAGTCGGCTTCTTCAGAGTTCCTTCCGAATTTACTCAAATTGGCGGTTTTAGACCGCTATGGAGCGGTTCTTCAGTATCTCGATATCGATTCTCGAAGAAAGGCGATGATCGCTCTCTTTGGAAGCTGCCCGGACCTTGAGATCAACATGCGGACGTTTCCAGAGTATCTCCTTCGCTGTCTGGAGATTGAAGGAGCGTTCCCTCAGGCTTTGACCTTCATAGATTTTGGCGATGTTGTAGGGGGGTGTAAGGAACATTATGCGCATGATTTACAGCTGCTTCAGGAGAATATGTCTGCTATATCAACTGCATCATCTGAGTAACATGCCCTTCTTATCTATACCCGCACTAACGATAAAACATTCGATGATAATCATTTCGAAGATCATAGAGAGCTGCTGGGCCGGGTGTTTAAGGTGGAATCTACACGCACCGGAATGCTTGATAAACCTTTATTTCAATCTTTGGGAAGTTCCCGACGGTTTGCAGTGATTGAGATTGCTTCGCATGGCGGTGAAGATCATATTGATCTTGGAGACGAAAGACTCACAATGGAACTTTCCAAGAGGGGAAAACTGCGGGAGCTTGTCCAGCGGTTGAACGCTCACGGCGTTTTAGTGCTCCAAACATGCCGGTCCGGGGCAGTAGTTTCAAACGGCAAGTGTTTTGCGGAGTATCTTGCACAACTTTCTGATAAGCCCATTCGAGTGATTGCCAATCAAGGGAGATCGTTTAAACTTGAATTCAGACGTTCCAATCCTGTCGATGTGCGTTATGTCAATGAGGGCTGCGAGCAGACAGCTTGGTTTTATCGTCGTCCGGATGGGAGTGTTGTCCGTATGGACTTGGAACACGTCGATCGCCTTCAGAAAAAGCTAGTTGATCCTATCGACCATGAATTCGCTTATCGCATTGCCGCCGGTTTTGGAGCGGATGATTTTATTAAGCGTTTGAGTGAGCTCAAATTATCAATCGATGATTTCAAAGAAACGCGGTGGTACCCATTATTTGAAGGTGCCTCTGATGCCGTTCGTGGAAATTTGCTTAAACTCGCAATCCTAGATCGCTACGGAGCCATTCTTCAACACCTCGATGTGGATCATCGAATAATAGCGATGACCGCATTGTTTGGAGAATGCCCCGATCTTTCGATCAATATGGAGACTTTTCCGGAATACCTGCTTTGCTGTCTGGAGATCGAAGGAGCATATCCTGAAGTTTTGCAACAGGAAGACTTCGGTGTTGTGGTTGGGGGTTGCAAAGAACATTATGCGCATGATTTGCGGACGTTGCTTGAGAATATGACAATCGATGTCTCCACTTTCCAGGGACCCGTATGGGAAAGCTATTTCGAAAGACTTGCTCATCATAAAGATAAGCTGGGGGGCGCGGATCACGATGAACCCAGGATTACACCAGATCACAAACGGGGCGAGGTTGTCGAGAAGGAAGGTGTGATTCGTTTTGGTAACGGGTCGAGTTCCGCCTATAAGAGATGTCAGCGCAATTTATTAGCATTGGCTGCTGTCGAAAGATATAAGGGGCTGTTTATCCATCTGGACAATGGAATGCATCTTCTGGACAATCCTGCTGGAAAAGCATTTTGCAAAAAGACTGGATGGATTGCCCACCCCAGAGAACTTCCTTTCGCGCGCTCACTTAGCCGCGGAACGACATCTGTGTTTGCATTGATCGAGAGGGCATTCCAGCAAGTGGATCGGGGGTCAGTAGAGGAGTTCCGCCTGTTGCGGGGGCCGATAAGCAGCACGTGTATGAACAAACTATATTCAGATGTTTCAAATTTTCTGCATGAATTCCAGCTGGTTGAAACAATTGGGTCGTTTGATGATCTGAT
>CAZWOB010000115.1:0-6015 GCA_964635295.1 uncultured bacterium
GCTACATGGACCTCTATGAACTATGAACCTATCTGAATAAAAAGTTTTACTTAGATAGGTTCATGACCTGTTGCGCTTCCTCTCGTTCTCGGTCAAGTAGACCTTGCGCAAGCGGATCGTGCCCGGCGTCACCTCGATCAGCTCGTCACTGTTGATATAGCCGATCGCGTTCTCCAACGTCATCTTCCTTGGAGGCGTAAGGATAATACTCTCATCAGAACCGGATGCGCGCACATTGGTAAGCTGTTTCCCTTTGATCATGTTCACCACTAGGTCATTTTCACGACTGTTCTCCCCAACGATCATCCCTTCGTACACTTCATCTCCGGGAGAGACAAACAGAACTCCCCTGCTCTCCAGATTGAAGCAAGCATAAGCATTGGTCTTTCCGGCAAGCATGGAGACCAGCGAACCGTTCTTCCTTCCTTCCATCTCCCCTTTCCAGGGAGCGTAGCGGTCATAGATCGCTGTCAGGATCCCCAACCCTCGCGTGGTCGTGAGGAAGTCATTGCGATACCCCATCAGACCTCTGGTGGGAACGAGAAAATCGAGATGAGTGATCCCATGTTCGTCGGTATGCAAATGCTGCATCTCCCCCTTTCTCTTAGAAATCTGTTCGATCACCGCTCCTGAGTATTCCTCGGGAACTTCGATATGTACGTTGTCGATCGGCTCGTGCTTCACCCCATCGATCTCTTTGATGATCACCCGCGGTTTGGAAACGCAGAACTCATACCCTTCCCGCCGCATCGCTTCAAGAAGAACAGCCAGGTGAAGTTCACCCCTACCTGATACTGTCACACGCTTTTGATCGTCTGCAGGTTCGTTGATGTGATAGGAAATATTGGAGCGCTTTTCCCGCTGCAGGCGGTCGCGGATCTTATTCATCGTCACATGCTTTCCGCTCTTGCCGACGAACGGGCCATTATTGACCAGAATGTCGATCGATACCGTCGGTTCCTCAATCGCGATCAATGGAAGCGGCTCCACACATTTAGGAGAGCACAACGTTTCTCCGATCGTTACCTCAGGAACACCCGAAAGCAAGACAATATCACCAACTCCGGCTTCAGGCATCTCCACCTTCTCCAGACCATGGTGCCCTTCAATTTTCGTGATCTGATGCCTGCTCTCTTCCCCGCTTCGATTGATATAGACCACTTGGTCCCCTTTCTTGATCGATCCACGAAGAATGCGTCCGCATGCCTGCCTACCGACATAATCGTCATAACCGATCGTCACTGCCTGCATTTGGAATGGCTGGTCGATATCGCCGACAGGTGATGGGACGCGGTCCACGATCAAGTTCATCAATGGGATAAAGTCTTTCTCCTCATCACCCAGCTCCTGCACAGCATATCCCTGAATACCGGAACCATAGCAATAAGCGAAGTCCAGCTGTTCATCATCTGCGCCAAGCTCAACAAACAGATCGAATGTCTCATCAAGCACACGCTCTGGGTCCGCATGAGGCCGGTCGATCTTGTTCAAAAAGACAATTGGCTTGAGACCCATTTTCAATGATTTGGAAAGGACAAAGCGCGTTTGCGGCATCGGCCCTTCTTGAGCGTCGACGATCAGCAGGACGGAATTCACCATTCCAAGGATCCTTTCAACCTCGCCGGCAAAGTCCGCATGTCCCGGAGTATCGATTAAGTTGATCTTGTACTCGCCATAGGGGATCGAGGTGTGCTTTGAGAAAATGGTGATCCCCCGCTCCTGTTCCTGATCGTAAGAGTCCATGACCCGCTCGGGCACATCCTGGTTGTCTCTGAAGATCTGAGACTGTTTCAGAAGCCCGTCCATCAAAGTCGTTTTTCCATGGTCGATGTGCGCGATGATCGCGATATTCCGTATTTTTTCCGGCTGATGCATGTTGTGAAACCTAAAATTTTATGTAGTTGAATCCCAATATTTTAACATTTTTTTTGGATTTCTTTCAAGCGTTTTGACCTGACATACGTTTTAATACTGAAATATGTTAAAAATATTTTATGAGGATTCTTCTTTTTGGAACAGGATATCATTGTCAATTAGAGCCTTTGGCCGGTTATCTACCCAGCCCTCTGCTCTATATAGCCGACAAACCGATCGTTTTCCATGTGATCGAGGCGGCGATCGTCAAAGGAGCCACTGAATTCCACCTCCTTCTTCATCACTTTCCTGAACAAATTGAACAGAGACTAGGCAATGGCAAGAGGTGGGGGATCGAGATCCACTATCATCTGGTCAAAGATCCTGAAAACCCCTCGCCTATGATCAATGTGATCTCCAAAAAATGGGGAGAAGACCTCGTCCTTGTCGGCAGGTCCGACCTGCTTCCAGACCTGAGTGATATGGAAGCAGACGCTCCCGTTCTCCTTTACGATAAAGATTCCTGGACTGGCTGGGGTGCGGTTCCAGCTCATCAACTCAGCAAACTGCCTGAAACGGACGAAACGATCGGAAAAATAGCCGTCAACACAATCCTGGACTGCCGCTCTCTTGATGGGCTCCTCGAAGGGAACACTCAACAAATCTCCAAGGAAAGGCCAGATATCCTGTTCCCAACAACCGCTCATCAAGTCGAGCCGGGAATATGGATCTCAAGGGGAGCGGTGATCGAGCCGGGAGCGATCATCCTGCCTCCGATCTTCCTTGGCATCAATTCCCACATTCGTTCAGGAGCAACAATTGGCCCCCGTGCCATTGTGGAAAGGTATTCCATGGTCGACAATCACTCGCGCGTTGAAAACTCATTGGTTCGCCAAAACAGTTATATCGGGGAGGACCTGGAAATCATCGACTGCATCATTGACCGCAACAGCTTGATCAACCTGAAACACGGGACCGCGATTTTGATACAGGAGAGGCACATTCTCAGTGACACGGACATGCCGCCAGTGGGATCCTACCTGTTTGAACTATTGGAAAAAGCAGGAGCGTTGCTTCTTCTGCTTCTTCTCAGCCCCATTTATCTGTGGTTGAAAGCTACTTGCATGGAAAAAGGCAAAGAAGTGGTGCAGATCCCGGCTTCTGAATCACAGCATGAATGGAGAACATTCACATTGAAAAAATTTGTCCCCAGCACCTTTTTCCAACGGTTTTTCAGCAGGCTTCCCTACTTATGGGAAATCGTCCGGGGCAATCTCCATTTTGTCGGTGTTGCTCCACGCCCTCTTAAACAGATCGAGGAGATGCCGGAGGATTGGAAGGCGATGTATTTACGTGCGAAAGCGGGCCTGATCACACTGACACAGCTTGATCATGGAAAGAGCGCAACGCTGGACGAGCAGTATGCCTCTGAGGCGTACTATGCGATGCATATGGGGATCATTTTCGACTGTAAACTCGCCCTTCGCTGGTTTGTGAAGAAACTACTGGGTTGGACCTAATGTCTAAGAAATTTCAATTTCGATACCTGGATATTTACCTGCTTGCAAACGTTGGATTTCCTGTTCTTTCAACCCAGTGCCTTCGCAGGTAATCGCTCTCTTTTCTCCGTCTGTTTTAAGGCCAAGATTTAGAATGGAGTCGGGTATCTCGGTAAAATTCGGACATTCGATGATTGTCACGTCCCCACCGATCACAAATCCCTCCGGAAAGATGGTAAAGTTTTTGCATTCCCAAATGGCCAACTCACCATCCACACGAAAACTCGAGGGCGAAAGGCTCATATTCTCACATTCGCTAATCTCAAGTTTTCTCTCGACAATCAATCCGACGGGCAAAGCGGCCAAGCCCGGACATTGCCAAATAATGAGATCACCACGCACATGCAAGTTCGCAGGTATAGCTCTCAAAGCAGAACATTCGCGAATGTCGAGACTTTTGCCAACATCAAACTCTTCCGGCAAACGTTCAAGATTTTTAGAATGAGATAGATAAAAACTGCCGCCAACTTTCAACCGATCAGGCAAGGCCGCTAAAGCCTCAAATCCACGTAGATCAAGGTCGCCTTCAACAGTGAGGTTTTGAGGTAATGATTTTATCAAATGACACGTCGAATATTTCCAAAGTTTCAGGTCGCCTTTTATTCTAACATTCTTCTGACCAGTCCACGTCCAATGATCACGATCGAAATATTGATAAAATTCCGCTTCAGTCAGCGTCACCTCTTCATCCGTCAGAGCTATTTGGGAACCAACAGCTGCAGGTGTGTCATTTCGAGCACTCAATGGTCTTTGATGATGGGAATGAAGTACCGGTACTTCTGAAGTTTGAGAGAAGCTAATTACACGCGGGGACCTTTGGGCCTCAGACGTCGGAAGAGTGGTTTTCCTGGCTTGGTCAACCCCTTCTGTATTGTTATTAGAAGGAATTTTCTTGCCTACACGGCCCCGTAAAGATTCAATTCCTCTATTTACCCCATATACCAGACCAACCAACAGCGGAATAATGACTGTTACCAGCGATATTACTTTTAGAAATGCTACCGCTCGATCCTCCACTTTTCTATTGGAAGACAAAAGGTCATTAAAACCATTAAAATAACTCAAAGAAAACGTATTTATATCCATATAAAAAACCATATAATTTAAAAAAATAAAATTATATCATTTTTTTAATCATTAAAATACCGTATAAAAAAAACAAAAAACACCTTATTAATATGTACCGGAACCTATGACGCAGATTGCTACCGAAACTTGCCTTAGACGTCATTAGTTTGGTTCAGATGCGTAGAAGGGATTTGAAGAGTAAGGGTAATCCCTTACCGAAAATCAATTCTTAGCAGATGAATCGAAATAATGACGTCTAAGGCAAGGACGCGTATTATTTTCCATTTTATTAAAGGAGAATATTTATGGAAATGTACGCAACAACCGTTTACGTAATTGCCGATGAAGTGCTTCGGATTTTAAATTTAAAAGATGACAATCAATCAAGAATGTCCAATGCAGAAATCATCACCTTTGCCATATGTACGGCAAAGTTCTTTTCAGGAAACTTCAGAATGGGAAGGTATATGTTCAAGAGGCTTGGATTGTTTCCAAATATATTGAGTAATAGCAGGTTAAATCGTCGAATTCATAAAATACCCAGAAATTGTTGGGACGCTATTTTCAGATTTTTGTCCTTTCTTGCAATCAAATCATCCGACACATGTTACTTTGCGGTCGATAGCTTTCCGGTAACCTACTGTCAAAAAAATCGCATTGATAAAAGAAAGAGGTTTTTAGACCGGAAATATATTGGTTTTGCAGCCTCAAAGAAACGATATTTCTGCGGCATCAAAGTTCATATGATTGTTACAAATCAGGGACGACCAGTTGAAATGCATTTTAAACCAGGCGCAGAAAGTGATCTCAATGCCTTATGGCAGATGGAGCTGGATATTCCTGAACATTCTACACTTTACGCTGATGGAGCATATAACTGTTTCGATTTGGAAGACATACTGCTTGAAGAAAATATTATATTATTAGCAAAACGGGGAAGCAAAGCGAAAAATAGAGCGCGATCGTTTAGCGAAGAACGTGCAATCAGCAGTAAAAGACAGATCATCGAAACTGCTTTCAACTCAATTACGACATTATTTCCAAGAAATATAAAAGCAAGTACGGAGAAGGGATTTTTAACAAAGATCATTTGCTTTGTTATAGCCTATAGCACCTCATTCTTGTGTCCAATGAACCTCATTTAGAACGAATAGAAACGCACCATCTACAGCTCTAACCATCTCGGTAAGGGATTACCCTTACTCTTCGATGCTTAAAACTGTATCTGGCACCTTTCAATCCGTTCTAAATGAGGTTTCGGTAGCAATCTGCGTCTAAGGTTATTGAGAAGGAATTTTCAATAAGAAAAAAACCTTTAAAAAATCAGTCGGAGCGCTTTACAAGCGACGCAGGGTCAGGATTGAAGCTGACCGCATCGTGCTGGTGTTAGATTAAGTCTCGTCTAGTTCATTTAACATCGACAATCTCAACTTCATCGAAAGACAACTCCCTTGAGCCTTTTACAAGGATCACAGGTTCTTGTAGTGCTACCCGTTAATCAAGCAAAAACTAAGAGAGTTTTCGCCCCCCTGAT
>CAZWOB010000116.1:0-6014 GCA_964635295.1 uncultured bacterium
TCGAGGGTCTTCCTGCTTATTATTCTGGAAGCGCGTTTCCTGTAGATTGGGGAGAGCAAGATTTAAAATGCTTCAATATTGTGGAAATCGGGGAGGATCAACATGAATAGAAAATATCCCCCCGGTTGGGTCTGCCCTGTGTGTAATGATCCTTCGCGCAAGCATATGGCAAAAGGACTATGCTCGATATGCTATCAAAAAGAATATCGAAAGAAACTATATAAAACGCATCACCTCAAGCCATTTCCTTGCCGAGAATGCGGATCACTTACTAAAAGTTCAACAGGATTATGTAAGAGCTGTTATATGAAGAAATATCGAAAGGCAAACAAGGCCAAACTATATGCTGACAAATGTCGACAACGTGAGATTAAGCGATTCGGGGGCAGGCGTGAATTAATATTAAAACGGGCAAATGGAAAATGTGAGCGATGTGGCATAAAAGAAACTGATACCCTAAAACGCACCGGAAAAAGATTAGTCATACATCACAGGGATGGAAACGGTGTTAATTCTGACAATCCGAATCATTCTCTTGATAATCTCATGCTTTTATGTCGTTCTTGCCATGCCATTGTTCATGCAGAGATGGAGGTAATGTCATGAGAAAAATAAAAATAGCTCGTGTCCCTTATCCACACCCGCCGCGAGTAAAAATCACATGCACACCTGAAAGTGATATGGAGCCGATTTACTCACAAAATCTTGAGAATAAAGAGGTGTGGTTCGAATTCAAAGACACAAAGGATGGCTTTAACAAATGGGGGATGAATGCTGAAGACACTTTAAAGTTGCTCATAAAGGATACGAAATGTCTTCCAATATCAAAAGTTACTTTTTCAATTGTTCCCATCGAGACCATACGATCGAAAGAGATCACTGAAGTTACCAAACTTAGGGATAAGGTGAAGGTTTATGCTGATCTCTCAAGCGACAGCGTATCTGATAGCATTCTAAAGAAAGCAGATGCCCTGGAGATCGAAGCAAAAGAGGAGGGGCTTGCAGCTGAGGGCCTTCACATCCGCATGAAAAAGCTCGTTCTCCGGGGTGCGATCGGTATTCACAAGGGAACCGGAAAGGACCAGGTCGAGATAGACTTCGATTCCTTTGAACCCGGGCTCCTGGCGCTCGTTGGCAGGAACGGCAGCGGAAAGACAACTCTCATTGAAAACATGCACCCGTATCCGCAGATGCTCACCAGGGCCGGGAAGCTCCGGGATCATTTCATGCTGCGCGATTCTTTCCGGGACCTCTCCTTCGTCGACGAGCTCGCCGGCACCGAGTACCGCGCCTTCATGCAGATTGACGGAGCGAACAAATCAGGAAGCGTCGAGTACTACCTCTACAGAAACGGAGAGCCTATCACGAACGGCAGAAAGGACGATTACGAGCAGAAGATACTGCAGCTCTTCGGGAGTTTACCGCTTTTTCTGCGGTCCGCGTTCGTTTCCCAGAAACAGCCGAAGAACCTTCCAGATCTCTCTGATGCAACAAAGGGAGAAAAGAAGGCGCTGTTCCGCGAGCTCGGAGGCCTCGACTATCTGCAGGGATATGCGGACCTGGCGAAAGCCAATGCGCAGACTATCGAAAAAGGCCTCATCAGTATCGAGGCGAAGCTCGAAAGCATTGGTTCCATCTCTGAAGATATTGGAAAGCTTAACGGGGCGAAAGAAGGTTTTCAGTCTGCAGAAGAAATGTTCGAAAAAAATCTCGATGCTTTAAAAGCCGAGGGCGGGAAAGCTTCTGAAAGAGAAAAAGAGCTGATAAAAAAAGTTGAGGAGAACAACAAAAACCGGACGAGATTTGATGCACTGCAGGAGCAGGAGCGGAAGCTCGAAAAGGATGAAGAGGAGGTCCTGCTCTCGATAGAGAACTTCACCCAGGCCCGCCAGTCAAAGGATGAGGCGGAGGGGCACCTGCAGCAGTATGAAAAACTCAAGGCGGAGGAGGCCGAATTAAATGCGGAAGAAGCGAAAGAACTCAGAAAGCGGGAAGCGGTTATGTCTGAGTACAACGACCGCAAGGAAGTTGTGGATGCTGCTGAGAGATCGCTGCTTGATGAAAAGGCCCCGCTCGAAAAAGAGATGTCGGATATACACCGTAAAAGGGATGTTATAGAGGAAAAGGCGAACACTCTCGATCGGGAGCTCCAGGAGCCGGTCACGGAGAACTGCCCTACATGCGGGCAAAAGTGGCCTCCCGATAAGCGGAAAATGTTCGAGGAGGAGCGCGCTCAAAAAAAGGAAAAACTGAACAGCCTTAAACAAGAGATTTTCGAGGCCGATAAAAGCATTCTCGCCCTGAACAAACACATAAAGGATATCGAAAGGCAAATCTCAGATCTCGATCGGCCCGAAAAGTCCGATCTCCCTCCGTTTGAAGAATCTCCACGGCTGAAGGAAATCCGAAAAGAACTGCTCGAATATGATCCGGATACATTGCGGGAGACGATACAGAAGGCGAATGATGCGTATGCCCGGATTGAGGAGCTCAACAAACGAGAGCAGCAGATCCAGGAGGAGAAAAAAAGGCTCTATAAAGAAGCCACGGATATTACAAACAGCATTGACGAAAAGGCTGATGAAGACCATGAGCGTGTTGTTTTACAGCTCGAGAGCCTCCGCCAGCAGTATACGGAGATCAATGAACAACTCATTACCGCTCAGACCGAAATCCGCTCAATAGATTCACAGCTCAAAAATCTACAGGAAAAGCTTGATGAGCTTCTCAACCTTCAGAAGGAATCGGAGGAAAAGAGGGGAGACCTTGCTGATTGGAAATATCTCCGGGAGGCGTGCGGTCCGGACGGGATCCAGGCCCTTGAGCTCGACGCGATGGGGCCCAGCATTGCTGATGTCGCAAACTCGATACTCGAGTCTGCCTACGGCAGTAGGTTCCGGATTGAATTCCGCACGACGAGAGTCGGAGGGTCCGGCTCGAAAACGAAGCAGATCGAAGACTTTCAGATCGTTATTCATGATTCCCAGGACGGAGCAGAGCAGCTCCTCGAGACGCTCTCTGGAGGTGAGAGTATCTGGGTGAAACGCTCAATTTATGACGCTTTCGGGATCGTCCGATCGCAGAAGACCGGCACGAAGTTTCTAACATGCTTCATGGACGAGTGCGACGGAGCGCTCGATCCGGAGGCGCGGGTAAACTACTTTCGGATGCTCGAGCGGGCCCATGAGGAATCAGGTCGGCAGCATTCGGTTATAATTACACACTCGACTGACGCGCAGGAGACCATCGGGCAGAAAATAGAGATGGCGAAGCTTTGAGAAAGGAGGAAGAAATGAAGTGTTCAATATGTAACAGACCTTTGAGTGATCCTAAATCAGTTGAGAGGGGGATTGGGCCTATATGCTGGCAAAAAATTCTTTCAAAAATGAAGCAACCTGAGAACTCCAACCAACATTTGATACCCGGCTTTGATGGTGATGTAATCTGTAAACGCGGGGAAGGGTGGAACATCTCAACGAATGTTCCTCAGATTAAGGTAGCAATAAGACAGGCTATTATAAGTTCTTGCAAAAAAGTATTTAGAAAGGGGAAGCAATTCTATTCATTCCCCACAACAACGTTATCGAAAATCGTTCAAAAAGCTACAGACGAAGTAATGAAAATACAGGCCAATTGAATATAAGGAAATAATATGAGCAACATCCACTGCGAAGTTTGTGAACGCATTCTTGAGCATTTCAAAGATAACACCACGCTCACCCGTGCTGAGTTTTGGAAGCTGTACGAAAAGGAGGCGAATAATCGGGTGAGGCGCGATATGGCGGAGATGTTTTACGGCGAGCTCGAGGCTTTTGACCATACTGATTTGGCACTGCCAATTTGATACCAGCGCTGGGGATTTCTTTCCTCCTTTGCCTCGGGGTCATTTTAAAAATCTATTTTGAGGAGAGTAACATGGATACTGAAGAAACAGAAGCACAAGAAGAACAGGAAATCGATGAGCATTACACAATTCCGGAGAAAGAACCCGATATCCCCGAAACTGAAGAGCATGTGCTCGAAGAAGAAGAGTCTCCTGTTTACATGGAAGATGTCAAGGAGATGGTATTTCGCCGGCGAACGGAGATCAGCATCATCCAAGATTTACAGGAGAAGCTCGGGAAATATACAGAAAAGATCGAGGATGAAATAACCGAAAAGCGGAAAGAAATCAAGATGCTCGATCGGGTGGCGGATACGCTTCCCGAAAGACCTGCAGGTCCTCTTTTTGAAACAAACATGCCCGAATAAAAGTAAACGGGAGGGGAACAGTGGCAAGACCGATCAAGGAAGGTATTGATTATTTCTCTTTAGATGTAGATATGGATACAGCCGATGATCGAATATTTATGCTTGAAACAGATCACGGGGTGGAGGGGTTCGGAATATTGATAAAGCTCCTCATGACAATTTATCAACAGAAAGGGTATTTCATATGCTGGGACGAAACACAGTTGAAGCGTTTTTCGAGGAAGAAAAACATAAAAATAGATGTATGCAGAAACGTGATAAATTCCGCCATAAACCTGGGTTTCTTCTCGAAGAAACTCTATGAAAAATACGGCATAATAACATCAAGAGGTATCCAAAAAAGGTACATTGAGGCGGCAAAGAAGCGGAAAAAGATCCCATTTATTCGAGAGTTTTTGCTGCTCGATCCGGCCTCAGAGGTTAATGAAGGAATAAACCTCATTTATGTTGGAATAAACTCCGATTATTCCTCCTTAAATGAAGTAAATTCCGGAATCGGTACACAAAGTAAAGTAAAACAAAGTAAAGGAAAGGAAAGTAAAACAAAACAAATTCCTTACGGAAGAAACAGAGTAAATTCCTCCGGAAAAACAAAGCAAAAAGAACCTGCTCCTCCTACGGATTCGCCTTCGGCTCATCCTCCGGAGTTTCTCTCTCCAAACCCAAACCCGCCACCCAGAGACGGACCCCTGCAAACAGATCAGTTCGGCCCCGACGGGAAAAAACTGCTCTCTCCGGAAGATGTTTCAGCTGAGAAAATGCGGCAGCGTGAAGCGCTCAAAACGAAGTACCCGGAGGCCTTCGCAGGGAAAAGGGGAGCTCCGCCATGGTGACGCTTGCGATCGATCCGGCCGTCTCAAAGCAAACCGCTTATGCGCTGTTTCGGGACGGGGCCCTAACGCTTTATGGCAAAGTCGACCGGGTGCAGGACCTAACGATGCTTTTCAACTACCATCCTGACCTGGTCGTGACGGAGGAAATGTACCTGTGGAAGAATGCGAAAACTTACGGGCAGCTCAGCGAAGAGTTGGGAAAGATCAAGCTGCTCTGTGAGATTAACAACATCCGGTACCGGCTGATTCCGCCGGCGACCTGGAAGGCACACCACGGGCTGCTTCATTCCTCCGCTCAGTTCGTAAAAGTGATTGAGGATAAGATTATCGAGAATGTCACCAGCAGTAAGATCAAGGATCCTGATATCCGCTCTGCGATCCTCATCGGGATGTGTCACATAGAACAAACAAAGATGGGGGTGGAATGAAACGTAAATCGAAATCAGATTATCCGGAAAACTGGGGAGAGATTGCAAAGAAGGTAAAAGATGAAGCCGGATGGAAATGTGTAAGGTGTGGTCATGCCCACGACCCCGAGCACGGATATTGTCTTACAGTACATCATCTTGACCTTGATCCGGCGAACTGCGAATGGTGGAATCTTCCCGCACTTTGTCAAAGATGTCACCTTGAAATACAGGCAAAAGTCACAATGGAGCAACACTGGATGTTCGAGCATAGTGAGTGGTTTAAGCCCTATGCAGCCGGATATTATGCGCACGTTTATGGACATCCCACTTATAGAGAATGGGTAATGGATAATCTTGATTTCTTGTTATCGTATGGGAAAATAGATTGAAACGCATTGACAAATACTTCATCTGCGAATGTTGCGGTATCGAGACAGATGCCGGATATGAAGTCATTCGAGAAGGTAAGAGGATAAAACTTTGTGAGAAATGTTATCAAAAAATAAAAAAGGAAAAATGG
>CAZWOB010000117.1:0-4441 GCA_964635295.1 uncultured bacterium
TTGACCAAGACGAAACGGGAGCTGATCGAAATTATCCAGCAATCACATGTCAGTCCAGACCTGGACACAAGTGAGAAACTTCTGATCCAGTCGACGTTAAAATTCAAGGACCGTATCGCGCGGGAGGTGATGGTCCCCCGTGTTGATGTCTTCAGCCTTCCAGCGGACACCACGATAAGAGAGGCGGCAAAATTATCGAAGGAAGAAGGTTATAGCAGGATTCCCCTTTATAGAAATAATGTCGATCAGATCGTCGGCGTTCTCATGTACAAAGACATTCTTCATTCATTCATGGAATACGCGGCAAATGAAAACGCCGCTTCTATTCTGGATCAACCAGTCGAGTCTATTCAAAAAAACGTCCTCTACACCCCTGAAACGAAAAAGATCTCCCACCTCCTGCACGAATTTAAAAAGAAACAAGTCCATTTGGCGATTGTTGTCGATGAATACGGCGGAACTGAAGGGATCGTGACAATCGAGGACATCCTCGAAGAGATCGTCGGTGAGATCGAAGATGAGTACGATGAAGAGGAAGAGATGCTTTTTCCTCAACCGGACGGGTCGTGGATTGTCGACGCGCGCATGAACATTCTGGATTTGAAGCAGCAGCTGGATATCGAGATCCCGCAAGAAGGCGAGTACGATACGATCGGCGGCTACATCTTTCATTGCGCGGGTTCGATTCCATCTAAAGGGTTTATCATTCATCATGAGAATTTTCAAATGGAGATTCTCCGCTCTGACGAAAGAAAAGTGGAACGTGTCAGGATCAGGATAAATTTGGAACAAATGTCCGATGAAAATATTGAAAGTGATGAAAATGACGAGAACTAAATCATGATTATCGAGCTTATCATTGGATTATTTCTTGGAATATTCGCGTTCTGGGGAATTCACAGGTATAAAACGGGAGGATTCGAACACCTTTACCGGCAACTATTGGAACAAGCTGAAAAAGATGCGGAAAAAAGCAGGCATGAGCGAGAGATAGAGCTCAAGGAAAAGGAGCTGGAGCATCAACGCAAGCTGGATCAGGAAAAGGAAGAAGCCCGAAAACAATTCCAGAAAGAAGAGGAACGTCTTCAAAAACGGGAAGACAAGCTTGAAGCCCGGATGACTCTGATGGAGCAAAAGTTCGCTCAAATTGAAAAAAAGGAATTCATCATTTCTGAGCGCAGCGAAATGAATTCCCGGGAAAAAGCACGTCTGGAAGAATTGTCCAAAACAATGGTGTCAGACCTTGAAAAAATCTCAGGTCTAACGAGTAATGAAGCGAAAGAGTATTTATACAGCCAATTGATCGATCAGGTCAAACTGGAAGCGGCAAACGACCTGCAGCGAATACGATCTGAAACTGAAGAAAAAGCGAAAAATGAAGCGGCGCGGATTATTACGACAGCGATCAACAGGATGGCTGTCAGCTGTACATCTGAGAGCACGACGCAAATCGTTTCACTCCCGAACGCTGAACTCAAAGGGAGGATAATCGGCAGAGAAGGGCGCAACATCCGGCTTCTTGAGCGATTGACCGGAGTCAACGTTTTAATCGATGACACACCGAATGCAGTCGTGCTTTCCGGTCTGGACCCCACTCGGCTTCATGTAGCAAAGACAGCGCTTGCGAAATTAGTGGAAGACGGCAGGATTCATCCGACCAGCATCGAGCAAAGCGTTTCGCAAGCGGAAGAAGCGATCGATGCTTTGATCGTGAAAGCTGGGGAGGAGGCGGCCCTGGAAACAGGACAATCCGGTCTCCACCCTGAAATCATCAAGCTCCTCGGCGCATTGAATTTCAGAAGAAGTTTTGGTCAGAATGTCCTCAAACACTCGATCGAAGTGAGCCATCTCATGGGTTTGATCGCTGCGGAGCTGAAGCTCGACATCAGGCTTGCAAAGAGAATTGGACTCTTACACGATATGGGGAAAGCGGCGCCTCCTCGCTATGAAGGGACGCACGCTCTCGTAGGAAGAGATATTGCCTTGAAATATGGGGAATTGCCGGAAGTTGCTAACGGAATTGGGTGCCACCATAATGAAATCGAGCCGACAACGGTTGAAGGGAGCTTCTGTGGAGCTGCCGATGCCATCTCTGCATCAAGGCCTGGAGCGAGGCTGGAGGCAGTGCAACAGTATCTTCAGCGGATACAGAAGTTGGAACAAATTGCTTATGGGTTTCCCGGAATTGAAAAAGCCTATGCCCTCCAGGCTGGTAAAGAGCTCGTAATCACGGTGCTTCCAGAAATGATCGATGATACTGGAACCATGAACCTGGCAAAAGATATCACAAATAAAATTCGGGAGCACATTGACTACAGCGGTAAAATCAAAGTGACTGTCCTACGAGAAAAACGCGCTGTTGAATTTGCGTAAACACGCCCCTTTTTACTTGAAGCTTTCCCTGCTATCCTATAAAATTGCGCTCAAGTTTTAATTCTGGAGACCTTTCATGCGACGTTCGATATGTTACTGCGAGCCCAACCAGGCTTTAGCAGGCGAAATTTACACTTGGCAGTTCATTTATACCACCGCCTCTCCCCTTCCAAAAGGGACACTGCTGCGTTTCGATCTAATGAGCGATGGAAGGGATATTGACTGGGAACTCCCCTCTGTAAATATTAAAGACGACGCTAATGTGATTTACGCTCAGCTAGAGAATGGAAAAACCCTTACAGCTGAAGAAGTTGAAGTTCCTGAAGCTTGGGCGCCATTGTATGAGTTCGAACTACCCTCAAAAGTGAATGCGGGCGAGTCGTTTACCATCGTCGTCGGATCTTCGAAACTCTCCGAGAAGCTGAACAGCAAAAATGGAACACAGGCGCAAACCTATTCCCAAAGACGGCGTCCGTTCCTTCTCTACATCGATACCACAGGGAAAAGACATTTTGAAGATCCTGAAGTCTTTTCGATTGATATCAAAGGAAATGTTCTTTCTCAAATCAAGGTGTTGACTCCATCATTTGTTCAGAGAAACAAGCGATTTGACGTGATCGCAAGATTTGAGGACGACTACGGCAACTTAACTTCGAACGCCCCGGAAGAAACTCTGATCGAACTCACCCACGAGCACCTGCGGGAAAACCTCAACTGGAAACTGTTCGTTCCTGAAACTGGATTCATTACAGTTCCAAATCTTTATTTCAACGAAGAAGGGATTTATACGATCAAGCTGAAAAACTCCCATACCTGTGAAGAATTCCGCTCCTCACCGATCAAGTGTTTCTCTGAAAATTCAAAATCTCTCTACTGGGGATTGCTGCACGGAGAATCCGTAAGAGTGGACTCTACAGAGAATATCGATAGCTGTCTTCGGCATTTTAGGGACGAAAAAGCGATGAATTTCTACTGTACGTCCCCTTTTGAAGACCAGGAAGAAACTCCAAACGAGATCTGGAAGCTGATCAGTCAAAACGTGACGGAATTCGATGAACAGGAAAGGTTCACGACTATGCTCGGTTTTCAGTGGGCGGGAACCCCAAAATCAGAAGGTGTCAGACAATTCATTTGGTCAAAAGACAGCAAGCCGATCCTTCGCAAAAAAGACTCCAAGTACAGTTCACTAAAGAAAATCTACAAGTCATTTACTCCTAAAGACTTTATATCAATTCCTAGCTTTACCATGGGCAAGGGTTTTGAATATGACTTCAATAATTTTGATCCAGAGTATGAGCGGGTCGTAGAAATCTATAATTCATGGGGAAGTTCTGAATGCACCAAGAAGCAAGGAAACAGCAGGCCGATCAAAGGTCCAGCTAAAAAAGGGATTCAGGAATGCGCTGAGGGATCGATTGTCGACGCGCTAAAATCTAACAAGCGTTTCGGCTTTGTTGCCGGAGGACTTGATGACAGAGGTATTTACACCGACTTTTTCGACGGCGATCAGGAGCAGTATAGTCCCGGAATGACTGCGATCATTTCTAAAGAGCATAACCGCTCCTCTCTTTGGGAAAGCCTATACAATAGAAGCTGCTATGCGACAACCGGTGAAAGGATCATTCTCGGCATCCATATCGCAGGCCTACCAATGGGGACTGAAATCGATACACAGGACAAACCCGGACTTGTCTTAAACCGCCACATTACAGGTTATGTCGCGGGAACGGATAAATTGAAAAGCGTAGAGATCATCCGCAATGGTGAGGTGCTCAAAACATACGAGCCAGAGGATTATCATTACGAATTCGAGTATGATGATATGTCTCCGTTAAAAGATGTTTGTATCAGCAGCAAAGATAAAGAACCTCCATTCTCCTTCTACTATCTGAGAGTAACTCAGGAAGATGGACATATAGGCTGGAGTTCCCCTATCTGGATCGACTTGTCTGAAGATATTGGTGCAAAGAAAAACAAGGGGAAAAAAGCGTCGAATTAGACACCAAAATAGCATTTGTACTATAATAATAGTAAGAGGTTTTTGAATAATGTCTAATATCATCGTTAC
>CAZWOB010000117.1:4541-5944 GCA_964635295.1 uncultured bacterium
TTCAATCTTCATCGCTATTGGAACAAAAAGCTTGTTCAATCGGTCATTAACAAAAACCGTTCAATTCAACAGTATCTTGACCTCTGCTGCGGAACTGGAGAGATCGCTTACACATTCCTTAAACATACGAAATACCAAACAGAAGCCTTTTTACTAGACTTTTGCGAAGAGATGCTCGACTGCGCCAGATCAAAAGCCGACAGCGTTTCTGCCTCCCCGCATCAGCTACAATATATTCAAGGCGACGCCCAGCAAATACCCCTGCCGTCATCGAGTGTTGATGCAGTGACAGTAGCGTATGGGATTCGAAATGTTAAATCTCCAAAAGCCTGCGTGGAAGATGTTTATCGAGTCCTTCGCCCCGGAGGGGTATTCGCGATTTTAGAGCTTACTCAACCCCGCTCTACGATCATGCAGTTTGGGCATCGCCTCTACTTGCGCACAGTCTTGCCTGTTGTGGGAAAAATGACAGCAGCGAACAAGGAAGCCTATGAATACCTCTCGACAAGTATTCAAGCCTTTATTCCCCCGGAAACTCTTGAAAATTATCTGATTGAAGCTGGATTTGAGCAAACTCATCGCCATCCAATGACAGGCGGTATCGCGACAATTGTCAGCGGATCCAAACCCTTATGAACTCACTTCCATTCATCAGCGTAGTGATCCCGACATATAACCAGGCTGAGTATTTACGCCCATGTCTTGAAAGCGTCCTGGAGCAAACGTACCCCTTTTTTGAAGTGATCATTATCAACGACGGCTCTACAGACGAAACTCAAGCTATTCTGGAAGGATTCCGATCACATTCAAATATTCGCTTTTTTCAACAATCGAACCAGGGCCTGTCTGCCGCGAGAAATTCAGGGCTTGAGCGAGCCAAAGGAGACTATATTGCCCTATTAGATTCCGATGACCTCATGTTACCTGAGCGATTGGAAACACAGCTTGAGTTTCTTCAATCAAATGAAGCAATCGACATCGTTTACACAGCAGTGACGCTTATCGACGAAAAGGGTAATCTCCTCTCGACGATGCGAAGAGAGTCGATCCCAACCGAGAACTTCTTAGCCGAAGAATTTTTCCGCAACCAGGTGCCCTCTCCATCTACCATCATGGCAAAACAAGGAGTATTCGAATCATATCCTTTTGATTCTGATCTTCGCGCCGGTGAGGACCTTGAGTGGATCATCAGGACAGCACACCACCATTCATTCCAGTACCTCGACATCCCTTTAACATTGTATCGCAGGCACCAGCAGAACATATCAGAAAATTTATCAAAGTTACGGGAGATCGAACTGAAGATCTTACAATCGTATGGCACAGAGCATATCAGTGATTGTGTTGAGAAAAGCGGCATTGAAGATAAAGCGTTGTATAAAGGAAAAATCCTTTTCATTATG
>CAZWOB010000118.1:0-5823 GCA_964635295.1 uncultured bacterium
ACAAAGAAAATGGGGGAACCGGTACAGTCTATCTATTTGGAGGGGTCCAGAAGAAGGTCAATGACTTTGACAAACGGTTCATGGGATAGGGAAAAGTGCATTGCAAGAGCTCTTAAAACGATGTTAATGGATCCCGCAAGACAACAAGAAATCATTGGAGTCGTGCAGAAAGCGTTTAAAGAGTACGCCCCAAGCGGACATTCCTCTTCAATCGGATCGATCAATCCTTTTACTTATACTCGAACGAGAGTTTCTGTTTTTGATATACTCATAAAAAACCTCGTGAAGCGTCCGGGCGAAAGTGCCTCCCTGATCTCGACGTTTACAAATGAGGGAGCATGGAATACGAGTGGATATGTGCTGGGCGCATCTGCGAACGTGATCCTGATCAGGCGTCTGGTTGAAAAAGCACTTAACGATTTCAAAACCCAGATTACTCTTGAACAGTTGCGCAGGCACGATCTTGTGGAGATCTGTTTTACTTTTGAAAAAGGGGAGTTGGATATTGAAAACTCTGCTCGTCAGATTAAAATCTTATTCCAACGAGAAATATCTTAAATGATAACAGCCGCAGACTCCGATTAAGAGACTGCGGCTGTTTTAGACTTACGCCTTGATCTTGATGTCCACACCGGCAGGCAGTGTGAGTGTCTTCAAAGCGTCGATCGTTTTTCCAGTAGGATTTTGGATGTCGATCAAACGTTTGTGTGTGCGAATTTCAAACTGTTCGCGGCTCTTACGGTTCACGTGAGGTGAGCGCAAAACAGTGAATTTCTCGCAGCGGGTTGGAAGAGGAATCGGTCCTACAACCGTGGCACCCGTGCGTTGCGCCGTTTCAACGATATCAAGTGTTGAACGGTCAAGCAAACGTTGATCGTATCCCTTCAACCGGATACGTATCTTTTGCCTTTGTTGTTTTTCTTGCTTTGCCATTACTTTACCTTTATTTCTTCATAATCTCTTCTGCGATCTTCGATGGAACTGGAGCGAAGTGGCTCGGTTCCATAGAGTAGTTCGCGCGTCCGGATGTCAGGGATCTCAGCTGTGTTGAGTAACCGAACATCTCACTAAGTGGAACTTCGGAATTCACAATTGCGGCCCCTTTGACGATCTCCTGACCCATAATCTGTCCACGTCTGCGGTTCAAGTCTCCAATCACATCCCCCATGCTAGCTTCAGGAGTTGTGACGGTGACCTTCATAATCGGTTCAAGGAGGATAGGCTTACATTTTTTAGCCGCTTCCTTGATCGCCATAGATCCGCAGATCTTAAACGCCATCTCGTTAGAGTCAACTTCGTGGTAAGAACCAAATACAATGCGGACTTTAACGTCGACGAGGTTATATCCGGCAAGCACCCCTGTGGAGAGCCCCTCTTCGATACCGTTCATGACTGCAGGGATGTATTCACGAGGAATCACACCACCGACAATCTTGCTTTCGATCTCGTTGCCTTTTCCTTTTTCGTTCGGCTCAACCTCGAGAACCACGTGAGCGTACTGCCCGCGTCCACCAGACTGCTTGACGAACTTAGTGTCTGTTCCACCTGCCGCTGTGATGGTTTCTCTGTAGGATACCTGCGGCTGGCCTACATTGGCCTCGACGTTGAACTCACGCTTCATCCTGTCGTGAAGAACGTCAAGGTGGAGCTCACCCATTCCAGCGATGATCGTCTGTCCGGTCTCTTCGTCTGTAGAGACTCGGAACGTCGGATCTTCCTCAGAAAGAGCGGAAAGCGCTTGAGAAAGTTTCTCACGGTCCGCTTTTGATTTGGGCTCGATCGCCATCGAGATGACGGGCTCTGGGAATTCCATCTTTTCCAGGATAAATGGTTTGTCCGGACTGCAGAGGGAATCTCCGGTCGCTGTATTTTTCAGGCCGATGCAAGCTGCGATATCTCCGGTGAAGAACTCATCGCGCTCTTCCCTTGTATTCGCGTGCATTTCGATCAGGCGGGAGACACGTTCTTTCTTTTCCTTGGTGGAGTTCAGAAGGTTCATCCCTTTTGTCAATGTTCCGCTGTAGATCCTGACGAACGTCAAACGTCCCACATATGGGTCGGTCATCACCTTGAAGGCAAGGGCGCCCAGAGGAGCGTCGTCTTTCGGCTCAAGAAAGATGTCATCTTCAGAGTCAGGGATGTGAGCTTTAACCGCTCCGCGATCGATCGGGGAGGGCATCCACTTGGTGATCGAGTTGAGGAGCTGCTGCACACCTTTGTTTTTAAGCGCGCTTCCGCACAAAACGGGATTGAACAGGTTTTGGCAAACACCTTTGCGGATCACACGATGGATCTCGTCCGGTGTCAACGAATCAGGATCTTCGAGAACTTTGGTCATAAACTCTTCGTTCTCTTCATCGATCACTGCAAGTTCGTCGAGCAGCTGGGCGCGCATCTCCTGCGCTTTCTCCAGATACTCGGCTGGAATCTCTTGCTCTTCCCATTCGGCGCCTTGCGTTTCATCTTTGAAGATAAGCGCTTTCATCGTGACCAGGTCGATCAATCCTTTGTATTCAGCTTCTGCACCGATCGGGATCTGGGCAGGGACCGCATTCGCATGCAGCTTCTCTCTCATCGACTGGACGGCATCGTAGAAGTCAGCGCCCATCCGGTCCATCTTGTTGATGAACGCGATGCGGGGCACTTCGTACTTTTCCGCCTGTCTCCACACGGTCTCAGACTGCGGTTCAACACCGGAAACGGCATCGAACACAGCCACAGCGCCATCGAGGACGCGCAGCGAACGCTCAACTTCGACTGTGAAGTCAACGTGTCCGGGAGTATCGATGATGTGGATCGGATGGTCGTCCCAGTGGACGGTGGTCGCAGCGGATGTAATGGTAATTCCGCGCTCTTGTTCCTGTTCCATCCAGTCCATGGTCGCCGCGCCGTCGTGTACCTCGCCTATGCGGTGGGTACGGCCGGTGTAATAAAGAATTCGCTCTGTCACAGTCGTCTTACCGGCGTCGATGTGGGCCATGATGCCGATATTTCTGACTTTGTCTAATCTATCCTTTTCGGATCTGGGCATTCTCTAATTTCCTCCGTTTACCATTTGTAATGCGCAAAGGCTTTGTTTGCTTCGGCCATGCGGTGGGTATCATCTTTTTTCTTGATCGTCGTTCCCTGATTGTTGTAGCAATCGGAGAGTTCCATCGCGAGGGCGGTTTTCATCGGCTTCCCTGACTTGGCACGGGAATGTTTGATGATCCAGCGCATTGCAAGGGCAGTGCGGCGTTCAGGAGCAATTTCGATCGGCACCTGATAGGTCGCTCCACCGATGCGGCGGGACTTCACTTCCAGCGAAGGCTTGGCGTTTTCTAATGCTTGCTCGAAGGCTTCCAGAGGATCTTCGGCGTTGACTTTTTTTGAAAATTCTTCCAGCGCATCATAGACAATTCTGCTTGAAAGCGATTTCTTTCCATCGTACATCAACTTATTGATGAACTTGGTAAGAACAGTGCTCTTGTAGACTGGATCGGGCATTACGACCCGTTTATCTGCACGTCTTCTTCTTGACATGTATCTTCCTTAGTTTAAATAAATTTCTCTAGTTTAAGGAAAGATCTCGTAAATTCACCTGGAGTTCGATTGATTTATTCGAATCCTGTGCGTGATTCATGCTTTTTTTTAAGCGCGGATCACGAACCAGGATACTCATCTTTCGAGTATCCTAGTGTTACTTAGGGCGTTTGGCCCCGTACTTAGATCTTCCCTGCTTGCGGTCTTGTACAGCCGCGCAATCAAGCGTTCCACGTACAATATGGTAACGCACACCCGGCAAGTCTTTCACACGTCCGCCGCGCACTAACACGATGCTGTGCTCCTGGAGGTTGTGTCCTTCACCGCCGATATAGGCAATCACTTCCTGTCCGGTAGAGAGACGTACCCAAGCAACCTTTCTCAACGCCGAGTTTGGTTTTTTAGGAGTTTTTGTCTTCACCTGTAAACAAACACCGCGTCTTTGCGGGCATTTGCGGAGGGCAGGAGATTTCCTTTTTTTCCTTTTCGCTTTTCGAGGATTGCGAACTAGTTGGTTAATCGTTGGCATGTATGCCTTCTCCTTAATCGTTCAATTACAATTTAAATTTCTGTGCAGCATGAACACATGGCACAGAAGAATAGGGACATTATAGTGAAGAAAGGGGATTATTGTATAGGGATTATTCCCGTGTTTGGCTCTTCAGAGATAAAATCCTTTTTTTAATCTCTTTGGCCATTGCCTCTTGTGCGGATTTTTTGTCCATTTCCTTGTAAGCAGCGGGGTAGATGGGGTCTCCGAAGACACATTCTGTTTTTCCCCAGAGCCTGGGAAACTTCCTTTTCCTGTCCCAGATTTCAAATGTTCCCTTGATGTAAACAGGAATCACGGGAACATTTGCGCGCATTGCGAGCATGCAGATGCCCGGCTTGATCTCTGCGAGCTTTCCGTCATAGGAACGGATCCCCTCAGGGAAGATGATCACCTTTTTTTTCTCTTTCAAAATCCCAAGCACAACCTTGATCGAGGTCAGGTCTTTAATTTTACCGGAGACAGGATAGGCGTTCAAATTGCGGATCAAGGTTCCCAGCAACGGTTTTTGGAAGAGGGTATCTTTTGCCAGAAAGGCGACGGGCTCAGGACAGGAAGCTCCGACGAGAGGGGGGTCCAGAAATGAAACGTGGTTGGGAGCGATGATCGCAGGCCCTTCAATGATCTTGTCTACCCCGAATGCGTGGTGGCCATACAGGATCCGAAAAAAAAGGCGAGAGAGCCCGTGTACGAATTTATAGAGGATATTCATGATGTCATTTATTTTACGTTATTCCATTAGTTAAATTCAACGGATTCAAAGTCTTAATGGAATCTTAATGCAAAGAATTTAATATTCTTATAATTGTTTTGTTCTAATTTAAAAGGAGAAATAACAATGTCAATTAATTTTTCATATACTAATGGGGTATCCAATTGGCTTCATGAAAAAAGACGGAATACTTTTCATGAAATAGCTAGCAAATATCCTCACGAATGTCCTGTTTACGATTTAGAGAGTTATGGTCAAAAATATGATCAAAAAGGCAAACCCGTCACGCAAACAATCGGGACGAAATGGACCTATTTATCAGGTTTTCCCAAGGGGTTGTACTGCGCGATGCTTTCTCTTGTCGCTCGAATTGCTGCAGTAGGCGAGCCTGTCGTTAAAGGTTTAGGAAATATTTTCGCGGCGCCATTTTCAAAAAAATGTCATGTGATGACAGGATTGAAGCAATTAAGTATTGAGTTTCCCAAGAGCATTCTTAAATTGGTTCTATTGACTCCCGTAGAGGTTGCAGCAGATGCATTGGTGACTCCTTTAGCAGTGATGCTGGATAAAGACTATGCCTTAGCTCGAACTCATTTTGAACATTTATTGATTGACCGGTCACCACACCCACTTGCTTCTCCCTGGGATGACCGAGGCAGCAGTGCCGCCGGACCTTGGCAGCAAGATGATGTGGATGCTTACAGCACTGATTCTGATGAACTCCCGATTTAGGTGAATGGACAGACTAAAATCTATTTCGAACGGGGTTCATAAAACAAACTCGACTGGGATTATTATCTCCCAGTCGAGTTTTTTGTTTCATTCGTAATAATAGGTAATTCATGATAAGCAGGATAATAACGATAAATCCACCTTTATTTCTTATCGTTCTTATCGTTTGATCGTTCGTATCGTTACGCAGTATAAACCTCTTGAAGTTCAAATACAAATTCCCCATTTAGAAATAGATCTATTTATTTTCAGATTAAATGTTTTTTATACCGTAGTTAATTCCTTATATACAATTATTTAATTATTT
>CAZWOB010000119.1:0-5766 GCA_964635295.1 uncultured bacterium
GAGGTATTTAAAAAAAAATCCCAGTAATTATCGGTCAATTTCCCGCGCTCCATCTCGGGAAGTTGGTAAAGATGTTGATCGCGAAAGACATAATTTGCGCACCCAACCAACCTCCTAAAAACATCAAAGTTAGTGTGACAGCGACGAGTTTAACTGTGAACGAGAGCGTTTGTTCCTGAATTTGTGTCGCCGCCTGGAATATCGCGACCATCAGTCCAAAGAACATGCTGATGAGAATGGGGGGCGCCGACAAGATCAGGATGAGAAGCATACCTTGGTAAGCGAGTTGTACGACTTGAGTTTGAAACATAACGACTAATCCTTTACCTGAAGGTATTTACCAATCCCTCTACCAATAACGTCCATCCATCGAGCATGACAAGCAGGAAAAGCTTCAGCGGCATCGAGATCGTGACCGGTGAAAGCATCATCATCCCCATCGCCAATAGAATGTTAGAGGTAACGAGGTCGATCACGAAAAATGGGATATAGATCAATACCCCAATTTCAAACGCGTCTTTTAACTGACTGGTGATGAAAGAGGGGACGACGATGATGAAGTCTTCGGGCTTGAGGTTCGGTCTGTATTTTTCCGGCAGCACCTTGTAGGCCATGCGAAAGAAGAGGGCCCTGTGGCGGACACTGGAGTTGTCAATGAGGAATGTACGGAGAGGCTCTTTTGTCGCATCTGCAATCGTGAGAATGTAGGTGGAAGATCCTGAAGAGATGACAGAGTCGGGAGTTTCGAGTTCCTGCGTCGCTTTTTGAGAGACTTCGTACATCTCTACAACAGTCGGATACATAATGAACATGCTCAGCATCAGACCGACACCGTTGATGATCTGGTTAGGGGGGGCCTGCTGTACGCCCAATGCGTTACGCAAGAGGGAAAGGACGATCACAATCTTCATGAACGAGGTGAGGATCATCACGATAAAGGGGAGAAGCGACAGGATGGAGAGGACCGCCGCTTGCGTAATCAATGAGGGTTTTTTAAATTCCTCGTAGTTCTCAAGGATATTTCCCTGAATCGACTTCGGCGGTGGGGGAGCGGCATTCGGTGGCGGCGCTTGTGCGATCAGTGTCTCATGACCGTTGACAACGTTGAGTTTTTGCGAGAACAGCTGGCTGGGGGATACCCAAAGAACTCCAATGATCGCGAAAAGGATTATGCAGTTTTTAAAGCTGACAACATTGCTGATTTTCATTCAGTATCCTTTGCTTCGTTATCTTCAGTGACCAGTTCAGCTGTCTCCGGTTCTGCAGCGACTCCTGCTGGTTGTGTGGAAACAAGTTTTTGAAATGCATTCTCAAGGATCATCCACTGGTTTTCAAGCTGCGCGTTAATGATCCCCCCTTCCGTTTCGATAATACATCCCCCGGGATCGACATCATCTTGCGGAAGAATGGAGAGAGCTTCCAGATTTTCGAATATTTTCTTGATCTGGTCTCTGTTCTCTTCGATTGTGTCAAACTCTTTAGGATTCACGTATATGCGTATTTTTTTGTGCTGAGAGACCCCTTTCAATGAGTTGGCGATGATGTCGACGACAGTTTTCTCGGAGGCGTCGATCTCTCTTCCCACTATTTTTTTCGCAGCTTTTAATGCAATGGGGACAATAATCGCCTGCATGTCGGTGCGGACTTTTTTGATCTCATCTTCTAAAGCAGAGATCTTTTCCATCCATTCTGAATATCCCTGTTCGAACCCTTCTTTCTGTGCCTGAGCCTTCAGCTTTTCAATTTCGGTTACAACTTCTTTTTTGTAGAGCTCAGCATCTTTTTCGACCTCTTTCAATACCTCCTGAGCATCGATCAATTTGGACAAGGTCTCTTCCGGGATCACTTTGGTGCCCGGAGCAATGTGGATATTGCCCCCATGGATTAAACTAAAAAATTTCTTACTCACGTTTTGCTGCCTTTTTTGAAGAATGCCATTACGTCGAGAACCTGTTCTCTCAATGTTTTTGTTACCCCGGGAATTTCTTTATCGTTGATGTAGCGCAATAGCTTTTTCCCTCTTCCGGAATCGAGGATATGGGTAATATGCCAGACCAGATGCTTATCTTGGTTGCAAAGAGCATAACCGAGACGCACCATTCCGCGGTGATGGATCAGTTTAGATAGTTTCGCCGGATCCCCGTCCCAAAACTCCAGGTTCAACCGGTTTGTCACCAGCTTCTCCTTCGAGAGCAGGCATTTTTTGACATAGGATTTTTTTTTCGGGGTCAAGGCATTGTTGATATTTTCAAGCAATCGTTTATCGACGATGTTATGGATCTCTTCCGAAAGATCATAGAGCCCTAAAAAATCGATCAACTGGACTAGTTCTTGTTTTTTCAAGTTTGCAAGCGGAGTGAGCTCAGTTTCAGGGATCTGTTCGAACGGGGGTGTTTCCTTGAAGGGAAAATCTTTTGCCAGGCGTCCAAGGATGAACCTCTTCATCAAAGGTGTAAGGTTGGAGGCCTTATTTTTGATTTTCAAAGCTGTTTTGATCTTTTCCGCCTTTTCTTCCGGCATAAGCCCTAGCAGATAGGCGACAGAGGGTTTCGGCAGTTCGGTCAGCGAGTCCAGAAGCCAGGAATAGTGGGTTCTTTTCAAGGCGTCCAGCGGAGAGGTCAGAGTTGCCTCAATGTCGCCGGAGGCGATGGGTTGTTCGGAGACCTCTTTTCCTTCGTCGTCAGGCAACAAGGCAAGGATTGCGTCTTGCGGTCCCTGGTGATAGCGGTTCAATAATAGACGTAGAAAAATGGAGCTTCTTTCCTGCACACAACACCTAAATTGTTTAAGAAGGGTGTTCTTCCCAAACCTACGTCACATCCGTAGGGGGAGCTTCTTCCTCTTTTTCTGCTTTTTCAGGAGGAGCCTTTTTTTTCTCTTCCCCTTCTTCACCTTCCCCTTCTTCTTCTTCTTCAGCTTCAAGCTCGTCTTCCAGCTCCTCTTCTTCACCTTCCTCTTTTTTCTTCTTCTTGGCTTTTTTCTTTGAAGACATCGGGGATAAAGAGAAGAGGGAGGAGAAACCGCCGCTTTCCTTGATCAATGGAGAAACTTTCCAGCCGATCCAGATAAATGCAAGCAGTAGGAACAGGAGTAAAAGGGTGAATGAGAAAAAGATGATGCGGAATCGGTTTAATGATTCTTTTGCAACGATGATTGTCCAGACGCTGACGTATTCCTTTTCATCATCTCTTGCGCCTTGCAGTCCGATAGGGAAGTCGGAAAAACGGGCGCGGTCTGAGATAACGGTCACGTTATCATATTTCAACCCGGTGATCGCCCCTGTGACCAGGCGCTTGATCTTTGTCACAGCGTGGGTGTTGGGATCATCGAGAATGCCGGAATGTTTGACGTAGACAGATGCGGTGATCTCACCCTTCGTTTTTCCTGGGTTGAGCGGATCTTCTTCAGGAAAAGAGACTTGAACTTCAGCATCGAGCACTCCGTCGAATTTTCTGATGGTGCTGGCGATCTGTTCGGCGAGACCGGCTTGGTAGCGGATCTTTTCCTGCATTTCCGAAGGAACGAGCCCGCTGTTGGAGAATATTCCTAAGAGATTTTGGCCCCTTCTCCTAGGCAGACCGCTTTGGTTTAAGATGGACATCGCTTCAGTCGCCTGTTCTTCGGGGACGCTGATATCCCAAAGGGTCATCTTTGCACCGCCGCCGCCGGTTCCTTCTGTACTCTTTACTTTGTAGGCGTCAACTCCCTTATTGGAAAGGAAGACGACGATCTCATTCGCCTCTTTTTCATCCAGACCGTTGACAATAGTCTTGCGACTTTCACATCCTGTCAACAGTGAAAGGGAAACGATCATCAAAAGTAATTGAGAGAAGAGCGTTTGAAACTGTTTTACGCTCATAGATCTTGCTGCTGTCATTACATCGGCCTCAATCTTATTAGGGTAACTGCCAATCCCGCCTTTTTTAACCAAAGACATGAATCTTTTTGCATCCTATCATATCCAATAGTAAATTCAAATGTTATTTATTTTGTATTTTTTGTTCAGCATCGAATGGCGAACCTATCTGAATAAAAAGTTTTACTTAGATTTGAGTCCATTTTTTTTCAGGTAAGGAAATCGTGACGCAGTCAATATGATGACCATATTGACAAGGAGTGATCTTCTTTCCTGGAAAATAAAGGGGCCAAAGATAGGTGAAAATTTTTATTCAGATAGGTTCCTAGCTTGTTAAAATTCAACAGAATGATTTTTTCGCGAACTTCGAGTTTTATCCAGAAAACTTATTCGGAGGTTGGGGAATAGAGGGAAAAAAAGACGTAATTGCCGGTTGAGTAATTAAATAAAACGTATTGATAGGCGCTGTTATAGTCTCTGGGCCCATTGAGATCGTACTCAGGCAGCCACACCCCGCCAATGATCACTTTTTGCCCTTTTTTCCATTTTTTCAGCGTTTTGGAATCGAGAGGGTTGATCAACAGAACCAGGGGGACCGCTTCTTTTTTCAAAGGGACGACGATCTCCAGCAAGTCATCATATTCATTGCTTGGCCTGGAGATATAAGAAGCTTCTCCGTCATTAGGGGGAGAGAGGTACTCAACGGTAAAATCGACCCATCCGCACTCCTTTTCGGAATGAACGATGACGCGGAGCGGATAGTACTCAGTGCCAGCTTCGGGCATGATGGTCAATGGAGTGTTTAGAAGCTGCTCTGCGTCAGCTTGGATCCTTTCAGATTCCTCAGGGTTGATCTTCCAGGAGGAACCGTCGTTCAGGAAAGCGAACCCGCCGTGGACGGTGAAGTGAAAGCTCTCGATCTGATGAACGCTCCAGGCATTGCCTACGTCAACAACGGGGTCCTCAATAATAATCTGCCCTTCGGCGTACGGCAATGCGAAACAGATCAGTAATAAAAAATACTTTTTCACAACATCAGCTCCACTTATCAACAACTGAACGGATATCGAGCGCAAGATCTTTTGTGATCTGGGGACTCTCCATCAATTTTGTCATCGATTCCCGTTTATCAGGGTCTTGCAGGCCTTCGCAAGCAAAAACCAGGTAATGGGTGAGGGGGAGGAAGGGGTCGAACTCAATCTGACGCAAGAGGTCATAGGAGGCGTCTGCGACCTCGGGGTCGTTTTCGAATGCTGCCAGTGCGATAGCGGCACGTTCGTTATCTTCGTTGATTGGCTGCCCCCGAAGAACTTTGAGGAGGAACTCTTTTGCCGGGGTTCCTATGGCCTTCATCGCTTGAAGAAGAGTGGCCTCGTAGTCAAAATCTCCCCGTCCAATCCCCTCGAACAAAGAGATGATCGCCCGCTTATCACCGATTCGGCCCAGGCAGTTGGCCGCAAGGGATGGGGCGAGGCCATATCCGGGAAAAAGAGGGTCGTAAAATTTTTCCGACTTGAGCACTTCGAGCAAAGAGGGAACGATCGCGCTTCCTTCATTGACGATCGCATCGATCTCTTCTTGAGGCTCTTCCTCTTCGGAAAGAACAAGAGAGGCGATCAATTGAGGGTAACGGGACTCTTTCGTCTCTTGGTCAAAGAGATCCTTGAGTTGTTGGTAAGCTTGTTTCGCTTCGGCGACTCTTTCCGCATCGGCACCTGTTAAAATTGCGGGAGCGATGTTTGATTCCGATGTTCTTTCCAATTCCGCCAGACGTCTGATCTGGGAAATGTCAAAGGCGTCGGATACACCTTTCCCTCCTTCATCGTAATACTTGAGCATAACGTTGAAGTTGCCGCCGAAATGCACGTCCCTGTGCATTAAAATGGCAGCATCAACTGCTGATTGAAGGG
>CAZWOB010000120.1:0-5633 GCA_964635295.1 uncultured bacterium
CCGGTTTGATGAGGGGGAGGGGTAACGCCCTCCCTACTCTACAGCCTTTGTGTTTCAATTTTCGTTTTCTTCATTCAGAGCAGACTCTGAAGAGTTTTCTTCCTCTCAATATGTGCAAGGGGAGCAGATCGATCTTACTTACCTGCCATGCGCATAAGCTCGGACTGCTTGCTCTCTTGATTTAACACATTGACTTCAGTGATGGTGCGGTCGCCTTTCTCATTTTTCGAAATTTGCACATGATGGGAAGCTTCGTCTGCGACCTGGGCAAAGTGGGTGATGCAAAGCAATTGGTGGTTTTCTCCGATCTGCTTGAGTTTTTTGCCGACGATGGATGCTGTCAGGCCACCAATGTTAGCGTCAATCTCATCAAACACAAGGCAAGGGATAGCTTCTTTGCCGGCCAGCAGCGTTTGGATCGACAACTGCAGTCTCGAGATTTCTCCGCCGCTTGCGCATTCCCTGATCGGAACAGTTTTTTCCCCTTTGTTTGGCGCAAAGTAAAATTCAACTTTGTCCTGCCCCGTCCGACTTCTTTCTTGCTTTTCAATAACAACAGTAAAAACGGCATTGGGCATATTCAAATCGCGAAGTTCCTTCGTCATTTCCTCAGAAAAAAGTTTGGCTGCTTTGCTTCTTTCTTCCGACAGCCTTGCAGCTAGCTCAACCGATTCTTTTTCAAACTGGAGCGTTTGCTCCGTCAGCTCGTCAATTTCGTTCTCTGCGTTCTCCAATTTAAAAAGATCCTCTTCCCGAGTTGCTTTGTATTCGAGGGCTTCCTCAATGGAAGGGCCGTATTTTTTCTTCATCTTATTGATCAGAGAAAGACGATCGTTGATTGTTTCAGTACGGTAGGGGTCATGCTCAATGCCGCTGTTGTAACAGCGGTAAGTATGTGCCAGCTCTTGAAGTTCGATCATTGAGGACTTCAGCAATTCCTGCGTTTCTTCGAGAGGGGAGTCGAGTGCTGCAAGATCTTCCGCTGATTGTTGGATCAATCTAAGGGCGGGCAATACCTGTTGTTCAAGCGAAGAATAAATCGAGTCGGAAAGTTGGGAGAGAGTTTCCGTGTTCGTTAATTTTGTATATTCAGCGAACAGCTCTTCCTCTTCTCCCTCTTTCAACTGCGCAGTCTCGAGTTCTTCCAGCTCCATCTGGCACACTTCAATGTCGCGAAGCCTTTGTTGCTCGCCTTCCTTTAAATTTTGAAGTTTTTTTCTGGCTTCGGTTTCTTTGGCAAAGGAAGTCGAATACGTTTCACGTAATGCGCTAAGCGATCCAAAAAGGTCGAGGATCTCGAGGTGATGGTTGAGATTGAACAACTGCTGATTGGCGCGTTGGCCGACAATCTCAAACAGGCTTCCGGCAATCCCTTTAAGCAGGCTGAGATGGGTAAGCTGGTTGTTGATGAATAGACGGCTTTTACCCGAACTTGAGATCTCCCGTCGTATGATCAGCTCATCACCGTCGTCATGTTCGATTCCAGCCTCGTGCAATGCTTCTTTTACATTGGAAAGGGAGTCGATATCAAAGACACCTTCAACAATCCCTTTGTCAAATCCATGACGGATGAGCTGGGTATCGGCCCGCGAGCCTTGAATTTGATGCAGCGCTGCCATTAAGGCGGATTTCCCGGCTCCGGTTTCTCCTGAGATGATATTGAAACCGGGATGAAAGGGGACAAGTGCCTCTTCGATCAGGACGAGATTTTTAACGTACAGCTGCTTGAGCATAATTACTGGTTAGCAACATCGCTGAAGAGTTTGTTCAGTTCTCCAGGACCGGTCTCTCTGATCAAACCGTCCGGATTCCATTCAGGGATGGTCAACAACAGTTGTGTGTTGACCAGTCCATATGGCGTCGCAGTGATTTCCGGTCCTTCAAACTGATAAATCACGATTTTTT
Source organism: uncultured bacterium (assembly GCA_964635295.1). Taxonomy (GTDB): domain Bacteria; phylum Chlamydiota; class Chlamydiia; order Chlamydiales; family Waddliaceae; genus Waddlia. The sequence continues at coordinate 1,906 of CAZWOB010000120.1, forward strand.
CATAATCGAAAGGACCTTTAACCACCTTGAGATCATTTTCCATGCCGGTATGAACCGCCAGATTGATCACCTCAACGAAGCGGTTCTGTTGGTCAAATGTCAAAGGGTGCGGGGTTCCATTGCTGACAACTTCAACAGCTTTGACATTGTCGGCTGTTAAGAAATGCTCGGACAATGGCTCTGTCTGGATGTTGAAAATGTTCATCATCAACAGGACTCCGGCAAGAACGACGACCAGGCCGATCATCAAAGATAAAATTCGGTTACTCATGAGCTTCCCCTATCACATCTTGAAAAGTTTTAAAATGGCATTTGGCTACTCCGGACAATTTCTCTTTTCCGTAGAGCCGCAGGAAATTGACTCCTGCTTTGACCACTTGCCTGGACGCTCCCTTGGGCAGAGGCATTTCCCACTTTATTCCCAAGTTGTCAAGCTCTGTTACAAAGGCCTCTCTGGCAATAATCGATGCCGCTGCGACGACGATGTCTTCTTCACCACGGTGCCGTTGAGTAAGGTTGACCTCGAGCTTTTTCTTCTTAAGCGCATCGATGACGACATCTTCTGCTGCGAACTGATCGATGATCACATTTCTGCAGCTGGTTTTTGAGACGAGGTTTTCAATGGCCGTCGAATGTCCCCATGCGAGCAAACGGTTCAAATTTTTAAATTTACCGTAGAGCTCATTGTATTTCAACGGATTCATTTTAACAATCGTCACTTCGCACCGTTTTTTGATCTCTTTCGCGAGCCTGAGAATGCTCTTGTCGTTCATGTTCTTAGAATCCTTCACGCCGATCGCCTTGAGTTCGGAAATCGTATCTCCTTCAGCGTAAACGCCTGCAATACACAACGGCCCGAAAAAGTCCCCTTTCCCCGCTTCATCGATTCCAATCCTTCCCGATTTGTCCAGTTGAAGATCGGCATAGCTGTATTCAAAGGAGCCAAGGATCTCGGGCTCCAGGTAGAACTCCATAAATTGAGGGGTTTCTTTTCCCTGCACCATTAATTTGCCCGATTCGTAAAGGGTGCAGTTCAATCCCTTTTTTTTGGCGCTGAATACGGTGTATTGCGGCTTGGAGATCTCAAATCCTTGAAGCTTAAGATCGTTAATAATCTTGGGAGCGAGGTTCAGATCGATTTTTGTGACATAGGTCGTTGGTTTCGACCCTGGGGGCTGTTTGTTGTTCATAGCCAGGAGATGATAGCCAAAGAGCTTTTTTGGAACAAGAGTCACCTGGGATTAATATGGAAAGTCTTGCAAACTCATGGAGAAATTGGGTATAACTATAGGTTATTGACAACATAGAGACTTAATATATGACGACAGAAGATATCAAGGGATTGGGAGAGACGCTCAAACAAAAAAGAAAGGAGCGCAACCTCTCGTTGAAGGAAGTGGAGAACGCGACGTCTATCAGGATGAACTATTTGCAGGCAATTGAAGATGGAGACTTCGGTCAGCTGATCTCTCCTGTCTACGCTCAGGGGTTTATTCGGCAGTATGCCACTTATCTCGGTGAAGATGGGGAGGCGATTATCCGCAAGCATCCCGAAATGTTTTCCCGATCGGAAAACCAGGAATTTTCTTACGGAATCGGCACGCTTGAGCCGAGGGGGAATCCGGGCACCAATGTCAAAGGGCTTCCCAATATCGTCTGGGTGGTTCTTTTTGTTTTAGTTGTTGCTGTTGCATGGTATCTCGCCAGGTTCCTCGAGGTTATCTAAGTGGCAGTCAAGTCCGACAAAGACTGGTACCGCCTTTTTTTCTATGGGATGTGCATGGGGGCGGCGGACATCGTTCCTGGAGTTTCTGGTGGAACGATGGCATTGATATGCGGGATCTACGAAGAGCTGATCGCATCGATTAAAAGCGTTGGTACAGCAGATGCCCTGTCCATTTTTTGGTTTGATTTCAATCGGTTCAACCAAAAAGTGGGATGGAGACTGCTAACGGCTATTCTTTTAGGAATTGTTTTTTCATTGATTATTTTTTCCCAGTCTATCCACGCAATGCTGGGAAGTCCCGTTTCACGCACCTATCTCTATGCCCTGTTCCTCGGAATGATCGTATCTTCAATCGTCGTTTGCATTTGGAGGGTTCCCAATTGGGAGAACAGACTTTGGATAGGGCTTGCTTCCGGAGCCGCGCTCACATTGTTTTTTACCGGATTCCGTTCCGAGCCGGTCGTCACTCATGATCTATACGATGTCAAGCTCCCGCCTGAGTACCGTTATGAAGGCAATGAGCAGTTAAGAAACTACGATAGCGAAACGGGAATCTTGAAGGGGGTAGACAGCCAAACCCTTGCGGCGATGTGGGCGAAGGGATTTTTAAATGCAGATTCGGTAGTTGTTGCACAACAATCGCAAAAGGAGAAACGGTTAGCCGACATCGTTACAATTGGCGAGCACGGTTGGTTCAATCCATGGCTGTTTTTCTGCGGCGCCATTGCTGTATCCGCAATGCTTCTTCCCGGTATCTCAGGCAGTTTTCTTTTGATGATACTCGGTGCCTACCCTATCGTTATCGCCGCGCTGGCTGAACTTGTTCAGGGATGGACATCATTTACCTGGGACGGAGATGCGTTTACGATTTTGCTTAATCTTGGCCTTGGGATAGCTGCGGGAGCGATTGTTTTTTCACGTGTGGTCGACTGGTTCTTAAAAAAGGACCACGACATGACCGTTTCAGTTCTGATTGGATTTATGATCGGATCTCTTCGGGTCGTATGGCCCTATCGTACCTATGTTTGGGAGCTGGATCCATTAAAGTTGCGAAATGGACCCCAACTCATTCCCGATGGGTTTTATCAGCCAACTATCTGGGATGGCGCTTACTGGACTTCAGCGATTTTTATGGTGATCGGATTGGGAATCGTCTTTTTGATTTACAATCTCTCTGAAAACACGAAAAAGCGTTAATCCGTGTGCCGGCGCTGTGGGGCCAGCTTCTGTGCGGTCCTTTGATTCCAACAATGTCACCAGTTCTTCCAATGAGATTTTTCCTCTTCCAATATAGACAAGAGTTCCGATCAGATTGCGCACCATTTTGTAGAGAAATTGATTGCCCTCGATGACGATCTCGAGTGTTTGTTGGTCTTGTTCTTTGATTTCAATGCGGTCCAGTGTGCGGACAGTGGAAGCATAGGTTTCGTTTTTCTTTGTATTGCAAAAGGCCTTAAAGTCATGCGTACCTTCCAACAAGGTTGCAGCCTTTTTCATGGCTTCAATATTGAGAGGCCCTGGCGTATGCCATTCGGTCCGCCTTAAGTGGGGGTATTGAGCAGGCCCATAGGATAGCCTGTACAGGTACCTTTTTCCACGATTGTTCAATGTTGCGTGAAACTGCAGATCAACTTCTTCAATGGATGTGACCCTGATCTCTATTGGAAGCAGGCCGTTGATCGACTTGAGGAACTTGAAGAAATCGGGTTTTCGTTCGGTATGGAAATTGGCAATTTGTCCGAGAGCGTGGACGCCTGCGTCCGTACGGCTTGCGCCGTTGATCTCTACATCTTCTTTCAAGAGAATTTTTAGCGCTTTTTTCAACTCTCCTTCGATACTGGGGCCTTCTTGCGTTTCTTGCCAACCTAAGAAAGGGGTGCCGTCGTAGGCGATTGTCAGTAAAAGGTTGGATTGTGTCGTCATAAGATTAATATTGGAGATTATTGCAGATTTTCTTCTTGGGAGAGTCTTTTGGAAGACGAGGTAAACTGGTATCAGTTGG
>CAZWOB010000121.1:0-5629 GCA_964635295.1 uncultured bacterium
AGGACTTTGTTTCTACTACGATATTGATGAAACGAACATTTCTTCAGGAATAGATGAATTACAAAAACGTGGACATCTTTCACCTGAACTGGCAGTTCGAATGAAAAACGTGTATCAGGCCGCTTTCAAAAAAAGAATGCAACTTCAAATGAAGAAACACGACAGCAATTTTGAATGTGAGGAAGTTACCCAAAAAGAAAAGCAAGAAAATGCAGCGCTGGTCCAGGAACTGCAAAAACGAGCAACAGCCTTCATCCGTTCTAAAGGCAAATCCAACCCATTTGCGAAATAATGATTTTATCCGAACAAAACAGTCTTGTACAAAGGTCTGTGATCGCTGGGGTTCGTTTCCGGTGATTCGATCTGAAGATCCGGATTGGCATCCCCTGCCACTACCTTAATTGTCCCTTCTAAACATGTTGCATAGATAAAATCGATTTTCGCTTCTCTTCCAGGCAGAGTCGGATTAAATGCAGTAACTGAGTTATCACTAAAATCTCTTTTGAAACCATGATCTTCAAGAATTTTGATTCTCTCAGGATGGATATCCGGAGTGGAGTTCGCATCCATCCCGATCAGAATCGCGTCCGGTGTTCTTATTTTACGATCGAGCAACAGATTTGTGATTTCACGCAACTCATCATCCCCGCCCTTGGTAACCTTATGTCCACACCTCTCCCGGTCAGGCCTGGCCAAATCAAAACCATGCAAATGAGCAGAGGCGACACGTACGGTTTTTTTTGTTGTCGTATCTTGAAGATCGACGATGGAATAGCGGTTGCAAAGCTGTTGAGATTGTCGAGAACCCTCGATTTCAGTCAACTTCTCCGCGTTCCAGGCAACGAGTGTATCATCTCCATCGTAACAGAACCGGTAGTTGGGCAGCCACTTCTTAAGGGACGTTGAAATAGCTCCCACTTCTTGTAAAAAAATCAGGTCCGGCTGCTGATTTTCAACAATAGATTTAAACGCTTGTTCAAGACGCTTTTCTCGCGAACTGGAAGTCTCTCCGGTTGGCAGTTTTGCCCGACGGCATAAGCCGATAAAATCAGTTATGCCTCCAATATTCCAAGATACAGTCTTATATGAAGTATTTACAGAAATCATCAAACCCAACCGTTTAATTGAACTATTTTACTTAATTCAACATTTTTCAACATCAAAATAAGCGATAAATTTATTAAACTTTAAGATTTTATACCGATAACGTTTAAAAAATGGGTTTTCAGGCAAGAAGGCGCCCGGAATTTCTATCAGACATGGTCGGCGCCGAAGCAGCTCAACTCGAACGAGTTGGGCGATGCAGGCAGGTAGAAATTCAGAGGCAAGCCGACGAAGCATGAAGCACAGTTTTGAAACATTATCGGTATATGTGCTAAGCTATTCCGCATGACCAAAATACCGTACCGTGAACATCACTTATTAAATCTTTTGGAATCCTATGACAATCAAGAGATTCCTCTTGATCTGTGCATTCATCACTATTTCAAGGAAAACCGCTCCCTCGGTTCAAAAGATCGGGCATATGTCGCCGAAAATATCTATGGCATGGTCCGATGGCTGGCGTTGATCGATTATTTGGCAAAGGGAAAACCTGATTGGCCAACCAGATTGAAGATATGGGAAGAGCTGGATCCAGAAGATTACAGGAACGACTCCTCGATCCCCGCACACGTTCGCCTGAGCTTCCCAAAAACCTTATATAATCTGTTCGTTGAATCGATGGGCAGGGAAACCGGAGAAGATGTGTGCTGGGCGTGCAACTTTCCCGCCCCCACAACTGTCAGGACAAATACGCTGAAAACAACACGGCAGCACCTCCTTGATCTCTGGCAGAAAGAGTATGAAGTAGTCCCTTGCGAGAAGTCGGCCGAAGGGATCCGTTTCCTAAAAAAAATCAACTTCTTCCAACTGCCTGAATTTCAATCAGGCTATTTTGAAGTGCAGGACGAGGGCAGTCAGCTGCTTGCCGGAATGGTCAAAGCGGAGCCGGGGCAAAAAGTCCTGGACTACTGTTCAGGGTCAGGAGGCAAGACACTGGCATTTGCTCCTTTCATGAAAGGAAAAGGTCAAATCTACCTGCATGACATCAGAACACATATCCTGACAGAAGCAAAGCGGCGATTGAAGCGCGCAGGCATTCAGAATGCCCAAATCCTGTTGCCGGAAGATCCCAAAATGAAAAAGCTGAAGAAATCCTTTGATTGGGTATTGGTTGACGCACCTTGCTCCGGAACAGGGACCCTGCGAAGAAATCCCGATATGAAATGGAAGTTTTCCGAAGAAATGCTAAGCCGTCTCGTCGGACAACAGCGGTCGATCTTCGAAAAAGCCCTGAGCTTTGTGAAACCCGGAGGAAAGATCGTCTACGGGACGTGCAGCATCCTCAAACAAGAAAATCAGGACCAGGTTGACCATTTCTTAAAAACCTATCCGATTGAATTACAAGGAGACATTTTTCAATCTCTCCCAAAAAGGGAGAAAATGGACGGCCTTTTTGGTGCTTGCTTTCATGCTTCTTCTTTGATAAAATCGTCTCAGTAAATTTTGGTCATACCTATGAAAAAATTCTTCGCCCTCGCACTTCTTGTGATTGGTGTCTTCTCAGGACAAGTTTCGGCTGCCCCAAGCAGCATGTTCCTTAGTCAGCCCAAGCATATCTTCGTCAACAACCGCATTTTGGCAAAAGTCAATGGCCAACCCATCTCTGTCATCGATGTGATGAAACAGATGGACATGTTCTTCTATCGCCAATTTCCCCAGTATGCCAACTCTGTCGATGCAAGATACCAGTTCTACGATATGAGCTGGAAAAAAGTACTCGAAGACCTGATCGACAAGGAGTTGATTAAAGCGGATGCGAAAGAGGTCCAACTTCCCATCACACACGGCGAGGTTCGACAAGAGATCGAAAATATTTTCGGACCAAACATCATCGCGAACCTCGACAAGGCCGGACTGACTTATGAAGAGGCGTTTGATCTGACGAAAGAGGATATACTCTTCAAAAAAATGATGATGGCCAGGGTCAATTCAATTGTTCTCCGTTCCGTGACTCCTCAAATGGTGGTCGAGCACTACAAGACATGGGCCGAGAAAAACGCCAAGCCCGAAAAGTGGACCTACCAAGTAATCTCGGTCAGGGGCGAAGGAGAAGAAACGAGTCAAGCGATCGCAAATACGGTCTATTTTTTGGTCCAGGACAAAGAGGTCGAGCTTTCCCAATTGAAAGGACTTCTCAACCCTGACGAATATGAGCTCTGCTCAATTTCCGATGAGTTTACCCTGTCTCCCAATGAAATTTCCGAGTCGTATAGAGAAATTCTCGCAACGCTCAAACCGGACACATACAGTGAGCCGATTGCCCAAAAGAGCAGGGCCAGCAAATCTAAAGTCTACCGCATCTTTTACCTGAAAGAGATCGAGCAAGGTGGCGCTCCACCTTTCTATGAAGTGCAAAACCGGTTGCGCGATCAGATTATCGACAAGGAGATGGCTACTGAACAGACAAAATACCTGAACCGGCTTCGCAAACATTTTAAAGTTCACATCGACGATGTCTTGAGCAGTATCCCTGATGACTTCAAACCCTTCTCGCTTAAGTAGCCCGACTCTTCTCAGAGAATACCTTGAAAACCTGGGAATTTCTCCAAAGAAGAGCCTCTCGCAAAATTTTCTAATCGATGGAAACATCATAGATAAAATCATCTCTTTTGCCGAGGTCGGGACAGGAAATCATGCTCTTGAAATTGGCCCCGGGCCAGGTGCGATGACAGACGCCATGCTCGATCGTGGCACCGATGTCCTGGCCATTGAGAAAGACCGCACGCTGGCGAAAGCATTAGCTGAAAGGGAAGGAAGCTTGCGTGTCATTTGCGATGATGTCCTGAAAGTCGACCTGGAAAAGGAGCTCTCAGGCAATCGCAGGACGGTGGTCGCCAACCTCCCCTACAATATCACCTCCCCCATTCTCACCCAGCTATTGCCAAAAACAGACCTTTTCAACCGGATCGTCGTCATGGTGCAGCTCGAAGTTGCCGAACGGCTCACCGCTTCCCCCGGAAATAAGACATACGGATCTCTCACAGTGTTTGCCAATCTTTATTCTCAGCCGAAATGGGGATTTAAAGTGAGCCGCCAGTGTTTCTATCCAAGCCCGAACGTCGACTCCGCTGTGATTCGTTTTGACCTGAAACCTCCTCCCAAAGAGGTCAATGACGAGGCATTTTTTCAATTGATCAGGACCGCGTTCGGCCAGCGCCGCAAAATGATGAAATCCTCTCTTAAAAAACTGTATCCAGCCTCTTCCCTTTGTGCCGCACTCGAAAACATTGGAATGCATGAAACGGCGCGGCCGGAAGAATTATCCGCGGATCAATTTGTCGAATTGTACCGAGATCTGATATAAGTCGGCCATGTCCGATTTAGAAACCATCCGGTCAAATCTTCTTTCAGAAAAGTACTCTATCCGTGAGCTGAAAGATCACCGGGATAACAAAGAAGCGTTCATCCCTAGTTTTACGACTTGCCGCGTCTATTCCCTGCACGATCAAAACGGCCAAATTGCCGGCTACTATAAAGAGGAGAAATACGGACTTTTCGGGGGCGCTGTCATGAACCGACTCGCCTATGAAATAGGAGCAATTCTCGGCCTCGAAAACAGGCTCATCCCTACGGATAAAGTCGAGGCGTTTACATACAAGGGAGTTTCCTATCAAGGAGGAGGGATCCAACCTTTTCAAAAAGGAATCACCCTGAAAGAATACCGGAGCAACCCGGAATCCCGCATGTCGATGATCTTGAAAGACGAGTATACTGACGCATTTTTAACGTCTGTTATCCTCGGACTTTTCGATGCCCACGCGAACAACATCATCGTCAGTTCAGATGGCAAGATTCATTTTATCGATTTAACCAGAAGCTTACCCCATGCAAATACATTTTTGGATAGAGGCGGATACCTCTCCTACCCCTTTCGGTGTGAACTCATACTTAAAAAAGAGTCCTCCTCAATCCTGCCGCTAAAGAAAAGAAAAGAACTTCTTTCCATGCTTCATTCCATGCAAGAAAAACTTCCTGAAATCAAACGCTACCTGGTTTCAGAAAACGTGAAACAAGACGTACGGTTGCTCCCTTCAAAATGGTTCCATCCCAAAAAAGTCTATCTGGCATTGAAACAGCGTATCGGCGATTTGATCAACGCCATACATACTCAAGAGGTCAGTCAAGTGAGAGACCTTGCCTTCAAAGCGTATCCCTACCTGCAATATATCTATCTAGTGAATTACTGCATGCTTCTTGACTGGAGAGCGCACGCGAAAAATGAACACCTGCTTAACAGGTGTCTAAGGGATATTGAGCTTCCCCTTTTTTATGAACTCATACCGGCTCCGATTGAAGCCATGATCGATGAATGTGTCAAACTTGGACTTGATCCAATCACTTTGAAAGACTGTTCTCAGAACAATACATTGGTCGAAGCGATGTCATGCATCGTTCACTATGTTCAAGAAAAACTCGTTCACCCTGAAACACCGATCGAGCAAAATTTCCTTTCCAAGCAGGCAGAGCTGATAAAGAGTGAACTGCGAAAGATATCCGCAGAAGATTTTAAAGATTGGGGTGAGAA
>CAZWOB010000122.1:0-4216 GCA_964635295.1 uncultured bacterium
GAAAAGACGAAGATGCGCTATGAGGCGTACGGATGGGATGTGAAAGAGGTGGACGGACATGACCTCGACGCCCTGCATCAAGTGATTTCAGAAGTCAGGCAGAACCAGGAACGGCCGACTTTGATCATCTGCACGACGATCATTGGGAAAGGCGCTCCAAACAAGGCGGGAACCCATAAGGTGCACGGTTCGCCTCTTGGTGAAGAAGAGGTGAAGGCGACAAAAGAGCATCTGGGACTTCCCGAAGAACCTTTCTATGTTGCTCAGGCAGTCTACGATTATTTCGACGCCAAAGTGAAAAAAGATCAGGAGAGGGAGCAGGAATGGCAAAATACGCTCAAAGCCTGGGCGGATGCCAATCCGGACCTCTACCGCGATTTCCAGGCAATGGAAAAGCGCGAACTTCCTGAAGATATCGAGGACAAGCTGTGGAGTGTTGAGATCAAAGATCCCATTGCGGGACGAAAAGCGTCTCACGCCGTCCTTCAGAGCCTTGCGGACTGGCTTCCTTACCTGTACGGCGGATCAGCGGACCTGTCGTGCTCGGATATGACAATGCTGGAAAAATACCCGGTCGTCTCAGCAGGGGCTTATGATGGAAGGAACATCAAATTCGGCGTCCGCGAATTTGCCATGGCCTGCATCGCGTCCGGTTTGGAGCATACGGGAATGATCTTTCCATTTGTCGGTACCTTCCTGACTTTTTCCGACTATATGCGCAACGCGATCAGGTTGGCGTCGCTCATGCACGCTCATGTCGTCTACCACTTTACCCACGACTCCATCTTCCTTGGAGAGGACGGGCCGACACACCAGCCTATCGAACATATGGCCGCCTTGCGCGCCATGCCGAATCTTCATTTTATCCGCCCTGCTGATGCAAATGAGGTGAAAATGGGATGGCTTGCCGCGCTGAAGTATCATGGCCCCACGGCATTTTCCTTAACACGTCAGAACCTCCCCGAACTCGAAGGGACAAAGGTTCCTTATGAAGAGGGGGTCGGAAGAGGTGCCTATATTCTGAAAAAAGAGAGCGGAAAAGCGGACTATCTGCTTGTCGCGACGGGATCGGAAGTCTCTTTGGCCCTTGATGTCGCCCGTGAACTGGAGAAAAGGGACAAGTCTGTCCGTGTTGTTTCGATGCCTTGCTGGGAACTGTTCGAACAGCAGAATGAAGAGTATAAACGTTCTGTTTTTGGGGGTGACCTGGGACGCCGCGTCAGTATTGAAGCTGGGGTTGACCTCGGGTGGCACAAGTACATCGGACGCGACGGGATCGCGATCTGCATGGACAGCTTCGGGGCGTCGGCGCCTCAGAAGGCATTGGCGGAAGAATTTGGCTTCACGGTCGAGTCGATTTTAGAGCGGATTTTGTAGATGAACACACTGCTGCTTGAAGCGCTCGCTTGTGAAAACCAGTCCCGTCCGCCTGTTTGGATGATGAGGCAGGCGGGCAGGTACATGCCTGCCTACCGAAAAATCCGTGAAAAATACTCGTTCGTTGAGATGTGCAGCAATTCCGAGATTGCAACAGAGGTCACAATGCTTCCCATCACAGAATTCGGGATGGATGCCGCGATCCTTTTTTCCGACATATTGATGGTCCCTCAAGCCCTCGGTGTGGGTCTTCGGTTCGAAGAGGGCAAGGGGCCGATCATCGAAAGGCCTGTGAGAAATCAAGCAGACGTTTCAGCTCTTCCAAAACCGAATGTGGAAGAGAGCCTCAGCTTTGTCGCTGAGACGATCCGTCGGCTGAGAACAGAGCTGCCTGTTCCCCTTATCGGTTTTTGCGGGGCTCCATTTACAGTAGCAAGCTATATGATCGAAGGGGGGACCAGCCGCGATTTCAAGTTGACCAAGCAGTGGATGTACCGCGACCCTGAATCCTTCCACTCCCTGCTTTCCCATATCGCCGACGTGACGATCGACTATATCGCCATGCAGGTCTCTGCCGGGGCGGAGGCAATACAAATTTTCGATTCGTGGGCGCATGTCCTGCCCCATCGTCAGTTTAAAGAGTTTTCCCTTTTCTATATGAACAAGATCCTTGAGTCGCTAAAAGAGCCCAGGCCTCCTGTGATCCTTTTCTGCCGAGGGGCGTCGGTGTTCGCAAACGATCTGGCGGATATCTGCCCTCAAGCAATCAGCCTGGACTGGAATATCCATCTTCCTTCGCTTCGGGATGTGATCCCGAGCGCGATCGCGCTACAGGGAAATTTCGATCCCGACCTTCTCTATGCTCCTCACGACGTCATTGAACGGGAGGTGAAGCGATTGCTCAACGAGATGGACGGGGATCCGGGATACATTGTCAATTTGGGGCATGGGATCAAGCCTGATATGGACCCGGAAGCTGTCCGTGTGTTTGTGGATACGGTCAAGGCGCACGTCTCGCCAAGAGCGATGGTCTAAACGTTGAAGCATTTTGTGATTTTAGGAGCTGGAATCAGCGGGCTCTCCCTTGGTTGGTATCTCAAAAGGCGTTTCGGCAATAAAATTCGTTTGACCATCCTTGAACAGACGGACCGCGTTGGCGGATGGATACAGACAGAGCAGATTGAAGGGTGCTTGTTTGAAACAGGACCACGAAGTTTGAGAAGCAAAGGAAGCGGACTGGAAACGCTAAAGCTGATCGAGCAGCTCCGCTTGCAGTCGGATGTGATCGCCGCGAGCTCAAGTGCGAAGCATCGGTATCTATGGAGCGGACAGAAACTGCGCAAACTCCCTAGCGGTCCTATCTCCCTGTTGATGTCGCCGTTGACACGGACGGCCCCTTTTGCTGCGATGAAGGAGCTTTTTGTTAAAAAAAGCACGCTTTCAGACGAATCGATCTCCTCATTTATGACCAGGCGTTTCGGGCGTCATTATGCCGAGTCGCTTCTCGATCCCTTAACGACAGGGATTTATGCTGGGGATACCCATAAACTGTCCATCCGTTCCTGCTTTCCTTCTCTTTACGAATGGGAAAGGGATTTTGGTTCCGTCTGTCGAGGGATGCTGCTGAAGCGTCGTCCTGCAAGACGGGCCCGCTCTCCATTTCAGGAACAAATTTCCCGCGCGCCAATTTTTTCATTTAAAGACGGGATGGAAACCCTCCCCAATGCGCTGGGAGATGCCCTTTCCTCTCACTTGGAGTACAATAGCACCGTAGCGAAGCTCCATTCCAGTCCGAATGAGATTGAAGTTGAGCTGACGGACGGCACCAAAATCACTGCAGATCATCTTTTCTCAACCATTCCTGCTGCGAAGCTTGCGCCCTTGTTCAAAGATCAGCACAGAGAGCTTTCATCACTGCTGATGAGTATTACATGCGCATCTGTTGCGGTTGTCAGACTGGGGTATTTTCGTAAAGTTATGAAAAAGAAAGGGTTCGGTTATCTCATTCCCTCATGTGAAAAGGAGCGGATCCTTGGCTGTGTGTTTGATTCAGCAGTCTTTCCGGACCAAAATCAAATTCCCGAAGAGACCCGTTTGACGGTGATGATCGGGGGAACCCGGAACCCCTCTGCTGTCAATGATTCAAAAGAAAATCTCAAGATATTGGCGTTAAATTCTTTAGAAAAGCATTTAGGGATAGATGCCGAGCCCGACGCTGTTTCGGTTAGAATCGCACGCTCTGCGATTCCGCAATATTTTGTCGGCCATATGGAAAAAATCGATAGAATTGGTACAATACTTGCACGTATCTATCCGCGCATGACATTGACCGGTAATAGTTTTCTGGGTGTATCGGTCAATGATTGCATCGCGAACAGCAAACGGATTGTGGAATCACTGGTATTGAAGCCTTGATTTGCAAATAATAGGGATCGAATTTAAACTGAGGCTAGGAACCCAGAATAAGGTAAGGGCAGATGTTTGACAAATTCACTAACCGCGCAAAGCAGGTGATCAAGCTCGCAAAGAAAGAAGCGCAAAGACTTAATCACAATTATTTAGGAACAGAACACGTCCTGCTTGGCCTTTTAAAGCTTGGACAAGGGGTTGCGGTCAATGTCTTGCGCAACTTGAACATTGATTTTGAGACAGTCCGCAGCGAAGTGGAAAAACTAGTCGGGTTTGGACCGGAGATCCAGGTCTACGGAGATCCCGCTCTGACAGGAAAAGTGAAGAAGGTGTTTGAATACGCCAACGAAGAAGCTGCCAACCTCAATCACAATTACGTGGGCACAGAGCACCTGTTGCTGGGATTATTGAAGCAAACCGACGGTGTTGC
>CAZWOB010000122.1:4316-5572 GCA_964635295.1 uncultured bacterium
CTTGACCTGGCCTTGATGATCGCTGGTACCAAATACCGCGGACAGTTTGAGGAACGGATCAAAGCCGTCATGGACGAGATCAAGAAAAACGGCAATGTTCTTCTCTTTATCGATGAGCTGCACACCATTGTCGGAGCTGGTGCCGCAGAAGGGGCGATCGACGCATCGAACATTTTAAAACCCGCACTTTCCCGTGGAGAGATCCAGTGTATCGGCGCGACGACGATCGATGAATACCGCAAGCATATTGAGAAAGACGCGGCCCTGGAAAGGCGTTTCCAAAAAGTGATGGTCGCACCTGCTACCGTCGATGAAACCTATCAAATTTTGAAAGGCTTGAAGGGTAAATACGAAGAACACCACAAATGCATCTACACTGCCGATTCCTTGAAAGCTGCTGCTGTTTTGTCTGACAGGTATCTTCATGGCCGTTTCCTCCCGGATAAGGCAATCGACTTATTGGATGAGGCCGGAGCGAAGATGCGGATCTCGATGATGAACCAGCCGCAGGAGATCAGCAGGATAGAGTCGCAAATCGAAGAAGTGCGGATATCCAAAGAAGAAGCGATCAGCAAACAGGAGTATGAAAAGGCCGCGGGACTTCGCGATCAGGAAAAATCACTGAGAGAACAACTGCAGAAAATACGCGCGGAATGGGAAGTGAACAAAGAGGAGCATCAAGTGGTCGTCGAAGACGATGATGTCGCTGCCGTTGTCGCCCGTCAAACAGGCGTGCCTCTCAATCGGCTGACGGAAGGGGAGACCGAAAAGGTCCTTCATATGGAAGAACTGCTTACCCACGACCTGGTCGGTCAGGATGACGCTGTCAAGACGATTTGCCGGGCGATCCGTAGAAGCCGCGCCCAGATCAAAGATCCCAATCGACCAATCGGCGCATTTATGTTCCTTGGGCCCACAGGGGTCGGTAAGACGCTTCTTGCCCGATTGATCGCGACCCATCTGTTTGGCGGGGAAGACGCGTTGATCCAGGTGGATATGTCCGAATACATGGAAAAGTTCGCTGTCAGCAGAATGACAGGTTCTCCTCCGGGATATGTCGGCCATGAAGAAGGGGGACAGTTGACGGAACAGGTGCGTCAGCGCCCTTATTCCGTTGTCCTGTTCGACGAAATTGAAAAAGCGCACCCAGATGTGATGGACCTTCTGCTGCAGATCCTCGAAGATGGACGTTTGACCGACTCTTTCGGTAGAAAAGTCGATTTCCGAAACACTGTCATCATCATGACCTCCAACCT
>CAZWOB010000123.1:0-5405 GCA_964635295.1 uncultured bacterium
ATTGACCTGTAAATATACCAAGCAACTTGAGAGAGGTGCTCCTTTAGAAGTGATAAAAAAATATATAGAAAATCAGAATTCTCCTTCTAAGTTGAGTCCTGGTTTTTCGCCTTACATCCCTACCTGAAGGAAGGGGTCTTTCGGCGAAGAAGATAAATTGGAATATTATGAACGATCCTTTTTTCCAACTGTCGACCATTTTAGTCGCAGGCCTTCTATCTACATGGCTGGCCCGGCTGCTCCACATCCCCAACATTCTGCTCATGCTTTTGACCGGCTTCGTGGTCGGCCCGATAACCGGCATTGTCGATCCGAAAGAGCTGTTCGGGGATTTACTTCTGCCTATAGTCTCTCTATCTGTCGCCATTATCCTCTTTGAGGGAGGATTAAGCCTGGAACTCAGGAAAGTCAAGAAAATCGGCCCCGTCGTGATCTTACTGGTCATATCCAGCGTGATCTTCGGCATTGGTCTGGGAGAGGTTTTCTTAGAACATTACGCTAACTTTTCCAGAAAAAACGCCATCCTTCTCGCCTCGATCCTGGTGATTACAGGTCCGACTGTCATCATCCCGCTGCTTCAACAACTCCACGTCAAAGAGCCGGTGAGATCAATCTTGCGCTGGGAAGGGATCATCATCGACCCGATTGGCGCAATTTCTGCCGTTTTGATGTTCGAGGCTTTTTTTAAAAGCTCTCATTCACCCGTAGAAACGCTTGCGATCGGTCTGTCGATGAGCCTGTTGGTCGGTATTGGACTTGGGATGCTATCCGCCTTTTTCTTTCTCTTTGCATTGAAAAAGTATCTCGTCCCCGATTTTTTGTATAATCCGGTTATCCTTCTGCTTCTGATTTTCGTGTACGGGCTGTCCAACTACATTCAGACAGATTCAGGCCTGGTCACAGCCACAGTGATGGGGTTTATTTTGGCCAATCAAAAAAATCAGTCAGTCAAGCAAATCGTGGAGTTCAAAGAAAGCCTGCGTGTCATCCTAATCGCCTTTTTGTTTATCACCTTGGCCGCCAGCGTCGATCCCAAAATTATCATGAAGTACTGGGATGAGTCGTTGATGATCACGCTCTTCCTGCTCTTTGTTGTCAGGCCGCTCGTTGTTTTTGTTTCGACACTTGGCTCTTCATTGAACTGGAGAGAGAAAATCCTAATGACCATCGTTGCTCCCAGAGGGATTGTTTCCGCCTCTGTCGCTTCCCTATTTGCTCTGGAACTCAGTCATATGGGGTTTGAGAATACTGAATGGCTCACTTCGGTTGTTTTTAGCGTGATCACGTTGACAGTCTGCTTTTGCGCGGTCGGAACATTTATCTTCGCCCCCCTTCTCAAGCTCTCATCTTCGTTTGAGCCCGGCGTCTTGATCATCGGGGCCAATTCGTTTGCGCGCGCTGTTGGAAAGTCCCTGGCAGAACGAGGTCTGGTCCCCTTTTATATTGATACGGACTACTGGAAGGTTTCAGAAGCCAAGCAGCAAGTCGGCAATGTCTTTTTCGGCAGTTTTCTTGCATTTGAGGAAGAGAACCAAGACACCTTCGCGGAGATCGGGGTCGTGCTCGCGCTAACGGAAAATGATGAGATCAACAGTTTAGCTGTCAATCACTTCTCCAGACATTTTGATCGGGAAAAGCTGTATCAGTTCCATCCGGAAACTGAAGAAATTCCCGAACATTTAAAAGGAAGAGGGCTTTTTTCAGATGAAATCGACCATTCGGAGCTAAGGCAGAAAATTGACGAGGGCGCCCTCATCCGTTCTACTCAATTGACCAAACAGTTCAGCTTTGAAGATTGGAAACAGAAAAACCCAACGGCGATCCCTCTGTTTCTTCTTCCCCCGAACGCTCCGTTGGTCACCATCCAAGACCGTGAAAAGGTCGGCAATCAGCGCAGAGGGGCTCTTGTATTTTTGGAAGAAGCCTAGGACGTTTTATATTTATCGAACTTTTCCTGTTCCAGTTCAGACAGTTCATCGTCTGTCAGTTTCGTCTCAACCAACTCGATCGGCACCCCTTGCTCTTCAATCATCGCGACGCGATACCCTTCCAGAGGGGTGTAGGGACCGAATAAAATGTTGGCGCCTTCAATCTCTTTGTCCAGATCGTCCACCTGAAAAGCGATGTGGGGCACTTGAGTGACCAGCTCAGGCAGACCGTGGTCTTCCGGAAAACGATGCCATTGAATGTTCCAGCGATTCCCCTGGAATGGGGTTGAGTAGAATTTAAATTGATCAACCTCGACCAATGTCTCATCCTCTCTTTTATCCTTTGTAGGAATTCCATAATGGTGAAATTTACGCATGATTATCCTTTATTTTATTAAATTTTTTAAATACAAGCTCGCAGCCCTCTCTAAAATGAGATTTCATCAGCTCTATAGCTTTATTCTTGTCTCTTTTGAGAACGGCATCTGCCAGCGCTTTGTGATCATGACTGAATTTAGGCATTTTACAAAGTGCGTTTCCAAACGCGATCCGCACATAGCGCACTGTTTTTAAATGCGCCTGCTTTCTTAACTCTATCAGGAAAGGACTGCAGCCTGCAATCAAGGCATCGTGAAAACGGTTATCTGCAGCTCTCCATTCTTCATAGTCAGGGTTCGGTGTCCTAGATTCCGCTTTTCCCAATTGGAAAAGAGATGCCACGATCTCTTCTTCCCAACCTGCCCCCCCCCGATCCATCGCTTGCTCCAGCGCGAGAGCTTCAAGGTGGGCATTAATTTCGTAGAGATCTCTCAATTCTTGTTCAGACACTTCGGGAACTTTGAAGCCCTTGTTCTGCTCAAAATCCAACAGTCCTTTCGAAGCCAAACGAGAAAGAGCTTCCCTAAGAGGAGCCAGACTCACCTGATACTCCTTTTTCAAGGATGAAATATTGATCTTCAGCCCAGGAGAAAGGCGGCCGTCTAAAATCTCTTCTTGTAGTCGTTCTTCAATGTTCATGTACTCATGATAACAGAATAATCGATTATTGTCAATATAATCGATTATTTATTCATAAAGACCATTTTAATGCTAGAAGAGCAAGAATTGCGGGCATTGCTTGATAATAAAGGATCGAGCGCTTTGCGGTAAACGCCCCATAGACACCTGCAGCAATGACACAAGAGAGAAAAAAGACTCGGGCGGATTCTTGAAATCCGGGATCTTGAATAAAAAAGGTCCAAATGAGGCCTGCTGCCAGAAATCCGTTGTAAAGCCCTTGATTTTTAGCCAGAACGCTCGTCTGCTTCGCCTGATCGGCTGACATCGAGAAGATTTTCCTCCCAACATCTTTTTCCCAAAGGAACATTTCCAAGACAAGAAAACATAGATGAAGAATTGCGACGATCGCAATGAGTATAGAGGATAGATACATACGTTTCCTTAGAGGTTTTTAAAATCTAACAGACAATCTTAACTTCCTATTAGTTTGTAAACACCCTCTTATACACTTTCTAAAAATTTAAAAAAGAGTTCTTTGGAGAGATGGAATTGAATGACTTCCTTCAACCTGTGATTGTGTCCTAATCTGTGGTCAAGCGCTACAGATGGAGGTTAGATTTCGAAAATTTCGATCGGAGGCATGTCTTTGACATGGCGGAGGAGAAATTTATCGAAAGATGACCTTCAGCTGTAGATGATTGGCCGCACTCTCTATCATGTTTTTTCTTCAAAAATTGGAGAAAGCATGATAAATCAAGTAATTACAATTTTTTGTGTATGTGATTAAGTTGTTCAAACATTCTCTGGATAAATCTTTTTAATGAGATAGGTTCATGCTTTGCAAAAGCTGCTCAGAAACTCCAATAATTTGGATTTTATTGTAGACAGTTTCCCTGTCAAACCATACGAAAACCACAAAAATTTTATACCGAACCTGTTTCAAAATGAAGTTTTCAGACAAGGAGGCGCCCGGAATTTCTATCAGACATTGTCGGCTCCGAAGCAGTTCAACTCGATTGAGTTGGACGATGCAGGAGGGTAGAAATTCAGAGGCAAGCCGATGAAGTATGAAGCTTCATTTTGAAACAGGTTCGGTATAGAGCAAAGATCTTTTCTGAAAAAGAGTATCACGGGTTTACCGCATCGAAGAACCAATATTTTTTTGGAATTAAAGTTCACATGATTGTTGATAGCGAAGGGATTCCCATTGAATTAATCGTTCATCAAGCGAATTTTAGCAATCCATCTGAAAAATTTACCTCCCTCGGTAAGCTCTATGAGCTTACTCTTCGGAACGTAAACTCACATCTGAATCACTAAAATCACTTGATGAACGAGATTAGGTCACAATCGCAGGTTCAAGTAAGCGAGATGCTATAAAGCCTCTGTTTGAAGCTGCTCCAAACACTGTGATGAAACAGAAGCGTGGCTAGGCGCTCAAAGCTGAAGGTCATCTTTCTATTTCTCCTCAGCCGTGTCATAAACAAGCCTTGGATCGAATTTAACCTACAACTATAGTGCCTAGCCACAAATTATAGACACAATAACAGATTAAAAATCTTTAAAGATTTTTTTTGTTATGGATTGAGGGAGCAGCGACTCCCATTTTTGTCTAGTTTCTTCGACCTTTTTCTTAAAAGATTGCATTCTTTCATTGTGAATTTTGAAAAGGATTTCATTTTCATCAACACTTTCTGATGTTCTAAACCAAATACCTGGATGATCGCTTTGTCTGAATTTACTCAGTACAGTTTCGGAAACACCTGTACCTCTTAAATCAATGATTCTGGTTCCACCATCTGGCAGCCCCCCCCATTCGATAATTGAGTTGGGAAGGGAGATCAATTTTTTACAGCCTTTTAGATTCAGGTCCTTTTTTACAAGGAGGTTATCGGGTAGACAGGTCAAGTCTGTGCAACCAGAAAGATCTAAATCCCCCTCTATAGTAAGGTTATCGGGTAACTCCCGTACCGAGCCTGTTAATTTAAGGGAACCATTAACGACAATTTTACCTTCCTTCGGAAGATCACCGTTTTCTAGTTTTTCTTTAAATTCCGAAGGGGTTAATTTTCCCTCTGAATTCATAGAGAGTCTGTCTTTTGGTTTCCAACGGACCTCAGTTTCCAATTTCAAATTCTCCCAGAATTCTTTTGATACTGATACAACCAAAGAATCGACCTCCTGGTTTTTATTAGCTCCTGTTTCAGCTAGTGCGTCTTTGACGCGCCTTATTCCGTTAGTTAGGGGGGGTAAAAAATCGTCTAAAAGCATAAAATCAAACTCTCCTTTTAATACTAAATTATTAAATTTAATAAAATTATCATAATAAAGAAAAATTTATAAAGTATAAATACTATATAAATATTATTTAATAAATATATTTTTTTAAATAACTTAAACAAAAAATTTAAAAAAAGAGGTTCATCCGGAAAATGAGTACCTAACCGGCAATTCACAAAATCAGTAGCAGGATCGCAA
>CAZWOB010000124.1:0-5381 GCA_964635295.1 uncultured bacterium
ATGAGTCTTTTCTCGAAGAGGAACAGATCCGCCCTTTTGATTTTACCGGAAAGCCGCTGAGAGGATTCGTCTATGTTCTCCCGAAAGGAGTGCAAACAGATCAGGCATTACAGCAATGGATTTCAAGAGTTCTAGCATTTGTCAAGACGCTGGATCACAAGTGAATCGGCTTCTCACATGCCGCCAGGGCCGCCTCTTTAATAGCCTCAGATAACGTCGGATGTGCATGGGATGCATAAGCTAGTTCGCGGACAGTCGATTTATTCTCGATTGCAACAACCCCTTCTCCGATCATTTCCGAGGCATTGGCGCCTACAATATGCAGGCCGAGCAGACGGCCGCTCTCCTTCTCCCCGATCACTTTGACCAACCCCTCAGTCTCTCCCACACAGCGGGCACGGGCATTCCCCTTAAACGGAAACGCCCCTTTGATCAACTGCAATCCCATCTCCTTTCCTTCTTCCTCAGTGAGGCCGACGGATGCGACTTCAGGAGAAGTATAGATGACGTTCGGAATCGCCATGTAATTGATATGGGAAGACTTTCCGGCTAAGGACTCGACAGCTGCTATAGCCTCTTCCGACGCGCGATGTGCAAGCATCGGGCCATCGACAATATCGCCGACTGCTAAAATATTCGGGCGGTTAGTGCGGAAATTACCGTCCACAATGACAAAGCCTTGCTTCGTTTTCTCGACCCCGATCTCTTCAAGCCCCAACCCTTCAGCATACGGTTTTCTTCCGATGGCAACGAGAACGACATCCGCTTTCAGCTTAGATTCCTTTCCTTCCATTTTGACGGACAACTCCGCCCCGTTCTTTGTGACTTTCGCATCAGTAACCTGAGCGCTTAAATGGAACTTGAGCCCCTGCTCAGTTAAGATTTTCTGAAACGCTTTCCCAATTTGGTTGTCCATCGTCGGCGTGATTCTATCCAACATCTCGACGATGGTGACTTCTGAACCCAGCCGATTATAAACAGAAGCCAGCTCAACTCCAATCACTCCGGCGCCGACAACGATCATCTTTTTAGGGACAGACGCAAGGCTGAGAGCGCCAGTTGAAGAGACGACCACTTTCTCATCAAAGGGTAAAAAGGGAAGCTCGATCGAGTCGGATCCTGTGGCAATAAGAAAATGTTTCGCTTGCAATTTCTTGCCGTCCACCTCAATTTCCTCAGAGGATACAAAGCGAGCAGTCCCCTGCACCGTATTAACCTTATTACGCTTAAGAAGCCCCGCAACTCCCCCGGTGAGGCTTTTGACAACGTCCTCTTTCCTCTTCATCATTGTTTTGAAGTCAACAGACGGACTCTTGACTTTGATCCCATGTTCTTCTGCATGCTCTGCGATGAATGCGTAGTGTTCTGAAGACTGGAGCAACGCTTTTGAGGGAATACAACCGACATTGAGGCAGGTACCTCCGAACGTTGGATACCTCTCAATAATTGTGACCGACAGTCCTAACTGCGCAGCGCGTATCGCAGCAACATATCCCGCTGGTCCGGATCCAATGACAATCAAATCATCCATGTTAAACTCCCAATAACAGTCTTGCTGGATCTTCGAGACAATTCTTCACGTGGACAAGAAACGATACGGCTTCTTTTCCGTCAACAATCCGATGGTCGTAGCTGAGCGCCAAATACATCATCGGCCTAATGACGATCTCATCATTGACCACAACTGCCCGCTTTTGAATGTTGTGCATCCCTAAAATCCCTACCTGAGGATGGTTTAGGATGGGAGTGGACAACATGGAACCGTAAACGCCACCGTTCGTGATAGTGAAACCGCCCCCTTGCAGATCGTCGACCGAGATCGAACCCGCGCGCGCTTTTTCCGCAAACGCAACGATCCCCTTTTCAATTTCCGCAAAGTCTTTCTGGTCGCAATCCCGTAGGACAGGAACGATCAAACCGCGCTCTGTGCCTACAGCAATTCCAATATCGTAATACTCGCGATGAACAATCTCCTCACCATCGATGTAGGAGTTGATATCGGGGAAGGCTTCGAGGGCTGAGACGACAGCTTTGACAAAAAAGGACATAAAGCCAAGCTTGGCGTCATGCTCTTTGATAAACTGCTCTTTATAGCGCGAGCGGAGCGCCATCACCTCAGAAAGGTCAACTTCGTTAAATG
This sequence comes from uncultured bacterium, assembly GCA_964635295.1. Classification (GTDB taxonomy): domain Bacteria; phylum Chlamydiota; class Chlamydiia; order Chlamydiales; family Waddliaceae; genus Waddlia. Next base: position 2,141 of record CAZWOB010000124.1, read on the forward strand.
TGGTGAGCATTGCGGTCGTCTGCTGCGCTTCCACTAACCGCTTCGCGATCACCTTGCGGATCTTTGTCATCCGACGACGGGTCTCTCCCCTTTCACCAGCTGGCTTTGAAGGAGGAGCCGATACGGAAGCGGTCACAGAACTTTTCGGCTTGCTGATCTCTGCCACAAACGCTTCTTTTGAATGCCTGATCTCTCCCTCTACTTTCTCAGCTTTTGGGGCGGGTTCAGGCTTTTTCTCTTCTTTTGGCTCAGGTTTCGACTCAGGTTCAGGTTTCTGGGACTTCTCTTCTTTTGCGGGTGGCTCCTCCACTTTCCCTTCACCATCGCTATCGATCGTTCCGATCACCTGCCCGATCTCCACGACATCGTCCGTGTTGACCTTCAATGTCAGAACGCCGGCCTGGCTCGCATAAATGACCTGGTTGACCTTGTCCGTTTCAAGCTCGAGGATCTCCTCGTCCATCTTCACTTGGGATCCCGATGCCTTCAAAATCGACCCGACAGTCGCCTCAGAAATAGATTCGCCCATTGCGGGAACCTTGATCTCTTCTTTCATTCTCTATTTATCCTCTTTTCCAAACAAAGCTTCGATGATTTCCTTATGCTGCTTTTGATGCAGCGCAAACGACCCTGCAGCAGGCGATGCGGACCGGCTACGTCCGATATATTCCGGGGAGACCCCATCATTAAGCAGCCGACGCAGCTTAGGACGGATAAAATACCAGGCTCCCATATTTTTCGGCTCTTCCTGAACCCAATAACAGGTCTTGAACCCTTTGTATCGCTCGATCAGTTGGGCGACCCTTTCCTCATGCAATGGATAGAGCTGCTCAATCCGGATAATGGCCATATCTTTAATCTTACGTTTCCGTCTTTCTGCGTTTAAGTCGAAAAACATGCGGCCGCTGCAAAACACGAGCGTTTTCACTTTCTTCGGCTCAAGCGGATCATCCAGAACTTCTTCAAAATGTCCCTTGGTGAAGTCCTCGATGGGGTTGACGCATTCCGGATGGCGCAGCAATCCCTTAGGCGTAAAGACAACCAAGGGTTTTTCCATCGGCTTGATCAGCTGTCGACGAAGAAGGTGGAACATCTGCGCGGGCTGGGTAGGATTGATCACTTGCATATTGTTGTCGCCGCAAAGAGAAAGGAACCGCTCCATACGGGCGGAGGAGTGTTCAGGGCCCTGTCCTTCATAGCCGTGGGGAAGCAAAAGTACCACACCATTTGTCTGCCCCCACTTCATCTCGGAAGTGGAAATGAATTGGTCGATGATGATCTGAGCCCCGTTGCAGAAATCGCCGAATTGCGCCTCCCATAAAACGAGGGCATCAGGACGTAAGATGCTGTATCCGAACTCAAACCCTAGAACAGCGTATTCCGATAAAGGCGAGTTATAGACGTAGAACTGTCCATTTAACTGGTCAAAGGGGCAGTACGCATTTTCCTCTTTTTGGTCCATCCAGACCGCGTGCCTGTGGCTGAATGTCCCCCTGCAGGAATCCTGACCAGAGAGACGTATCGTCTTCTCTTCGTTGAGCAGAGTCGCATAGGCAAGCGACTCTCCCATTCCCCAGTCAACCCCCTTCTTGCCTTTGGCCATCTCCATCCGCTCTTTGATCAACTTCTGCAACTTGCGGTGGACGGTCACATTCTCAGGGACTGTGCAGATCTTCTCTGCAACTGTAGATAAAGTTTTTTTGTCCACTCCAGTTTCTACAGGGGCGAACAGATCAACGTGTTTCTTCGACTTTTTCGGTGGCTCATCAAGTTTTGGCTTTTTCTCAGGCAAACGCAAGCCTGTCAATGCCTCCTGAAGGGCCTCCTTGAACTCGACTTCCAACGCCTCTGCCATCTTCCTTTCAAGCACTCCCTGATTGATCAGATGGTCGCGGTAAATTTCGCGGATCGGTTTTTTCGAGCGGATCAGCTCATATTCATGCGGCTGGGTGAACGCCGGCTCGTCCCCTTCATTGTGTCCATACTTGCGGTAGCAGTTCAGGTCGATGAAGACGTCGCATTTAAACTTCTGTCTCAACTCGATGGCAAGATGGGTCGCCGCCACACAGCTTTCAGGGTCTTCGGCGTTGACGTGAAAAACGGGAGCGTCAAATGCGCGTGCGATATCTGTGCAGTAGTGAGTGGATCGTCCGCTTTCAGGGGTGGTCGTAAAACCGATCTGGTTGTTGATCACAACATGGACGGATCCCCCGGTTGCATAACCGTCCAGTCCATACAACTGCAGAGTCTCATAAATGATCCCCTGACCGGAGATCGCCGCATCGCCATGAATCAGGATGGGCAGGGAATGCTCCCTTTTTTGATCGCCCGTCTCGTCCTGGTAGGCTCTTACTTGCCCGAGGACGACCGGATTGACTGCCTCAAGGTGGCTAGGGTTGGGCGTCAGCAGGATGTCCACCTCTTTTCCATTCAGATCGATCTTTGAGCTGAAGCCTTTGTGATATTTCACATCACCGCTGCCCTCGAAGGAGAGCGGGATATATCCTTCCTCGAACTCGCTGAAGATCAATGAGTAAGATTTTTCGAGGATATTCGAGAGTACGTTGAGGCGGCCACGGTGCGCCATGCCGATCACAAATTCTTCTAATTCAAGGCCAGCCCCCGTATCGATCAGAGCAGCGAGGATAGGGATCAACGTCTCCCCTCCTTCCAGAGAGAAGCGTTTCTGCCCCACATATTTTGTATGGAGGAAAACCTCAAACAGCTCGGACTTGTTCAGATGCTGTAAAATCGAGCGTTTCTGATCAATCGTCAAATCGATCTTGAAACGGTTTGGCTCGATTTTCTTCTGGATCCAGTGTTGCATTTCAAGGTTTTGGATTCCCATGTACTCCACTCCGATCTTGGAGCAGTAGATTCCCTCGAGCACATCGATAATTTCCTGCAATGGCGCTTCCGGTTCCTGGAGCAGTCCGTTTGTGGGAAACAGCGTCCCCAGCTCGTTCTCTTTAAATCCGATCACTCCAAGATCAAGCTGCCAGGGCTGTTGAATTGGCCCCGTACGAATGGGATTTATATCGGCCTTTAAATGACCCCATGTGCGGTAAGAGCGAATCAGTCGGTCTATGCGCAGATCGGCAGGAGCAGACTGGTCAATTCTGACAGTCGCGGTCACCCCGTCCGGGACCATGCTGGTAAATGCTGTTCTCCAGGTAGGGTCGACGCTCGAAGGGTCCTGCTGGTAGCGGTCGTACATCTCCTCGATCAGGTCCAGATTGTC
>CAZWOB010000125.1:0-5379 GCA_964635295.1 uncultured bacterium
CAGGTCAGATTTTGCCCATGACTGCCCCTAGCTCGCCCCATGCCTTTATTTTTCCTTGATTTCCAAAGTTCAAGTGGTATTCTAGCCCCGTAGGCTTCATTTACCTGGATAACCTCTAATCGAGGGTGCCATGGATTGAACATAAACCCCGTTTCTCGCTATGAGAGGCGGGGTTTTCCTATTTGTAATGCTAAAAGATGATCAAATCGCAAAGGAATTTAATCCTCATAAAGCGCTCATTTGACTCAAAATGGACAAAACAATTGTAGAAAGACAACTTGAGGCAGCACGGCAAAGCCTGCTCGAGTTAAATATGCGGAATAGACTACTAAACTTCAGGCCTACCAAAGCCAGGACTATTCGGATTATTGATGAGGTCCCTTCTGATGTCTATGAGAGATTGGTATTAGATGAAAGATTGATGGAACTGCTCCCTGCCCTAGATGAAAATAAGGAACATCAAAGACTCGAGTCACAGCAGGATTTATTTAACAACACCTCAGAGCAAGGAAAAGAAGATACGGTAATTTGGGAGTCTCCATCTCTTGAGGCACGGATTGCTCAGCACCATAAAGATCGCTTTCTACATACACCACTAGAGAAGGCAGACCTACAGAAACGCTTGTTTTATACCTACCAACAATCCCGTTCTGTGTTAGAGGAGCAAGGATACACAATCTTTTTCTTAGCGCTCGGCTTTCTCGCTTGGAAGGAAAGCCCTGAATCACATGAGTTCAGAAAAGCACCGCTCATCCTCGTGCCCGTTGAACTGGAACGAAAAAAGGTCGCGGTCTCATTCAGATTGACATGGACGGGCGAAGATATCCTTACAAACATATCACTACAAGCAAAGATAGCCGAGCAAGGGATTGATTTACCCGATTTCGAGATGCCAGATAACAAAACGGGAATTGACGATTATTTCAACGCGGTAGCAAGATCCATTCAAAAAGAACGGGAGTGGAGTGTCTTGCCTGATATCTATCTGGATTTTTTTAGCTTCACAAAATTCATCATGTATAAGGATCTAGATCCAGAGGCCTGGCCTGATGATATGTCACCGGCTGATCACCACCTCATACAAGCGATCTTTGACCCTTCCGAAGACGGGGCATCTCAAGTTGGGTTCGATGAATCAGAAATTGACCAGAAATTGGACTTCCGGAACTTATATCATGTAATGGATTCTGATCCTTCACAGATCGCAATCATAGAAGATGTCAAAAATGGAAGAAATCTTGTTGTGGAAGGCCCTCCTGGGACAGGGAAATCGCAGACAATCGCAAATTTAATAGCTGAAGTTCTTGCTACTGGAAGGACAGTGCTTTTCGTCAGCGAAAAGATGGCTGCCCTGGAAGTAGTCAAAGGCAGACTTGATAAAGTAGGGCTAGGGGATTTCTGCCTAGAGCTCCATAGCAGGAAATCGAAAAAGAAGGAAGTCTTAAAGGAGCTTGAACGATCAATCTCCAGACAACCGGCAAAAAGAGAGATCAAGGGGGCAGAGTATACACAACTAGAAAGTCTGAGATCAGAACTCAATGGCTACGCAAAATCTCTTAGGGAGCCAATTGGTGCTCTCGCTATAAGCCCATTTCACCTTTATTGTATGAAGGAAATTGCGCGTTCTCATTTCTCGAATGCCGGCAAAAAGATGCCGAGATTAGACCTTCATGATGTTGAAATATATGACCAGAAAACATGGGATGATGCTATTTCGACTATTACCAATCTAGCAGGAGTTCTCAGTTTAGTAAAACCCGTTATCAGACATCCTTGGCGGGGGTGTAATCTCGGCACAATACTTCCTTCTGATGAGGTGGAAATAGAGGGACTCTTAGAGCAGTTAGACAACCCTATTAAATCCTTAAATAGCGCAATCGAAAAAGTATCGGCTACTTGTAAAATCAATATACCGAAAACCATCTCCGAGTTATCGAGAGCCATTAAAGCTATTGGCATCTTAGCAGAATCACACCCAACGGACACCGAAGTCCTGCTGAATGAAGAATGGAATAGACCGAGTGCAAATGCTGAATCCTTGATCAAGGACATCGAATCATATGAAAACGAAGTATCCAAGACGCTTTCAATTTTCAATGAGAGTATTCTCGAAATTGACGTTCCTCCAATCCTTGAAGAATATAAACATCTTTCTCAGAAATTGTTCAGGATATTTTACAAGAGATATCGAGAAAGAAAGAAAGAAATCAAGTCTTTGCACAAAGAGTCTGTAAAGAAAAAGATCCCCGTTATCATCTCTGAGTTGGAACAAGCAGCAAAATGCCAAAATCTGAGAGAAAAAATTCGCAAAGAAAACGTAATTGGTAAAAAACTTTTTGGCTCGCATTGGCAAGACGAGCATAGCGATCCAAAAACATTACGCAATTTTTCAGAATGGATAGTTTCTTTTAGACAGCAATTATTAAATAAGGCGCTAAATAATGACTCTCTCGAACTAGTTAGCAAAGGAGTACCGAAAGAGGAAACAGTAAAAATTGGAAATACGTTGATAAAGGCTGCGAATGCCTTCGCCAAGAAAACTAGAGAGCTTTCTAAACGAGTCGGACTTGACTATCAAATTGCATTCGGTATGAGTCACCAAGATGTTCCATTCATTGAAATAGCAGAGCGAATAGATACATGGAGAAAAAATCTTGACCAAATCCAAAAATGGGCCCATTTCGTCAATCTTCGAAACGCATGCTTCAATACAGCGGCAGCGCCACTCGTGGTGTTAATTGACCTAGATAAAATTGAGCCTCAAGACATCATCCAGTGCTTCAAGGGTAACTATGCTGATTTCTTACTCCGCATTGCTTTTAAGAAAAGACCTTCTCTGGCCAACTTCTTTGGAGAGCTGCACGAACAGAAAATTAGGCGTTTCATGAAAATTGACAGTGAGATCATTAACCTTAACAGAAAACGTCTTGCAGCGAAATTGTACGATAGGCGCCCTGTTATTACAGGGGGTGCTTCATCGGCCTCGGAAGCAGGGATCCTGCTAAATCAGTTCAGTCGAAAACGAGGTCATATGCCAATAAGAAAGCTGATGTCATCTGCTGGCGGCTTAATACAGAGAATGAAACCATGCTTCATGATGAGCCCTCTTTCTATAGCCCAGTTTCTCGATCCTCGGAATACAAAATTTGACGTGATCATATTCGATGAGGCAAGCCAGGTAAGACCCCAAGATGCGCTAGGAGCAATTTTGCGAGGAAACCAGCTTGCCGTTGTGGGAGATACTCGGCAATTACCGCCAACAAGTTTTTTCGATCACATTCTGCAAACAACTTACTTTGAAGATGAAGAAATCCGGGCTAGCGTTGGAGATGTGGAGAGTATCATACACTTGTGCAAGCAGAGCTTTCCGGCGAAAACTATGCGTTGGCATTATCGAAGCAGGCATGAGACATTAATCGCTGTATCAAACCAGGAATTTTATAAAAATGAGCTACTAATATATCCATCCCCAATAGCAGAAGCAGAAGGATTAGGTTTACAATTTCTCCATCTTCCCAACACAATATACGATCGCGGCCGCAGTGGGATCAACCGTCTCGAAGCACGACATGTCGCAGCGCAAGCAGTCACACATTATAAGAAGTACCCGAATAAGAGCTTAGGCGTAGGTGCTTTTAATATACGGCAACAACAAGCAATTCTCGAAGAAATAGAACTCCAGCTTCGCCTAAATCCAGATATAGAATCTTATTTTCAAAGCTCAAAACCCGAGCATTTCTTTGTAAAGAACCTAGAAACAATTCAAGGGGACGAAAGAGACGTAATTTTCTTAAGCGTAGGTTTCGGATTTGACAGTTCAGGTAAGCTAACACGTAACTTTGGACCGCTTAACAACGAAGGAGGGTGGCGCCGACTGAATGTTCTTGTAACACGTGCTAGGGAAAAATGTCTGGTTTTCTCAAACTTTAGGGCAGGCGATTTAGTTTTGGACGACAACTCGCCAGAAGGACTTCGTGTGCTCAAAGTCTACCTAAATTATGCAGAGAATAGGGAGCTAGAAAGCTCTTCCATTCAAGGGGAAGACGTAGACTCTCCATTTGAACAGTCAGTTTATGATTTTTTAAGAAGCAATAGTGTAAAGGTACAAAAACAGGTTGGATGTGCTGGTTTCCGAGTTGATCTGGCAGTTGTGGACCAAAACAATCCAGGGAGGTATGTCCTCGGTATCGAATGCGACGGGGCAAAATACCATAGTAGCCCAGTAGCAAGAGACAGAGATAGATTACGACAGCAAATACTTGAACATAAAGGTTGGAGAATCCATAGAATATGGTCTACCGATTGGTATCGAAGTCAGCGAGAAACTAAAAAAAGGCTCCTACAAGCCATAGAGAAAGCTCGGCATGAGACTCCAAAAGCATTCTCCGAGAAAATCACACAGACAAAGCAAACTGCAGCAAGCGAAATCATTGAAAATAACCTCGAAGAAAAGGCGTACAAACCTATAAACTTCCAAAAACTTCAAGATATGGTCACCGATTATGAAGTATGCGAGAACCTAAGGGTAGATACATCCGGACAACTAAACGAATTGTCTCCAGCCAAAATGGCAAATGCAGTCGCCGCAGTTGTTGATATTGAAGGACCAATTCATGTAGATGAGGTTGTGAGGAGAATTCGCTCTCTCTGGGGTCTGAAAAGAGCCGGCGACAGGATACGTGAAGCAGTGAATCGAGGTATCGCCTATGCGACAAAACTGAAACTAGTGCATAAGAAACAGGATTTTTTGTGGACTCCGCAGGACCGGATTCTAAAGCCACGGCTTCGTACGGACGACCCGCCACCAAAAATTGAATTAATATGCAATGCGGAGATCGCAGAAGCAATAAAGTTAGCGTTAGAGCATCAATTTGCAACACCAAAGGGAGACCTTATAACACAGGCATCCCGCATTCTTGGAATACAAGCCACAGGAAGTTTAGTATCCAAGAGAATTAATAACGTTATTGGGCTGCTTCTTCATAAACAAGAGATCAAGACTCTGCCCAATGGAATGGTAGATTTAGCTGCTAAAACAAACACAAAGAAAGTGATTTAATGCCATTTTTCGGTTAGGCTTCCTACCTGCCTTAACAGGAGACACTGTTTCATTCCGCCCATGCGAGAACTAGTACGATGGGAATTATAAAAATCGATATGACAGTTAATCTTATATACTTTTTCATCTCCATTATCGTACCGGAAGAGCGGGACGTCCGTAAGAAAGTAAATAAGTATTCGTGAAGATCAGGTCTCCGTTTGACTTTTGATAAGCCAATAGACGTTCCGGGGGACACAAAAAGAGGGCATTCTCAACGTCACGGATAATGATTGGAGTAATAAGGGCACAAGGCGCAGGGCCTTGATAAGCTAAGAGCT
>CAZWOB010000126.1:0-5272 GCA_964635295.1 uncultured bacterium
AGACCCTCTGGACGATTTCGCTGCCTCTCATTCTATCATTTTTGTCGATGCTCGGTATGTTGACTGTTGACAGGCTATTCCTGGCACGCTACTCAACAGAAGCTCTAAGCGCCGCAGTCAGCGGAGGTATGACCGCGTGGGCGCTGACTTTTGGCGGACAAACGCTCACAAATGTCTCCGGTATTTTCGCCGCGCAGTACAACGGTTCAAAGCAGTACTCCCAGATAGGAAAACCTGTCTGGCAGATGATCTGGCTCAGCCTGTTCTTTATCATTCCCTTTGGTGGCGCGGCCCTTTGGTTTGCCCCATGGGCATTCGCCGGTTCGCCTATCGAAACGGAACAAGTGCTGTACTACCGCCTGACAATGGTCATCAGCCCTCTGTTGTGCCTGCTCGGAGGATTGAACGGATTTTTCATCGGACGGGGAAAAACGTCGACAATTACCTGGCTGACCTTGTTTGGGAACCTGATCAACCTTGTCCTCGACCCTATTTTGATCTTTGGATGGGGTCCGTTTCCGAGCCTCGGGATCATGGGTGCCTGCCTGGCTACCGGGGTCGGTCTGGTCGCACAAAACGGGGTCATGCTGTACCTGTTCCTTAAAAAAGAGAACAGGGATACGTATGGCACAGACCATTGGAAGCTTGACCTGAAGAACCTGTGGGAAATGATCAAGATCGGCGGTCCCGAAGCATTGGCGGTAACATTGGAACTGGGTGCCTGGGCCACATTTTATCTGCTTCTCAGCGGTCTAAGCGCTACCCATATCCTGGTAACAAGCGTCGGCCAGAGCATCCTGATGTCGATGTTCTTCTTTGGAATCGGACTGGAACAGGGGATCTCAAGCGTAAGTGGAAACCTGATCGGCTCAAACCGAAAAAGTGAAGTGATGACCGCTTTCATTTCGGGCTGCAGGATCGTTGCTGTTTTCGGAGCAGCTCTGATGACCTTCTTTTGGTTCGGCGGTGAGTGGATCACTGATCTATTTCTCAAAGACCCGGATAATCTCGAAGGAGCGGGGCGCCTGTCATCGCTCACCCTGGAGGAATTGGCGATCGCTCGCGACTATGTGGTCAAAAGCAGCCTGGTGATCGGCGCGTACATCATTATTGAGAACATTCGCTGTCTGCTTTACGGAATTCTCCGGTCTGCCGGCGACACGTTCTTTATCCTGGTGGTCAGTGTTACGACGACCTGGTCATTGCTCCTTGCGCCCACCTATCTGCTTCTGACGCTGTGGAAGATGCCGGTCGACACCTCCTTTTGGATTTGGCTCTCGTATGCCCTGGTCTCGACCCTGATCTGCTACGCGCGGTTTGCGGGTGGAAGCTGGAAAGAAAGGGCGATTATTTAACAGGGCGGGGAGCTTCTCCCCGCTTTGTTCTTGTCTTAAATGGATACACTCATCTATCAGTAAATATTTAAATATTTACTTACATAGTGAGGTATGTAATGAACTATCTGTATGAATTTATCGGGACATTTTTTCTAGTGTTTACTGTGGGAATGACAGTATTGGAGCCTAACAGCGGAGGAATACTGGCTCCGGCCGCTATCGGCTCCGTTCTGGCTGTGATGGTCTATGCCGGCGGTCATATCTCTGGGGCACACTACAATCCTGCTGTCTCTCTGGCGGTTTATTTGAGAAAAAAACTCTCGATGAACGACCTGTTGTTCTACTGGGGCGCCCAGTTGGCAGCAGCTGTCGTCGCCGGTTTTCTTGTGTGCTACTTAAAAGGCGAGCAGGCAGTAGAAGCGGCAAACCCAGAAGTGGCGCCAGCCATGATTGCAGAATTCCTCTTTACTTTCGCCCTTTGCTACGTGGTCTTGAATGTAGCGACATCCAGGAAAACGGCAGGGAATTCCTATTTCGGATTCGCGATCGGGTTTACGGTCTTCGCAGGCGCGGTCGCTGTAGGACCAATCTCCGGAGGAGCATTCAACCCTGCTGTCGCCCTTGGAATTTCTGTGATGCAACTAAGCGCCTGGAGTAATCTTTGGATTTTCCTTGTCGCAAATCTTCTCGGAGGCTTTATCGCCGCTTCCGTCGTCAACCTGGCAGATCACGAAGAGGACATCACCACCTGATAATCATCAGAGAGCAGTTCTTCCTTACGTTCGAAAAACTCTTTGATATAGGGTTTTTCGAACTGTTCTTCATGCAATTCAAGACTTTCCCATTTCTCTCGCAACGCGAACTTGGCAGGATTCGAGCTGTCTTGATGGACTGAATAATCGAGGCAGGAATCTTCCATACGGCTTTTTTCCGCAATGACATCCAACGCCTCTTTTAATGACTGTTCTTTTCCCTTATTTGCTTCTAATATCACTGTGACTATGTGCATGAGATATTCCTTATTTTTGCCGTTCTCTCAAAATTTCATCCAAATTAGCATACTCGTCCATTGTCAGCATTATACATTCAATCAAATGCTCGTACATCTTTGGGCGGTCCAACTTTGAGTTCATTAACTGCACATAGTTGAGAAAATCGAGGACACGCGCCCTTTGGACCCACCGCTTCGGCAAACTCCCGCCAGCATCAGTATACCCTCTCTCCAGACTGGAAATCTCGAGAGGGATTTTATCGTAATGCCTGATTAGCGTCCCAAAATCGAGCAGAGGGTCCCCCGAGTGGGCAAATTCCCAGTCCAATACGGTCAATCCCTTTTCATCATCCCAAATGAGGTTAACGGGTTTAAAATCCGAATGAACGAGCACCCCCATTTCTCCCGCTGCGGGAAAATCAAGACGATGTTCCTGGACAAATCTTAAGAGTCGTCTAGCAAGATCATCCCCCATGAATTTCCATGCACGGCCTTCCTGATTGAAATGTTCGATCAAATAGGAATAATAAGGCTCGCTGCCGGGATGAAATTCTCTGGCAATATTGAGATGGGAATCAAAAAGACCAGCTCTCTCAAATGTAAACCCATGAATAGCGGCAAGAACCTTGCCCAACGCATAGGAAACCTCTGTTGGATTCTCAATATCGATGATTAGATTTCCCGGTGCATGCTTGAATATAGCGACGCCATTTTTGGGATCGATGTAGACCAGTTCCTGGACAGGAACCTGACCCCGCACTTTTTCAAGCAAGTTTTTTTCCAGTCTGCAAAGGTTGTGCTTGCCCCGATAATGGCGCAAAACCAGAAGCTCTCCTTCTTTTGAAAAAAGGAAAGTTCTCCTATGAGCTCCTCCAGTCAGAGGGCGATGAAATTCAACATCGGTGGCATCCCCGAATGCCTGCTCACAAATCTGTAATAGATCTTTTTCTTCAACCATATTCAGCTAATCAATGTAGCTGAAGTGCCCGATGATGGCAATGACATTACCTAATGTCAATAACTCAGAAGTGTAATCTACTTCTTGGCTTAATCCTTCTACTTTTACCTGGTTGAGATACTGGAGCAATGACAGCTTTTTGATTTAAATGCACTCCAACAGCAAAAGCGCTGACCCAATACCATCCCTTTTCACATTCCATCCATCCCAAGGGGCCATTGTAGCAGCCAATATCCATCAATCCACCATTTGAGAAACCAACCCCTTTGACATAATTTTTAGCGCCCTGAAGATTGATTTGTATTGGCATATTCTGATCATAGAGACCATCAGGTAACTTTCCTGTCTCTAAATACCCTGGATACCCGCGATCATCGTTCTGTGCCCAAAACATCATCTGCCTTGCCTGTTGCTTCCAATCGATCGGCAACTGATCGAGAAATGCTGAACACTGTTCAGATGTCTTTCCAGTAAATCCACTTAAAATATCCGCCTGCCCCTCCTTCAACCAACCGGCAACAAGTGCGACGGTCTCAGGATTTTCCCAATCTATCCTCTTTTGCAACTTTAACCGGTGCAATAACAAGATACTGTCGACCAGCATCAATTTAGCCAAGCCGTTCATGAGTAAGTAATGCACCCTTCCTTTCCGAAGTTTGAACAAGTCATGAGCTTCCAAAGTAGGTTGATCAACAGCTTGAGAAATGTGTGGCCCATCACCTACATCTCTTGCACCCCCTTCACCTGCATTCGGATAGCGGGTTTTCTGAAAGGGAGTCTCCAGCCTTCCTGCTCCTTTATTGATATTGGGAATGTAATTTGCTAATGGCTGATATTTTCTATACATTTCCTCATTGTGATACATTTCAACAAATGGAGGCAGCTGACCAAGCGCTGTCTGCAATCCGCTATCGAACAAAAACTTCTTCCGAGCATCCAGCCATTTCTCATCATCTTCAATTTGATGAAGATAATGGTAATACTTAGAATCAACTTCCTGAACATAAAGTGCAGGATTTTCGGTTTCCACATAGTCAGGTAACAAGTCGACAGGAACATTTGAAGGAGCTGTGAGAGAAACAGGCTTGGGAAGTTGACTTTTAAATTCCTCACACTTGTTGTAAATCTCTGTAATCGTCTTCTCTCGGCAGAATTCTGAAAGGTTTTCACCTTTGCGTAAAAATTTACACCCTAAAACCTTTCCGCTATCCGCTTGTTCAAACAGCACCGTCCTTCCAAGGACTGCGATCACTTTTCCTGCAGTAAAGTCGATCGTCGATTTTTGCAACGCATCCCATTTAACTTCCATCTCGTAGGCTTCTCTGATCTCTTTTGCAGTGTGATCCGAAAAATCAAAACCGATCCTTTGATATTCCTCTCCTTCCATTTCCATCAGGCCTCTGCCCAACTTATCAAAATTGTGAAATGAGCCTCCCCAAGGCTGAATATCCAACCCCCTGACAGCCCCAAGGTCCATCCCCTGAACCAGCTGTGGATGATCGAAAATAAAGTTCAAAACCATATGGGCCTCATCCAGCTGAAGCTCATTGAATTGCTCTTCCCATTTCGCCCGATTGACCAACGCTGGGAACTCCAGTGTATACACTAGAGCAGATAACCAAGGGTGAAGGGGGATTTTCTTCAAAGCGTCTTCATCTAATCCCTTAAACACCTCAGAATGAGCCTGGATAAATTCCCGCTTGCCTGGTGAATTTGCCCAGCGGGAAACAATTGATGAAGGGGTAGACGATTCTGTATTTAAAGGACTGACGATTGTCGGACCTGAACAGCGTTGTAATGGATAAGATATAGGAGAATTAGCTGACATAAATACACAAATAAATTAAATATAAACTACAATTTTAGTAAATTATACATTATATTTCAACATATAATAGTATCCATAAATTTATTAAATTGTTTATTTATACTATTTTTCTCTTCATCTGTCATCTTATCGAGATGAGACAGAACCATCTTCATCCG
>CAZWOB010000127.1:0-5270 GCA_964635295.1 uncultured bacterium
TGAGCATGTCTGATCAGCACAATTTTTTGTTGATCATCCGCTTGAACTGAAGAATAGGAAAGCAGAATGGCGAAGATTAAGAAAACGTGTCGCATAGTGTACCTCCGAAAACCACTATTTTATACAGTTGTTCGTTTTAAAAAAAACTATGATTTGTTATTCCCATAAGATATGGCTGCCGATAAACACCTCGATACCCACCAAAAAGCGCTCTCATTGAATTTAGATGATTCTGTGTATGGATCATTGGTGGAGATCGGAGCGGGGCAGGATGCGGCCGCCCACCTCTTCCGGGCAGGAGGAGCTGCAGGGACGATCGCCAAAACGATGTCTGCCTATGATATGAAAGTCAGTGATGAGATCTACGGCAAAGTCTCCCGCTACGTCTCGCGGGAACGATTGGTCAGAATTGTCGACCGGGAATACTCTCTTCTAGAGGAAAGACTGAAAGAGATAAGAGGGGAGCAAAGCCGGTTTTTCTCTTTCGCCAATACGGTGTCGGCCCGTAATTACCACGGGACCAATATTTGTCATGGGTGGGTAGGTATCAGGTTTCAAACGGCCCCTAAATCTCCGACCAGCCAGATCGTTCTGCATGTCAATATGCGGGATGAGACCAACCTCAGGCAGCAGCAGGCGTTGGGAATCCTGGGGATCAACCTCCTTTATGCCGTCTATAATTATTTAGAGGACCTCGATTCTTTTCTGGACAGCCTGCTTGATTCCCTTCGACTGGAGCGAATGGAAGTGGACTTTATCAATGTAGAGGGACCGGAATTCGAGGGTGTTGATCATATTGAGATGAATTTGACCCTTGTCAAGAGGGGGCTGTGCCACGCCGTGATGTTCACCCCCGAAATGAAGGCCTCCCCCCCTCTCGATATTCTTTACAAGAGGCCGGTTGTGATTGAAAGAGGGCTCTTCCGGTTCGATAATCCCATGTATTTAAAAATATTGGAGAAATCTCTTGAGTTTCTGAAGGCGGAGGGACAGGAAGAGAAGGAGCCCGCTTCGTTTTTTGAGATCACCATAAAAAACGCCGAAGAACATCAGAACCACGTGTCCAAAGACCGCGTCTTGCGCCTTGCAAATCTGGGGCATCCCCTGATGGTCTCTTCCTTTGCGGAAACCTACAAACTTACCGGTTTTTTAAGTCGTTACACGAAAGAGAGCCTCCGCTTTGTCCAGGGAGTCGGCAATTTGATGCAAGTGATGCAGGAACGGTTCTATCAAGACCTCGACAGTGGAATCCTGTCAGCGATGAGCCAGCTGTTCGCAAGAGATGTCAAACTCTATGTTTTTGGTATGGAGGTGGAAGAGTTAAAGAAGCAAATGAGGGATGACGCGTTCGACCTCTCCCATTGGGAGATTCCCGATGAGGGGGTTGCCAACCTACAAAATATCTCTCCGAAATCCCATACCCGCCATCTATACGCCTACCTCCTTGAAAAAGAGGCGTTTTTAGACGTTCCCTTCTCACCTTAAGGTAAGCAGATGGCGTTTGACATCCTGATGGTCAACACTGTCGGCATGGGCCGCCCATTGTTTTTCTCTGAAATGAGCTTCCAACACTTGTAAGTTCGGGTAGACGATCGTCAGCTGCTCTTGCGGGGGTTTCTCCCATTTTTTTTCCAAGTAGCTTGTGATGCAGGCGACGCATACGTCGAAATTGAATGCGGGAGTATTCATCATCCAGTCGATAAATTGAGTTGTGGGATTTTCGTTGGGCTTGGACTTGATGAGCAATTGGACCCCATTTAATAGGGTTGCGTCGTCTAAGGGCAAGTCTCCTTGATGCCAATTGCGCTCCATATAGGTTTTGATCAATAGTTCCAGACTGTAAAGACTGAAGGCTTTCTGATCATTTGCTTTTTCAATGATCAAGTTGAGCACTTCGCGGAAAAAGGCGGGAGTGAACTCGGGCCGCTGTGCCAATTGCGTGATGATCGTGTCCGAGGTCTCTTTGACCACAAATTTCAAAGCTTCCAATGCAATCGTCCGACACCAAGGGTTGTTAAAGTCGAGGCTTTGTAATCCTGTGATGTCATGAACCAGCTGGCTCAGTCTTTCGTATGAATCGATATCTCTGAACAGGATGGTGCGATGGAAAACCGAGCAATTGACCGGATCGCGTTTAAATGCTTCGACTGCCGCGGTTTTTCCCACTGTCGATTGTCTGCGTATGGTTTGACGGGCGGTTTCCTCTCTCTGCCTTACGGGAGGACGGGGTTCGAAAATTTCAGGCTGGGGAGTCGAGAGGTTGTCGAGTTTCTTGAACAATTGGTTGGCGTAGCCGACATTTGTGAGAAATCCTCGTCCCTTGAAAAAGTTTTTGACCCGTTGGATGATTTTTAAAATGATCCGGATCAAGACGTTTTGATGCGATTCTCTTTCGATCTTCCTCGCTGTCATCACCTCAAGCTCCCTTGAGATTTTTTTGGCGCGCACGGGGTTTTCAACGAGCTGCCCCATCATTCCGCCTACCAGACCGACCATCTCATTATAGGTCATGAAGTGACAGCTCCGCTTGTCGAGATGAACAACCTGGTACCCATTGCCATCTTTAACAAGGACTCCTCGTTGGCCCTCTTTTTCCGTGCCGATCTGCGAAAAGAGGTGGCTTAATTGAAAGGGATCTTTAATTTCCGATATTATCGCCATGGCTTTTTTATCCGATGAAAGGGGGGGTGAGCTCCCCTCGTCTTTTTTCTAATTGATAGGAGAGCGAGAGCAGGTGTCCTTCTGAAAACTGCCGGCCGATCAACTGCATCCCAATAGGCACGTTTTGCTTCGATTGGTCGCAGGGGACGACGAGGGTCGGGTGACCGGTAATATTGCAAGGGATGAGAAAACCCCAAAGTCCCAGATAGGGATGGATGTCCTTGCCATTCACTTGAGAGGGAGGGGATCCGAGAGGAAACGATGGGACAGGAGAGGTAGGGGTGAGGATCATGTCGTATGTTTGAAGAAAATCGTCAAGCGCTTCCGTCAGCTCTCCCATATAGGAGATGCCGAGCGAATACTGAACACCGGACACTTCGTGTCCAAGTTTCAGCCACTCTTTTGTTTTATTTCCAAGAAGGGGATATACCTCGGGGTGCTCGTCGATATATTTCATGACCATAAGATAGCGGTCTGCGGTAAATAAATGGAGGAAGTGGGCGAGGACGTCCCGATCGATGGGAACCCTGGCTTCTTCGACGTGATGGCCAAGGGCTTTCAGCAGCTCGATGCCAGACTCCATCGCTAGCCTCACTTCCGGGTCGACAGGAATAAAATCAAAATCAGGCGTGTAGGCAATACGAAGCTTTTGAGGATGGTGCTCAAGACATTTTTCATAGTCGCTATGTTGTTCACAACAACTGTTAGGGTCACGTTCATCAGGTTTGGCCAGGACATTGAGCAGCATTGCCATGTCGCGGGTGTTTCTGGCGATCACTCCTTTGCGATAGAACATCCGTTCGGTGAAAGGGAGAAGGTGCTTCCTGACGATGGGAACTCTGCCTCGTGTGGGCATCAGTCCATGCAGGCCGCAGTAGCTTGCGCTTACCCTGAGCGAACCGTTGAAGTCCGTAGCGATCGCCAGTGCCGCGAGACCGGCCGCGACCGCTGTTGCCGTTCCTCCTCCCCCGCCGCCTGGAGAGAAAGCAAGGTTCCAGGGGTTTTTGCTCATTTCCCCTTTGTAGTTGATCGTGTCGTAGGAAAGTCCAAATTCGGCGATATTTCCTTTTCCCAATATGACGCTGCCGCTTTTTTTGAGAAGGTCGACTTCAATGGAATCGTCTGCGTCCTTGAACTCTTCAAATACTTTTGATCCGAAAGTGGTGTAAGTGCCGATCATATGCAGGACATCGGGAATGATCGAAGGGACTCCTGTGAGACTATGTGGTTCTTTTCCTTCTGCAAGTTCCATGTCTACGCGTTGTGCATAGTCCAGCGCGCCTTGCGTATCGATGAATAGGTAAGCGTGCAGTTCGGGGTTGAGCTTCTGAATTCTCTGAAGGAATTGTTCAGTGAGGTAGGTGCAGCTGATGGAGCGTTCGGCGATCAGGCGGCGCAGTTCGAATGCGGGTTTGTAAAAGATCGAGTTTTGCTCATTCATGCCAATGCATCCACTGTTGCCAGGATTTTTTCCAGAATTTCATTAAACGTTGTTTCTCCTGCCGCAACTTTTTCGATCCCTTCCCCAAATAGGTCGAGAATAAGCAGAATCGATCCGATGATCCCCTTTAAAACAATCAGCTTGATATCGTTTTCAGGGGTGAGGAGTACGTATCGATAGAGGATATATCCGTTGCCTTCATCCAATTCAAAACCGGGCAATTCTAGTTGACGATTGAGGAAAAAGAGAAAGCTGGCGATCTCCTGGCTGCATTCTTCTTTAACTGTGAAAGGAAGCGGGGCTTCGAATTGGATCCTGTAATAGGGGATATCCTCTTCTTTTTCACCCAGGACCTGCTGCCGGGACGTAATCTCCAGCGACCGGTCCCTTTGTTTATGATCACTTGGGTAAAAGACCAGAACACGCCCTCCTGGGTGCCTGTTCGAGGGTTCAAGAGAACACTCGATCTCGTTTTCCGACAGGATCTTCTGAATGAATTCTGTGCTCATGTATATCTTTCCTTTGCCTGTTGTTCCTGAATGAAGGCCACGATTTTGGAGTTGTCCATGGCGAAAAACGTTTGCAGGGCCTCCATTGTGTCTCGCATGATGTTTTCTTTTTCCGGCCTGGACTGGATCTCTTCAAGATCGACCCCCAGCTCTTTTTGAAGGATCCCTTGGATATCCTCATCCAGAAGGTCGGGATCGTTGAGCAGCCCCTCTGCGATGATCTGTTCGATGTTGATGGCGCTTCCCGTTCTATCTTTTGCCAGTTTCGCCGTGCGCGCAAAATCTTTTGCGCCCGCTTCTCTGATCCTTCTTTGCAGGGGTTCCAAACGTTTTTTCCATTTATCCGCCCTCGTTGTCCATCTCTGAATATCGCGTTCGAGTTCTGCCTGCCGTTTTTCTGATTCATCGATCGCCTCTTTTTCGATCTCCTCGAGCCTTTGTTTGGCTTCGATGATCTCTGCCTCTTCCAGCTTTTTGGATGCGCGCACTTTCAGTTTGCCGAAAAGGGGGCGGAGGCGCTTTGGTAGTTTTGCCGCTTCCACTGATTCGCTTTGCTCTAGGATTCCTCGCAGCTCTTCTGCCTGAGCGCGAAATTCCATCAGTTTGAGCGCCCCTTTGATTTTTTTGATCTCTTTGATTTTGACTACGAAATTGTCGAT
>CAZWOB010000128.1:0-5203 GCA_964635295.1 uncultured bacterium
CCTTTGCTCAATAGTAGAGATTATTCAAGCTAATTTGGCGAGTTCATGGTTCTCTTCGGAGTCGTAATTAAGAGAGGCTTGTTGTTGAATGCCCGAATTTTATAAGAATATTCATCCTGCCGCTTGCGATCCTGCTTATCATGTTATTAATTTTCGATCAGGTACTCATTTTCCGGATAAACCTTTTGTTAGATAGCTTCACAGGTCAGTAACTGATGTTCCAATCCCTTAACTGCTGCTGTGAAGGCTCATGCCCGGCCCTTGCCGCTTCTTTAAACAGCTCAATCGCCTGAGCCTTGTCCTCCGGTCCTCCTTGCCCCTGATACAGCATGCGCGCAAGGTTCCATTTTGCAAGAAGAGCCCCCTTTTCAGAAGCCTGTTGAAAATACTGCTTTGCCTTGTAATGGTCGACAGGTTTTCCATCTCCATAAAGATAGATGGCCCCCAGATTATTGAACGACATCGCTTCCCCCGCCTCAGCTCCCTTCGTATACAAGTCAAAAGCTTTTTGGAGGTCTTTTTCCACCCCATTTCCCATATGATAGAGGAAGCCTAAATTTGTGTAGACAAACGCTTGAGGACTCCCGGTATTGATGGCCTTTTGATACCAAATGGAAGCTGTTCTGCCATTTTTTTCCACCCCAAAACCAAAATTGTAGAGTTCCCCCATCATGCTGAGAGCAAGAGGATTATCCTTCTTGGCGGCCTTCAAATACCAAAACCTGGCTTTGTCATAATTTTTATCCGTTCCAGCTCCTCTGTAGAACATCCCTCCATAATTCGCTTCCCCCCATGGATTGCCATCCTCTGCTGCCAGCCTGTAAAATTCAAATGCTTTCGATGTGTCCTGCTCAACCCCTTTTCCGCGGTCAAGCATAAAACCATACAACACCTGGGCATTGCTCAATCCTTGTTCTGCAGGTTCTTTCAGCCATTTCGCCGCTTCCTCGTAATTTGTTTCAACGCCCATCCCATGAAAATAATAATTCCCCACGTAGAACTTCGCCTTCAATAGTCCTTTATTGGCAGCTTTCGTATACCATTCAAGAGCTTTGGAAAAGTCTTTCTTTACTCCCCATGCGTTTCCATACATCTTGCCAAGCTTGAACATCGATTCAGGATTACCCTTTTCCGCTGCTTTGTTGAACATGTGAAGCGCGTTCACATAGTCCTGTTCGGCAAAATACTCTTCCCCTTTCTTATGCCAGTCGCTTGCGACCCCTTCATCCTCTTCAACATAAGGAACCGGCTCTTCGCTCCCTGTGGAATCGACAACGACCTCATATCCAACGACTGCCTCCCCTGCATTATCAGGGTCTCCAGGAATTGCAAGAATGAAGTTCCCTTCCACTTCGGATACCATCCACATCCCCTCCAAAGGGATCATCCCTTCACCGGGAACGTGAAACCCCATTTGAACATTGTCCCCAATATTGGGGTGCAGGCGTTTTTCGAGATAGATTTTGACTTGTCCGTCATCTAAAACGTCGACCACCTTCCCCTTAATTTCAATTCCTTCCAAAACGCTTACTGCCATGATCAATAAACTTGTGATCAAACCGCTAATCCTCATCAGACTTCTCCTTCTTTTCCTCTTCCTTGAACATCCAATCGACAAAATCAATCATCGGCTGAAAGGCCTTCTTCGTTTTAGGATCCTCCATATCCACCCTGTCTAAAGCCCAGACAACGCCGTCCAGAACAGTCCTGATGACAGTTACTGCAGCAGGCTTGTTGTAGACCCAGGCCGCCCAACCAGGCCCGTGCTCGTAGTAAAAATTGATCAGACGCCGTCCCGCTTCAGATTTTGCCAGCACCTCGTCGCGGAATGTTCTCAGTGTGGCAAGCTGGTCATTGTCGACTGTCTGATAAACAGCTGTCGCAATGAAACAGTCGAAGATCTCGACAATAAAGATCACAAAATCGATATTCTGCTTCATCTGAGCATGGGGCCATCCTTTGTAAATAGGCCCTCCATTAATTTTCCCTGCCCCCTGCTTTTCATCAAAACTGCTCGAATACATTCCATCCGAATTATCGATGTCGACATAAAAAAGAGATGGTTCACCGCTGACGGCAGCTTTAATCCCTCCGTGCTTTTCTGAAGGGTACTTTTGTGCAAGCTCCTGGAACGTTTCAAACGTTCGTTCGACCTCCATCAAAAATGCTCCCTTCAACTTGAACGATTCCCCTTTATCGTTTGTAAAATCCATACTGTATGGAGAAGCAAATTTACTGCCGGGAGTAAACTGTTCTCTTTTAAAGGTGATGATCGCCTCATCGTGAAAGTAGAAGAAGATCTTGTAATCTTTGTTTTTGACGAACGAGCTTTCCTTGACAGGCAGTCTCTTCAGGTAGTTCTTCAGATAATCTTTAGCTTGTTCACCTTCAGGAATATCTGTCGGGATTTGAGGAAAGTACAAACTGAACGCAACATAAAAACCGCTCGTCGGCTGATTGGTAGGCTGTGTTCTCACGGGAGTCTGTTGCGGAGGAACCGTCGGCTGCTCTTTAATTTTTTTGTAATAGGTCACTGTGATCGCCTTGACACCTTCATCTGCCGCCTTGCCAGAGATCGGAGACTGTCGATAGATCACCCCTTCGTTCAGCTTATTGGGAGCGGCCTCTCCGGCAACTTTAACAAATTCAAAGCCCGCCATCCTGACAATATCATCAGCCTCATAAGTATAAAGCCCAATCACATCAGGCACCACTCGAGCGGGCTTGTAGGCCGTGTACAGTTTTACAGTTACTGTTCCTCCCTTCTTCAGCTCTTTGTATGGAGCCGGATTTTGAGACTGAACTTTCCCCTCTAGTTGTTTTGACGGAGCGGAATCCCCTTTACCGACGGACAGTATAAATTTCCCACTTACCAACTGCCTCGCTTCACCTTCTGTTCTCCCCCTTAATTCGGGAACTGACAGCTCTCCCTTAAACTTGCTGAAAATTTTGATTGTTACCAAGCTTTCAGGTTTTACCCTAGAGCCCGCTTCGGGCTTTTGTTGTTCGACAGTCAATGATTGCGCCTCAGTGACAGCAAGACTTCCAGGCACGATCTTTAACTTCAGCCCTGCTTTTTTCAGAACTTCCCTGGCTTCCTTTATGGGCAATTTCTTTACAGAAGGAACGATTACTGTGATCGGATCCAGCAGAGTATTCTCAGCACTGTCCAGACACTTCTGTCCATCGAGAAGGCTCTGTTCGATCGATTCCATAAATAGATCGATCACCGCAAGAGTCGCCTCGCCATCTTCCAAGGCAATGCTTAATCGGGCCAAAGCGACATTGAGATCGATATTTCGCAACGCATCGTCCATCTGTTCTTCTAAATTGTCAATCCCTCCTTCGATCTCGGACAGCTCCCCGCTTATTTTTTCTAACTCCTCCCCTAAAGGCGCCGGGCAGTTTTCCACTTTTGACTTTGAAGCGCTAATTTGCCCAAAAAGAGATTCAAGAACACGATGAAGCCCAGGGTCGTCAATTACCTTTCCCTGTTGGAGGATCTCTTCCCCTGACCCTTTGGTCTCTCCAAGCTTGCCGACAAAAATTTCCGCTTCGGTATGGCTGGCCTTAGATTCGCTTTCTTTTAAACGGACATCCACGTTACTGCGTAATGTCCGGGCCATTCTTTCGTCAAACTGATCAATGGTAATCATCAACGCCTTTCTTTTCTCTTCAATTGCCCGCAGCTTTTCCATCGCTTCCGTCATTTTGGCATACAGTTCTTTTGTTTCAGCATCGACTTCGCGCAGCTGCTTCATCTTTTCACGAGCGTCATTCACAGAACGCTCTCTTACCTCATCGCTCGTCGCTTTTCGAACATCGACAGCTGAGATGCAGACCGAGATCGACAGCTTCCTCATTTCATCGCGCAGCCTGGCCAATAGGTTCGCCGCATCGTCAATCGATTGTTTCAACGCGTTGATCTCAGTAATATCGCCTGTAAGTTCGGCTATCCTGTCGCGAATGGACTCCGCCGTTTCCTTGAGCGCTTCCAGGTCCTTGCCTAATTTTTCTGAGGCCTTAGAGGTCTCTTCAGCAGTTGACTGCCCTTCTTTACACTCTTCGTCCGCTTTTCCGGACTCTGCCGCCGCTTTGCTGACAAGCTTTTCCATCTGCTCGATCAAATCATTGCCTGCTTCCTCATCCAGACCTGGTTTTGAAGGGGCCAGCTCATCTTCATCCTCTTTTTTGACCTTCTCCTTTTCCACTTCTAACTGCATACTGCCGCGAATAATCTCCTTTCCCTCGGCATCATAGGCAATCGCTGTGACGGTGATCGTCCCGGCCCCAGACGCATCTACCTCCGTTTGGGGATGCGGCAAGTCCATCGAGACTGAGCTGTCAGCCTCTCCCGGCGCCTGCGGCTTGTCGATTTTCCACTCAATCTTCCACGGCCCAGGATATTCCTTATGTGATGCGACAACTTTAGCTCGAAAGTTCATGCGGTCGATCATATGGTCGAACGTTTCATCATCCGACTCGACAACATACGGCGCTGCCAGGATTTCAATCGACGGTTTGATCGCTGGCATTGTTTCGAGGACATGACTGAGAAACAGGTCCCCAGCTTCTGCATACGCCCCATGTTCCCCTCGCAATGTTTTACCGGCTTCGTCAATCGCAATCGATTCAGCAGCCACTTCTTCATATGTCGCTTGCAGCTGCTCCATTTTTTCTTCCCGCTCCATCATCTGCTTTTGAAGGTCGCGGTTCTTTCCGATCATGTAGTCCTTTTGCAGCATTTGGAACAATTCCGGACGGATATCCTGCGCCCGATGCACGGTAAGCACATCATATTCTCCGAAAATCGGCCCTGTCCCGTTCCACCAATTGTTGACATAGTCCCCGATGTGCTGGTTCAGGTACTCATACTCTTTCTGAGCAAGTTCAGGGGGGATCGGCTGTCCGGGGGGAATTCCATAGTCGTGCCTGAGGTGCGCCATTACCCGGTCATGCAGGAAGCGGTACATTTTTTCCCTCCTCTCGTCGAGACTTAATATCATGTCGCGATCGACTGGAAGAAGAAGATGGGGTCGTGGCGAAACGACCCTCTCTTTGACATCGGATGCAAACGGCCACCACCATGACCCCTCCTGAGGGTCGAGATACCCTTGATAAGCTAAAAGGACTTTGTCCCGTTTCAATCATACTTTTACGCATAAGTTTTTTTGACAAAAAATCATTCTGATGCTCCAGGGCC
>CAZWOB010000129.1:0-5083 GCA_964635295.1 uncultured bacterium
TTCCCTCATTGGTGAATGTAAATCCTGTATCATGCGGCTTCAGCCCACAGGTCGCTAGTGCTTCAGCCATGACAAAGAAATTGATGCAGTCGCCACATTTCATGTTGATCCCAAACTGGAAACCACCATGAAAGACATTATAAGAATCGTAGTAGATTCCCTGCTCAGTCTGTGCAACATTTAATTCATCATCATCAAAAACCTGAGCAATTACTGTCGCTCTGACTGGATCAAAATGACGCACCCCCGCCTTCACACCGAAGAAAGGGAAGAACTTGCTGCAAATCGGATCGAAGTAATGGCGCATGCCGATCGTTCCACCGAAATACTTAAGGTCTGAATAAGATTCAGAAATATTCCAGATCTCCTCCGGGACCAAGACTACAGCTGGATCTCCAGGAAGAGTAAATTCATCAAACTCAATCGAGTAGGTACGGCTTCTTCCGCTAGCCCTTCCATAATGGAAGTCCGCGAACACCTCAGTATTGCAAGTGAATGCATAGCCGATTTCACCTACAATCGTCCATGGCACTGTAAATTGGTTCGTAAACCGGGGAGTGCGATAGGTATCGTCCTGGTCAATTGCAAAAACATCAACTTCTGTTACTGCTTCCCCATCAATTACGATGGCAGTAGCCGCAACACAGTTGACATAATCATTGCGACGGCGTTCGGGATACCACATCCACTCAACACCAGCCCTTAAGGAAGTGCTCCATTCGCAAGCGTTCAGCGGTCCGCAAGGGGTGCAGCAATTGTCTCCATAAACAGGCATCCCGCCTGCGGCAAATAGCAAAAATGCAAGTAAACTTTTCTTCATTTTATTTCTCCAAAAGATCTATTGGTCTCAAAATCTAGATCAAAATAGTTTTCACCAATAAATGCAAACATTATTTTTGCATTTTAGGATCGATCGCATCGCGGGTCGCATCCCCGACAAGAGCAATCGCGACCAAAAGTAAAGTCAGAAGAATTGCAGGAGGCCAAAGAAGATAGCTTTCCCCAGGGAACGCCGCACGTCCCTCGTCCATCAAAACGCCCCATGAGCATGACCCTTCTTCCCCCAGTCCTAGAAAAGAAAGACCGGCTTCACTGGTGATCGCAGCCATCACGGCAAACGGCAAAAGAGTAAGAACTGGAGGGATCGCATTGGGGAGAATGTGGGTAAAGATTATCCGTCTGTCTTTAAATCCCATTGCCCTGCACGCCTCCACATAGGGTAAATTCCTCTGCTTAAAGAACTCGCCACGGATATAGCGGGAAAAACTAGTCCAGCCGAACAGCCCGACAACTGTGATAACGATAAAGATCGATTTGCTCTGAGTCATGGCAACAACAAGCAGCAACATAAAGAAGGTGGGCATCGACTCCCAAATTTCTAAGAGCCGACAAACGAAAATATCCCACTTGCCGCCATAATATCCGGCCGAAGAACCAATGGGAATACCGATCGCCATCGCCAAACTTACAGCCAGAAGGCCCACAACAAGAGAAATCCTCACTCCAAAGATCAATGCAGAGACCAAATCCTTGCGGTTGATCCGGGTCAGTTCCCACCAGGGAAGAAATTGATTCATCTCCTGCTCGCCGCCGGCGTCGTCCTCCCAGTGAAACGGTCGGATGAGAGGCATGACCCGCCATGAGAGCTCTCCGCTCTCCCTCTCTAACCACTTTTGCTTGTCCCTGTTATACTCAAGCGATGCCTTCGCCCGCTCATAGGCGGGAGAACCGGGAGAATATTGTTCAAGCAGCTGATTGTTCCTGCCCCGCCTTTCTCTCAGGAGACGCTGCTCCATTTCCCACTTGGTGGAGATTTTGCCAATCTCTTCATTCGCATAATGTAAAATCGTTTCGTGATGCTGTTTGTTAAGTTGATAACGCAAGACCTGGTTCAATTTCGCATAGCCATTTAAATAGGAAAGATCAAATTTCCAAGTGGGATACTCCCCGGCTTGACGCATCTTCGACAGTTGTTCCTGCCGCTCTTTCGCTTTTACAGGGTCGGAGGCCGGGTCCTTGACCGGCCAGATGACCAAATAAGCAAAGCCCAAAAGCTGGACCAGGCATAAAAGGACAAACCACCGCTTTTTTCCCAACCACAGGACAACGATAAACAAAGGAAACGTCAACATCATGAGGTTAAAGAAGATGTCGATCAACTTCGTATAGAAGCCTGTATAAAACAGATAACGGAAAAGGGGAAAGTACCACTCGCCGTCGAATCTGACGACCAACGGCCTGCTCGAAGCCAAAATGGGAGCGTAAATCCCGACCAGACAAAAAACACCGACGATAACCAATGCAAACAGTCCCAGCTTGTGACTGCAGAACTGTTTCCATACTTTTTGCCAATACAGGTCCTTCATTCCAACGTCACCCTCGGGTCAAGCAGTGTATAACAAATATCGGCGGCAAGATATCCCATCAAAGTCAAAAACGATCCCGCCAACGCGGAGAACATGATCACATTATAATCGCGGTTAATGACCGCATCATAGAAAAATTTCCCAAAGCCGTTGATCTCGAACAACGTTTCGACAATCAATGATCCTCCCAGGACAACCCCCAACGAGCCGGCGATCGAAGTGATAATCGTGATTGCCGCATTGCGCCCCACGTGTTTGCCAAGAATGGTGAACCTGCCAACCCCTTTGGCCCGCGCGGTCCGCACGTAATCCTGCCGCATCACCTCCAGGACGGCCGTCCTTGACAAGCGGGAAGAGGCTGCCAGCCCCCCGTACATCACAGCCACAAGCGGCAGAGCAATATGCTGCAACACATCCCAGAACCTTTCGTTGCTGGTCATCATCGCATACTCGGACTCGCTGCTGGTAAAACCGCTGATAGGGATAGGGATGTGTGTGAAGGGAAAATCGTAGTTAAGCGCGACTTTTTCAATGAGAAACGGGGCAACGACAAAGACCGGCACCGCATAAAGCACAAGGAACACGACATTGAGGGAAAAGTCCTGCCAGCCATTTTGATGGGTGGCCATCATAAACCCGAAAACCTGACTGAGGAAAAAGGTCATGATCATCGGCAGAAATGCCAATGTCAAAGAGTACTTGAACCGTTTGACCACTTCGCTGATGACCGATTTCGACGCATCATTGCGCAGCGATCCGAAATCGAGGGTGAGGACCCGGCTCATGTAACGGGTAAATCGGGTCTGGACGATCAATCGTCGTTTGTTCCAACCAGTAGGGTTAAAGTCATAATAGGCCTCATTTTTGTCATACCACTCCTTCACTTTCTTTGCTGACTGATCAATTGGCAATTGGGTTCCCAGCAAGGTCGTCAAAAAATCGTTATCGACTGCGATCTTTCGGTTGTACGCTTTTTGTTTATCAGTCAATCGATAACCCAGATACGCCTGCCTTGTCCCTCCTCTGACGAAAAACCTCAGCGCCATCTTCCTGATCGAGTCACTCAGCTCATGATTTTCGATCACTTCCAGCAGCAGCGGCATGATATAGCGGGACTGGTCTCCAAATCTGATCCGCAGATCTTCATATTCTTTCACTCCAAGCTTTTTCTTTCCTTGAGTGAGCTGCTCCAACGACCCCATCACATCGTCTAAAGTCAGATATGGCCAGAGATTGAGCAGGATAGGCAGCGTCAGTCCATAATGCTCTCGGAACTGGAGGTATCGGTTGTCGCTGCCGAAAGCAAGCGCCTGGTCCTCTTGTCTCGTAACTCCCCCCTCAGGAGAGATCTCCGTCACAGTCACTGGATCGCCGGGAGCAAGATTGATGATCACGAAGTTGACCAATATGATAAAAAAAAGGGTGACCGGCAACAGAAGCAGACGTCTAGCGATATAATTAAGCACGTGAGCTCTTCTTGTCTATCCAGATAATTGAGCCATCAGGCTGTCCGATATTAGCTCCCGGGATAAGGTCCTGACGGTCCGCGGGGATGAATACATTTTTCAGGTAATCGCGGTACAGATACAGCGATTTCGGAGTATATAGAAAGGTATAGGGCTGCTCTTCATGGATGATGGCGTGGAAGCGGTTGTAAAGTTCGACCCTCTTTTTCGGATCCGCTTCGAAATCCAGAGCATCGATAATTTTATCCACTTCCTTGTTGGAAAATCCTACAATATTAGACGACCCCGGTTCCTTCGCGCCGCTGGAAGACCACAACTGTCGGGGGTTCTCTGGAGGAGTTCCGTGCGACCACCCCATGTACACCGCTTCAAAACTCTTTTCATCCATCGTAGCTGATAAATCGGCAACATCGACACCATTGGGCTTGACCCGTATCCCCAGCTCTTTAAGAGCGGTCGCGACATACTCGACGATCGACTTGGTCGTCGGGTTCTTTACATAGTAAGTGAGACTGAATTCAAAAGGGACACGCTTCCCGTCAATCTCTTTATCGATGATGCCGTCCCCATCGCTGTCATACCACCCCTCCTGTTCAAGCAATTCCCTTGCGAGCTGCGGGTCGAACGGCCAGGGCACAATTGACTGATCGTAAGAGGGTGAATCCTGAGCCAACGGTCCTGTGACCTCTATTCCCATTCCATTGAGATACTGGTCGATGATCCGCTTGCGGTCAATTGCCAGCGTCATCGCCTGCCTGACGTTCCGGCTATGAAAAAAAGGGGTATTCTGGTTCCATCCCAGGTAGTTGTACGCCCGTGCCGGGTATTCGAGCTTGCTGATGCCGTTATTTTCTTTTACCTGTTGCTTGTAAAGCTTGGAGTTGAGGAAATTGTCCAGCTCGATGAGCTGGTCGGGGTTTAAAATATGGGCATCGACAGCACCTGTTTTGAAATCCTGCCAAATGGAATCAGGAGAATTTTTGAAGGCGACCTCTGAGCTCTGCACCAGGACATCCAGGGGTTCATAGTGATCGGGGTTGCGGCGAAAGCCTATCTGCCGGTCGGTCATTCCGGTGAAGATCCAGGCGCCGCAACTTGGAATGATATTTTTCGCCCAGTGCTCTTTAAAATTCTGTGCCCAGACGGAATTTTTCCTGTATGTTTCTGGATCGGAGTCGTCCTCAATGATTTTCGATCCATCGGGAAAGTATTGATAGATGAAAGTTGCAAGAGGGGTCAACCCTCCGGTCA